>NZ_JACHVQ010000002.1:300000-600000 GCF_014190805.1 Flexivirga oryzae | reverse complement strand
GAGACCCCAGGGTGACGCGCTACTGCGCTTCATCGCGGAGTTCCAGTCGCGCGCCGGGGCGACCACCGAGACCGACAACGAGCGTATGACGCCGAGGGAGGACGACTGATGGGACAGTTCTCCGGCCCGGCCGATCCCGCGGTCGACGCGCACTGGACGACCCACGAGCACCGCAAGGGGTTCTTCACCGACACGTCGATCTGCATCGGCTGCAAGGCCTGCGAGGTGGCGTGCAAGGAGTGGAACCACAACCCGCGGGACGGTGACCTCGAGATCACCGGCATGTCCTACGACAACACGCAGCAGCTGGGTGCCAGCACCTGGCGGCACGTCGCGTTCATCGAGCAGGACTCCGCGCACATCGAGCAGGCACGCGAATCCGGCCGCAAACTGGTCGATCTCGGGATGCCGACCGTGCGGTCGAGCGACCGCACCACCCAAGATGGCCGAGTAGGCCGGAGCGCTAGCGGAGGCCGTATCGAGGTCTCGGACGCCCCACCATCCGACGTGACTCCTCCCGACACGCCGGAGTTCCGTTGGCTGATGGCCTCCGACGTATGTAAGCACTGCACCCACGCGGGCTGCCTCGACGTCTGCCCGACCGGCGCCCTGTTCCGCAGCGAATTCGGCTCCGTCGTGGTGCAAGCCGACGTCTGCAACGGGTGCGGCACCTGCGTCGCGGGGTGCCCGTTCGGCGTGATCGAGCGGCGTACCGACGGCACGGCCGCCCCCAAGACACGACGTGGCGAGCGCAAGGGCGAACAGCCTGACGTGCCCAACATCGGCATCGCACAGAAGTGCACCCTCTGCTACGACCGGCTGGTCGACGGGGAGCAGCCGGCGTGTGCCAAGACCTGTCCCACGACGTCGATCAAGTTCGGTGATCACGCGGATCTGGTTGACACCGCTCGCGATCGGGTCAAGCAGCTGCACGAGCAGGGACTCACCGAGGCACGACTGTATGGCGCCAACGAGCTCGACGGGGTCGGCGGAACCGGCTCGGTCTTTCTGCTGCTCGACGAGCCCGAGGTCTACGGTCTGCCGCCGGACCCGCGGGTGCCGACCGCGGATCTGCCGGTGATGTTCAAGCGTGCCGGACTGGCTGCGGCAGGGATGCTGGCCGCGGCAGCCGTTGCCTTCCTGGGAGGCCGCTGATGACGACGTCGCCCTACGACGCCTATCGGCCGCCGGAGCAGGGTGGCCGGCGGCGCCGCCTGCGCCGCCCGGGCGGTCGTCGTCGAGGCGGAGGCGGTGCCGACGGCGCGCGCGAGATGCCGATGGTGCCGGACGCCGAATTCACGTCGTACTACGGCAAACCGGTGGTCAAGGCGCCCCCGTGGGGGCCGGAGATCGCGGCATACCTCTTCCTCGGCGGTGTCGCCGGGGGGTCGGGGCTGCTGGCCTACGGTGCGCAGCTCACCGGCCGGAAACTGTTGTGCCGCAACGCTCGCATCGGCGCCATGCTTGCGATCGCGCTGGGTAGCGGGGCGCTGGTGAAGGACCTCGGACGACCCGATCGCTTCTACAACATGCTGCGTACCGTCAAGCTGACCTCGCCGATGAGCCTCGGGTCGTGGATCCTCACGGCGTACAGCGGCGGCATGGGGCTCGCGGCTGCCTCCGAGGTCGACCGGCTCACCGGTGGCCGGCTGCCGCTCGGTCCACTGCGCCGGGTCCTGTCCGCCGTCGAGCCGGCGGCGGGTGTCGCGGGCGCAGTCTTCGGTGCACCGCTCGCCGTCTACACCGCGGTGCTCTTGTCCGACACGGCCAACCCGACCTGGAACGCCGCGCACCGCGACCTGCCGTTCGTCTTCGCCAGTTCGGCCTCACTCGCAGCCGGCGGCCTCGCGATGGTCACCACGCCGACCCGCGAGACAAGGCCCGCACGGGTCCTCGCGGTGCTGGGCGTCGCCGGTGACCTGCTCGCCACGCGTTACATGGAGCGCCGGATGGATCCGGTGGCCGCCGAACCGCTGCACCACGGCCGACCGGGCACCCTCTTGCGGTGGAGCGAGCGGCTGGCGATCGCCGGCGGGGTGGGTGCGCTGCTGCTGGGTCGCAACCGGGTGTGCGCTGCGGTGGCCGGTGCCGCGCTGCTCGGTGCGTCGGCCTGCACCCGTTTCGGGGTGCTCGAGGCCGGGATCAATTCGGCGAAGGACCCGCGCTACACGATCGAACCGCAGCGCCGCCGCCTCGCCGCACGTCGGGCCGCCGGCATCACCGACGACTCGATCACCACCGCCGGCTGACGAACGACCCCCACCCTTCTCGCCCCTCCCCTTCTCGCCCCTCCCCTTCTCGCCGAGAGGCCCAGTAAACGCCCAGAGGCCCAGCAATTCCGGTGTGTTTGGCCGGGTGTTACTGGGCCTCTCGGTCGTTGCTGAGCCTGTCGGTCGTCGGGGTGTGTGTCATGCCGGCAGTGGGTATGGCGGGACGGGGTTTGGCGGGAGAGGTTGGGCGAAAGCGCCGCCGCTCAGCGGACCTGTATGCCGCTCCCGGCGACGGTGTGCCCGATGACCGGGTAGCCCGGCACCTCGCCCACGATCAGCAGCCCACCGGAGGTCTGCGCGTCGGCCAGGAAGAGCAGGTCCTCCTCGGTGATTCCGGACCCCACCTGCAGGTGGGGGCGCACCCAGTCCAGGTTGCGGCGGGTCCCGCCGGTGATGCACCCAGCGGCGAGCGCGTCCAGCGCGCCATCGATCGCCGGCACCGCTGCCCGGTCGAGGACCGCGCCGATGCCGGACGCCCGGCACAGCTTGTGCAGGTGGCCGAGCAAACCGAAGCCCGTGACGTCGGTCGCGGTCGTCACCCCCGCGGCCAGCGCATCCCTGGCGGCGACGTCGTTCAGCGCGGTCATCGATGCGATTGCAGCCTCAATGGGGTCACCGGTCTGCTTGTGGCGGTTGTTCAACAGCCCGACACCGATGGGCTTGGTGAGGGTGAGCGGTAGACCGGCGACGCCGGAATCGTTGCGCAGCAAGCGATTCGGGTCAGCAACACCCGTGACCGCCATACCGTATTTGGGCTCCGGGTCGTCGATGGTGTGCCCGCCGATGACCGGGCAGCCGGCCTGTCGGCCGACGTCGAGGCCACCGCGCAGCACCTCGGTCATCAGCTCCATCGGCAGCACCCCGCGCGGCCAGCCGACCAGGTTGATGGCGACCACCGGCCGTCCACCCATCGCGTAGATGTCCGACAGCGCGTTCGCCGCCGCGATCCGTCCCCAGTCGTAGGGGTCGTTCACCACGGGGGTGAAGAAGTCCGCCGTCGACAGCACGGCCAGGTCGTCGCGCACCCGGACGGCGGCCGCGTCGTCACCGTCATCCAGCCCGACCAGTACGTCCGGCCCGGTCTGGCCGACGAGGCCGCGGACCGCGTCCTCCAGTTCGCCCGCCGGGATCTTGCACGCGCACCCGCCGCCGTGCGCGAAGTCGGTCAGTCGCAAGGGTGCCTCGGTGCCCGTCATACCTCCGAGGGTATGACGCCACCGGTCCGTCCGTACTGCGGATGACTCACGGCAACCGGGCCGGCCTCGGCGACGCCGATCGCTCAGGCACCGGCACACGTACCCGAATTCGTGTGCCGACAGGCAGATTCGGCTCAACCTGCAATTCGCCGCCGACTGCCGCCACCCGGGTGCGGTGGCTGGCGAGCCCGATGTGGCCGTCGGCCAACCGCTGGGCAAGCGCGTCGCCGGCGATGCCCCTTCCGTCGTCGCTGACGATGAGCACGGCGTCGGGTCCGTCCCGGTGCAGCGAGACCAGGACGGTGCGCGCGTGCGCGTGTTTGGCCACGTTGGTCAACGCCTCCCGGGCGGCGGCGAACAGCACCCGGTCCACCGCGGTGGGCTCGGACCAGTCGGCCAGGTCGAGCTCCGCAGTGAGTCGTGCCCGGGCGGCGACGCCGGCGGCGAGGTCCGCGAGCGCCCGAGCGAGCCCCGCCTGCTCCAGCACGGCGGGATGCAACTCGGACACCGTGGACCGCAACAGCGTCGAGGACTCGCGCAGAGCATGGGAGATGCGATCGAAGGAAGCTGGGTCGCCGGAGTCGCGCGCGTCCTCCAGGTCCTGCCGGGCGGCGAGGAGGTACTGCAGGGCACCGTCGTGCAGGTTCTCGGCCAGCAAGGCCTGCTCGCGCGCCTCGACGGAGACGATGTCGTCGAGCAGACCGGTCCGTTCCCGCAGCAGGCTGCCGATCGTGAGCACGCGGGACAGTTGCACTGCGGACAGGGCGACCGATCCGGCACCGAGGCCGGCAAGCACGAGCGACCGCAGCAGGATCGACGACCACGGCTCGGCGTTGGCCTGCTGCGTCAGGACGCTCACCACCACGCTGGCCGCCAGCGTCGGCAGAGCGATCGCGGCGCACACCATCGGCCGCAACGACGTCGCGGCGAGCATGGGTATGACGTAGAACCCGTTGACGAGTACGTCGGCGGTCCACGACTGCTCCGCGGCGATCCCGGACACGAGCGTCAGCGCGGACAATGCACAGGTGTCGACGAGGAGGGCGAGCCACATCCAGCGCAAGGGGGCGACACCTCGATCGCGGGTCAGCGCGGCGAGAGCGGCGGCCCACACGACATACCCCGTGACGATCGACCAGCATGCGGCCAGATCGTGCTCGGGCGGAACGAAACCGATGGTCAGAGCGACGAAAACGACGAGCAGCACGCGCAATCCGAGTTGCACCCAGACGCTGCGATAGGCGTGGCGCAGCAGGACGTCCCGCAGTTCGGGGGTCCGGGCCAGTTCGTCGAGCCGAACCTCGCCAAGCACTGCGGCCATGTCACCGGCCCTTCTACTCGAGCAGGCCTCGGCGCATCGCCTCGGCGACCGCGGCGGCCCGATCGGAGACACCGAGCTTCTCGTAGAGCCGCTGCGTGTAGGTCTTGATGGTGCTCACGCCGAGGAACAGCTCGGCGGACGCCTGCGGGATGGACAGGCCACGCGAGAACGCCTCCAGCACTTGTCGTTCGCGCTCCGAGAGCACCGGCGTCTCCGATTGGGAGCGCAGTCGGATCTGGTCGGCGAGTCCGCCGGCCAGTCCAGGCGGTATGACGGTGTGGCCGGCCGCGACGCGCGCCACAGCTTCGACGATCTCGCCGCGGGAGGCGTCCTTGGTCAGGTAACCGGCCGCACCCTCCTGCAAGGCCTGGAACACGACGGCGCCGTCCGCGAAGGCGGACAGCAGGAGCACCCGGGTCGGCAGCTGGTCGCGCACCACGGCACGGACGACCTCGAGGCCGCTCAGTTGCGGCATCTGGTGGTCGACCACCGCGACCTGCGGATGTTCGCCCCGGATGAGGTCCAGCGCCTCTCGCCCGTCGCCGGCCTCGCCGACGACCCGGATCCGTCCGCTGTTGTTCAGCCCCCGGGCCACCCCGTCGCGGAAGAAGGGGTGGTCGTCGGCGACGACCACGGTGACCAACTCGTCCGACATCGCCATCGCGGCGACCTATGCCTCTCTGCGCAGCAGGAAGTCGACCACCCGGCGTTGTGCCTGCGCGGCGTCGGGATGGGTGTAGAGCGCGAGATGGCTGCCCTGATCGAGGTCGAGCCGGCGCGCCCCCGGGATCGTTGCGACGGCATGATCGCTGTGTTCGGGCGAAACGTCGGTGTCGGCGGTGCCGTGCACCACCAGAGTGGGGGCACCGATGCGCTCCAGTTCGAGTGAGCCGATCCGGGCGAACTGCGCAAGGTCGTTGCGGTAGCCGACGCGCCGATCAGGCCCGAGACCGGCGGTGCCCGCAAGTCCCAGCACGAAGTCGCGCTTGACCGGGTCGGCGACGATGGCGGCGACCCGGTCCCGCAGCTGCGCACCGGTCAGCGAGCTCTCGCTGCGCAGCGTGCCGGTAATCACGTCCGCGGGGCGGTGTCGGGCGAGCATCCGCAGCAGCCGGCGCCCCGGCGCGGTGGCCAGCAGCAGCCGGTCACTCAGGCCGACGGGTGGGGGCTGGTATGCCGTGCTCACAGCAGCGAACGCGACGAGAGCCGTCACCCGGTCGGGGTGGCGGACCGCCAGCCGGAATCCGCACGGGCCGCCCCCGGACCAGGACAGCACGCCGGCGGAGCGGATCCCCAAGACGTCCATCAGCGCGGCGACGAGGTCCGCCTGCTGGTCGGGAGTCTGCCGGCCGCCGAGTTCCGTGCCGAGGTAGCCGGGCCGCGACAGCAGGATCGCGCGGACGCCGTCCCGGGGCAGGAAGTCGGCCATCAGCGCCGCCGCGTCGATCCCGCCGGGGCTCCCGTGGAGCACGACGACGGGAGCGCCGCTGCCGATGCACGCGTACTGCACCGGTCCCAGCCGGGTGTCGACGGTCTCCGGCGAGACTCCGTCCGGCCAACTGTGCTGCACGAATCCACGCTACGCGCGAGGGCCGCGGGCCAGGACCGGTTTCGCCGGATCACCGGTTCGACGACAGCACATGTCGGCCGATCGGCCGACGTCGTTTCCACCGGGTGGTCATCTCCTCGGCCGACTGTGGCGATCGTCGTTCGGCCGGACAGTTGAGGCATCAACCACGAACCGCCCGAACCGGGCGGATCAGACTGTAGGAGACGTACCGTGCGTATCAACACCGTGACCAGGAAGCTCGCCGCGGCGGTGGCCGGCAGTGTCGTGCTCGTCGGCCTGGCGGCCGGCCCCGCGCTCGCCGCGACCGGGGGCCAGGACGATTCCGGGGTGCAGCCGGTCGGCCCGCCGGCGCCGAACGACCTCTCGTTCGACTACCGGCTCTACAACGACACTCCGTACACGTGGACCATTCAGCCGTCCGGCACCCAGTCGCAGCACTTGTACAGCAATTCCGGATGGACGAAGGTCGACTGGCGGGGGACGGGGCCGGCCGAGACGATGAAGCCGGGCGACGTCATGCACCTGCGCAAGGAGTCGAAGTCGCCGTACGCCGCCGACGGCGACGACGACTGGGTCAGTTACACGTTCACCGATGCCGACGGCGGCCAGCACCTGGTGCGGATCCACGCCGACGTCAACGACAACGTGACCAGCTTCAGCATGGACAAGGCCGACACCGACACCGGCTGGGCGAACTCCACGGCGGTGTTCCACATGGCCGTGCAGCCCGGCGCGGAGAAGAACTCGGTGGGCGCGTTCCTCAACGAACCCGCCGAGATCACCGTCGACGCGAGCACCAGCCCCGACGGGGCCGCGGATGCGATGACTCACTTCACCGACGCCGACGCGACCCACAAGGCGTTCACACCGACCGCGGACCCGACGTGGACCGAGTCGAACCCGGCCCCCGGGTCGGCGACGCTCATCAACACCACGTCGAGCCCGGCCGAGCTGACCGCCATGACCGGCAGCACCAACACCGAAAGCACCTCCCTGTCGGAAAGCCTCGAATGGGACACCGAACTCGGTGTCCTGGGGCTGGCCAACGCCGGCATCAGCGCGTCGGTCGAGAGCGGCCAGGAGTGGAGCGTGTCGAACAGCGTCGACAACGGCGACACGATGACCGTCCCCGCGTGTCAGCAAGGTCACTTCGTCAAGACCACTGAGGTGGAGAACGTCACGGGCGACTTCGACTTCACCGTCTACAACGGCGAGCTGACCTACCACATCAAGAACGTCACGGTCTCGATGCCGGGGATCAGCAAGCCGGGCCAGTCCATACCGATGCCGGGCACCGCGTTCCGTCCGGTCCTCAGCGCGGTCGGCACGGGGCAGGCACCGGTCGATCCGGCCGCGTGCGAGTAGCTCTGTCCATCGATCGGCCGACGGACACGTCGTACGCCCCATCGGCCGTCCGGCCGACGGCCGGTCGGGCCGCGCCCCGACACACTCGTAACACCTCGACAACAACCCCATCGCAGCGTCCACCAGGACACCACACCTCGAAGGAAACACCATGAAAATCACCAAGACCCGAGTCATCACCGGAACCCTGCTCGCCACCGTGCTGGTCGGGTCGACCGCCATCGGCACGGCGGCCTACGCGGCGGACGGGAACACGGTCACCATCGACGCCGCCGCCCAACCCACGGCCGCCGGCACGGCGATGGCGCTCTTCCCGAACGCCACGGACAAGGCGTTCAAACCGACCAGCAATCCCGCCTACTCCGAGACCGGCTGGGAGGATGCCAGCTCGACCATCCTGGAGAACCCCCCGGACAGCACGGAACCGGTCACCCAGGACATCAAGGTGACCCACCAGGCGGGGGCGAGCTTCTCGATCGGTGGATCGGTCGGAGCCGAGACGACCTTGAGCGCCCTCGGTTTTGCCAATGCCAAGGTCAGCATCAAGTTCAGCGCCGAGCACCGGTGGGCCACCGAAACCTCCGACTCGGAGCGGATCACGGTGACGGCCCGGCCCGGCACCGCCGTCTGGGTCGCCGCGGCACACCGGCAGGCGACGTTCACCGGTGACTACACGTTCACCGCGAACGGCACGACCTACCACGTCGACAACGTCACCATCACCGAGCCCGCTCCCGCCCCGGGCGGCGACTCCACGACCGGCGTCACCTACCTGGCCGTGCAGCAGAAGTACGGAGCGGTCAACCCAGGCACCAACGCGACCATGCCCAAGGGTCAGGTGCCGATCACCTCGAACCCGCGCGTCAAGATGCTGACGGCTCAGCTTCCGCCACTCAAGGTCACCCACTGAGCCGAGCTCCACGGCTCGCCCGGGCACCCACAGCCCGCACTGGCCGAAACGGGGCAGCGGGTAAGTTGGCGTGTGGAGGCGTCAGGGTTCCTGGTGGGCCCCCCGGTCTTCAAAACCGGTGAGGCCGAGCATCTCGGTCTGGCGGGTTCGATTCCCGTCCGTCTCCGCCAGAACGAATGCCGTGCCGCCCGGAGGTGCCGATGTCGTCGCAGGACCCGCGCAGCCGCATCCCACGCACGGACACGCTGCTCGCGTCACCGGCGGCGCTCGAGGCGACGGAGCGGCTCGGCGCGGCCACGGTGCGGCGTCTCGTGACGGCGGCACAGGACCGGGCACGCAGGGGGGAGATCGAGCCGGAGCAGGTAGCTGCAGTGCTCGCCGGGTCGCTGCAGCGCAGCCCGACCCGACTGCACCCGGTGCTCAACGCGACCGGGGTCGTCATACACACCAACCTGGGGCGGGCACCGCTGTCGCGAGCCGCGATCGACGCGATCTGCACCGCCGCGGAGTATGTCGATGTCGAACTGGACCTCACCACGGGCACCCGGTCGAAGCGCGGGGTCGCCGCACGTGCCGCGCTGCTCGCCCGGTGCCCGGCCGCCGAAGAGGCGCTGGTCGTCAACAACGGTGCTGCTGCGCTCGTGCTTGCGACGACGACCCTTGCACAAGGTCGTGAAATCATTGTCAGCAGAGGCGAACTCATCGAGATCGGCGCCGGCTTCCGGCTGCCCGACCTGATCGCGTCGACCGGAGCGCGGCTGCGGGAGGTCGGCACCACCAACCGCACGCACCTGGTCGACTACGCAGACGCGACAGGCCCGGAGACCGGTTGCATCCTGAAGGTGCACCCGAGCAACTTCCGGCTCGGCGGCTTCACCGCTGCGGCTTCCGTCAGCGAGCTGCGTGCGCTCGCGGCAGAGCACGACGTGCCCCTTGTCGTCGATCTCGGCAGCGGGTTGCTCGCACCGGACCCGATGATCCCCGACGAACCGGACGCGTCCACGACGATCAGCGATGGCGCCGATGTCATCACCGCGAGCGGTGACAAGCTGCTCGGCGGCCCACAGGCCGGAATCGTTCTGGGCCGCAAGGAAATTGTGGATCGTATGGCGAAACACCCCCTCGCCCGCGCAGTCCGCGCCGACAAGCTTGCGCTGGCAGCGCTCGAGGCGACGCTGTCCGGGCCCGACACCCCGACGAGCGTTGCGCTGCACGCCGACCCGGTGCGGCTCCGGGAACGTGCCGAGAAGCTCGCCGCCACGGTCGGGGGAGAGGTCGTCCCGCACGACGGGCGGGTCGGCGGCGGTGGTGCACCGGGTGTTCCGTTGCCCGGCTGGGCCGTCGCGCTGCCCGAAAGTGCAGCAGCCGCACTGCGACTCGGGGATCCAGCGGTGCTGCCGCGCAGCCACGGCGGGCGTTGCCTGGTGGACCTGCGGTGTGTCCCCGAGTCCGAGGACGAGCGGCTGGCCGCCGCGGTGCGGGCCGCTCTGGGCGGCTGAGATGTATGTCGTCGCGACCGCCGGGCACGTCGACCACGGCAAGAGCACCCTGGTGCGCGCGATCACGGGGATCGAGCCCGACCGGTGGGACGAGGAGAAGCGGCGCGGCCTGACGATCGATCTCGGATTCGCCTGGACCACCACGCCGTCCGGCAACGAGGTCTCCTTCGTCGATGTCCCGGGTCACGAACGCTTCCTCGGGAACATGCTCGCCGGCATCGGCCCCGCACCCGTCGTCTGTTTCGTGGTCGCGGCCGACGAGGGTTGGCGGCAGCAGTCCGACGACCATCGCGACGCCGTCCGGGCGTTGGGGATCGAGCACGGTGTGGTCGTCATCAGCCGGATCGATCTCGCGCCGGATCGGGTCCCGGAGGTCGTGACCCAGATCCGCCGGGAGTTGTCGGATACCGGGTTGCGTGACGCGCCGATCGTGCCTGTGTCCGCGGTCACCGGCGAGGGGCTGGATCAGCTGCTCGCGACGCTGGACCGTGTTCTTGTCACCGTCCCGAAACCGCCTGCTGACAGCCGCATTCGGTTCTGGATCGATCGTGCGTTCACGATCAAGGGTGCCGGCACGGTCGTGACCGGCACCCTGTCCGCCGGCACCGTCCGCCCCGACGACCGGTTGGTGCTCGCCGGCTCGCACGGAGCGCAAGAGGTGACCGTCCGGGGAGTGCAGGAGCACGGGGCAGTGGTCCCGAGCGCCGGTCCGGCGAATCGGGTCGCGCTCAACCTACGGTCACCCGGCGCCGACCAGATCCACCGTGGCGATGTGTTGCTCACCCGGGGCGACTGGCAACTGGCCGACGTCGTCGACGTGCGGCGAACCAGCGGGGTCCCGTGCCACGACGCAGCCGGTGAGGTGATCGTGCACATCGGGACCGCGGCGGTGCGTGCACACTTGCGGCCGTTCGACGAGGACACGGCTCGACTCACCCTGGTGCGGGCGCTCCCACTCACCATCGGTGACCGGATGATCCTGCGGAACAACGGATCTCAGCGCATCGCGGGTGGTGTGCAGGTGCTCGACGTCGACCCGCCCGCGCTGCGGCGACGCGGTGACGGGCGCCGGCGGGCGGCCGCCCTGGCGGCCGATGATCCCGCCGGACCCATCCGGGCCGAGGTCGCTCGCCGTGGGGCCATGCGGGTGGCCGACCTGCGGCGACTGGGAGTCATCGTCCCGGACCACCCGGTCGACGGTCTGCGCACGGACGCCGACTGGTGGATCGACGAGCGTCGCCTGCACGAGTGGGCGGCGGGCCTCCGCGCCGCAGTCGAGGACGACCGGGCGCGGAACCCGTTGTCATCCGGGCTGTCCCACAAGGCGGCGGCCGATGCCATCGCGCTCCCGGACGTCGTGCTGCTCGGCGTCGTCGTTCGAGAGGCGGAGCTCGCGGTGCACGGCCCGTCGGTGACGACGTCGCAGGCGTCGGAGGATCTCGGGCCGGCCGAGGCCGCCGTGTCCGAGGTCGAACGCCGGCTGCAGGAGGCCCCGTTCGCGGCCCCCGAAGCCGACGAACTCACCGAGCTCGGCCTCGGGCGCCGAGAGCTGGCCGCCGCCGAACGCACGGGCCGGCTGCTCCGGCTGGCCGATGGTGTCGTGCTGCTGCCCACCGCGCCCGCGCAGGCCATGCGCGAACTGGTCAAACTGCCACGGGTGTTCACCACCAGCGAGGCGAGAGGTGCGCTTCGCACGACGCGCCGGGTCGCCATACCTCTCCTGGAGCACCTGGACGCGCGCGGCTGGACCAGACGCATCGACGCCGGACATCGCACCGTGGTGCGAGCCGGCGTCGACGGGTGAGCAGTGGACCTCAGGTCTCGCTGAGTGCGAGGTCCTCCACCACCGCGATCGGCTGCTTGCGGCGTCGTCCGGAGATGGTCAGGGCGATCGCACCGCCGGCGAGTGCCGCGACGGCGCCCACCAGGAAGCACAGCCGGAATGCGTCCTGGGAGGGGATCGCTGCGGTGCCCGGCGCCAGCGTGATGGTCCGGCTGGTCAGCAGGCTGGCCATGACCGCGCCCGCGATCGTCGTGCCGACCGACCGCATCACCGTGTTGATGCCGACGCCGGAGCCGGACTCGGACGGCGGGACGTTCTCCAGGATGAGGGTCGGCATGGCGGCATACCCGATGCCGACGCCGGCCATGCTGATGCAGCTGGCGACCAGCAGCTGCCACGGTGCGCTCATCATGAACAGCGCCACCAGGTAGCCGAGGCCGAGGACGCCGGCGCCGATCACCAGGGTGATGCGGGCGCCGACCGTGGTCATCAGCTTGCTCGAGACCGGTGCGAGGAACATCATCATCAGTCCGCCCGGGGCCATCCACAGGCCGGCCTCGAGGATGCTCTGGCCGAGGCCGTAGCCGGTCGCCTTCGGCATCTCGAGCAGCTGCGGGACGACGATCGACTGGGCCATCATCCCGAATCCGATGAGCAGCGCGGCCAGGTTGGTCAGCAGGACCGGTCGTCGTGCGGTGGTGCGCAGATCGACGAGCGGGTCGTCCTGGCGCAGCTCGTAGACACCGAACAGCAGCAGGACCACGACGCCGCCGACGACGCACAGGAGCGTGTTCGCGGAGGCCCAGCCCCAGTCGTTGCCCTTGGAGATGCCGACGAGGGTCGCGATCAGTCCGATCGCCAGGCTGATCGCCCCGACCACGTCGATGGACGCCGGGTGCCCGTCGGCGACGTTCGGGACGAACAGTGCGCTGGTCGCGACCATGACCACGGCGAGTGCGGCGGACACCCAGAAGAGCGTGTGCCAGTTGTAGTCCTGCGCGAGCCAGGCCGCGAGCGGCAGGCCGATGGCACCGCCGACCCCCATGGTCGCGCTGAGGGTGGCGATCGCGGTGGAGGCCATCTGCGGCGGCACCACCTCGCGAACCATGCTGATGGCGACGGGGATGAATCCCATGGCGATGCCCTGCAGGAAGCGTCCGCCGATCATCGGCCACACGCTGGTGGACAGGGCGCACAGCACCGACCCGGCGACCAGGATGACCGAGGAGCCGACCAGCACTCGTTGCTTGCCGACGATGTCGCCGAGGCGTCCCGAGACCGGCATCGCGACACCGCCGCCGAGTAGCGTGGCGGTGACGATCCAGGAGGTGTCGCTCGCCGAGGCGTGCAGGAGCTGGGGGAGTTCGATCTGGATCGGTAGCACCAGGGTCTGCATCAAGGCTGCGGACAGTGCGCCGAAGCAGAGGACGGCGATGATCAGCTGCGGCCTGACCTTCGTCCGTGCCGGCGGTGTTTCGGATGTCGTGGTCGTCATGGGTCCTCTTCGTTGTGGTTATATGTATGGTGCATGCATATGACCACATCTGTCAAAATGACCCCCATGACCGCCGACGACTCCGCCCAGCCGGCCAGCGACTGGCCGACCGACCTGGTCGCGATGGCCGAGCGGCAGGACCTGGCGCCCGTCCAGCGCGTGGCGGCGATCCTGCACTCGTTCGACGTCGATCGCCGGGTGGTCGAGAGCGCGACCAGCCTCAGTGCTGCCGACCTGCGCCTGCTGTGGCTGCTGTCCGACGGCCGGCCCCGCACCCAGCGGGAGATCTCCACCGAGCTGAACCTCGAGCAGTCGACCGTCAACCGGCAGGTCAACGCGGCACTGCGCGCCGGGCACCTCGAACGGCTGGACGCCGGCTCGGGCGCGGCGCAGCTGACGGCCACCACGGACGGCACGCGGCGCTACGAGGAGGACGTCGAAGCCCTGATGGGCGTCATGGGTGCCGCCCTCGCCGCCCTCGGATCCGAACAGGAACGTTTCCTGGTCATGCTGGCGACGTTCGTCGAGGCCTATCGCGACGCTGCGGGCGGCCGGCGGCGCTGAGTCGGTCCGCCGGCGGGCGCCATACCGACGATTGGACCAAAATACTAGGACGTCCTACTATTAGCGGATCCCTCATCCTAGGTAGTGGAGATCCGATGTCCGAGGCACCCGCGCTGCACGTCCCCGAGAACCCCGTGCGCATCGTCAGCGCTTCCAGTCTGTTCGACGGCCACGACGCGTCGATCAACATCATGCGGCGCATCATGCAGAGCCAGGGTGCGGAGGTGATCCACCTCGGCCACAACCGCAGCGTGCAGGAGGTCGTCGACGCGGCGATCGAGGAGGACGCCCAGGGCATCGCGGTCAGCTCCTACCAGGGCGGGCACGTTGAATACTTCGAATACCTCGTGCAGCTGCTGCGGGACGCCGGTGCGGACCACATCCGCGTGGTCGGCGGTGGTGGCGGCGTCATCGTGCCGGAGGAGATCGCCCGGCTGCGCAACTCCGGGGTGACCATCTTCAGCCCCGAGGACGGGCAGCGGCTCGGCTTGGTCGGGATGATCAACCAGGTCATCAAGGACTGCGACTTCAATGTGTATGACGTCTCGCGGCCCGACGCGCACGCCGTGATCTCGGGTGATCGCGCGGCGGTCGCGCGCACGATCAGCGGCGCCGAGCAGGGAGCCATCGCCTCGGATCTGCTGGGGCAGCTGCGCACGGCGGCCGACGAGCGGCACACCCCGGTGCTCGGCATCACCGGCACCGGCGGTTCGGGCAAGTCCAGCCTCACCGACGAGTTGGTCCGGCGCTTCCGGATGGACCAGCAGGACAAGTTACGCATCGCGTGCGTGGCGATCGACCCGACGCGGCGGCGCGGCGGCGGTGCCCTGCTCGGTGACCGCATCCGGATGAATTCCCTTGACGGCGAACGCATCTTCTTCCGGTCGTTGGCCACTCGTGGTGGACGCGAAGTCCCCGAGGAACTGGCCGAGGTGCTCACCGTCCTGCGTGCCGCGGCCTACGACCTGATCATCGTGGAGACCCCCGGCATCGGCCAGGGCGACGCGGCGATCATCGACTTCGCGGACGTCAACCTCTATGTGATGACGCCCGAGTTCGGCGCGCAGAGCCAGCTGGAGAAGATCGACATGCTCGACTTCGCCGACGTGGTGGCGATCAACAAGTTCGAGCGGCGCGGCGCGATGGACGCGCTGCGCGACGTCGGCCGGCAGATGGTGCGCAACCGTGAGGCGTTCGGCAAGAAGCCCGAGGACATGCCGGTCTTCGGCACGTCCGCCGCGACCTTCAACGACGACGGGGTGACCGCGCTCTACCAGGAGCTGCGCTCCGAGCTGGGTGGCAAGGGACTGGAGCTGGCCGAGGGCACGCTGGAGCCGGTCAGCGTGCGTCACTCGTCGGTGCTGCGGCAGGTCGTGCCACCCCAGCGGGTGCGCTACCTGTCCGAGATCACCGAGACGGTGCGCGGCTACCACGCCGACACCGTGTCGTATGTCGACGCGGTGCGTCGCATCCAGCACCTCACGACGGCACGGGACGCGTTGGGGGACAAGGCTCCCGCCGAGCTGTCCGAGCTGATCGACGATGCCGGGCAGCACCTGCCGGCCTCGATCGGCCGCGTCCTGTCGGACTGGCCGAAGGTCGTGGCGTCATACAGCGGCGACGAGCAGGTCGTGAAGATCCGCGACAAGGAGATCCACACCGCGCTCACCAAGGAGTCGTTGTCCGGCAACAAGATTCGGCGGGTCGCACTGCCACGCTACCAGGACCACGGCGAGCTGCTGTCCTTCCTTCGGCGGGAGAACCTGCCCGGCTACTTCCCGTTCACGGCGGGTGTCTTCCCGTTCAAGCGGGACAACGAGGACCCGGCACGGATGTTCGCCGGCGAGGGCGACCCGTTCCGCACCAACCGGCGTTTCAAGCTGCTGTCGGAGGGACAGCCGGCGACCCGGCTGTCCACGGCGTTCGACTCGGTGACGCTCTACGGCCGTGACCCCGACCTGCGTCCCGACATCTACGGAAAGGTCGGCACCTCAGGCGTTTCCGTCGCCACGCTGGATGACATGAAGGCGCTGTACGACGGCTTCGACCTCACCTCCCCGTCGACGAGTGTGTCGATGACGATCAACGGTCCGGCGCCGACGATCCTGGCGTTCTTCCTCAACACGGTCATCGACCAGGAGCTCGCGAAGTTCGCCGAGGAGCAGGGCCGGGAGCCGAATGCCGACGAAGCGCAGGAGGTTCGGGCTCGCGCGCTCGCGACGGTGCGCGGCACCGTGCAGGCCGACATCCTCAAGGAGGACCAGGGACAGAACACCTGCCTGTTCTCCACCGAGTTCTCCCTGCGGATGATGGCAGACATCCAGGAATGGTTCATTGCCAACGCAGTTCGCAACTTCTACTCGGTGTCGATCAGCGGCTACCACATCGCCGAGGCGGGTGCGAACCCGATCAGTCAGCTCGCCTTCACGCTCGCCAACGGGTTCACCTACGTCGAGGCCTACCTCGCCCGCGGGATGGACATCGACGACTTCGCGCCCAACCTGTCGTTCTTCTTCTCCAACGGCATGGACCCGGAGTACTCCGTCATCGGCCGGGTCGCGCGCCGCATCTGGTCGGTCGCGATGCGGGACAAGTATGGCGCGGGCGAGCGCAGCCAGAAGCTGAAGTACCACGTGCAGACCTCCGGTCGGTCGCTGCACGCCCAGGAGATGCAGTTCAACGACATCCGGACCACGCTGCAGGCACTGATCGCGATCTACGACAACGCGAATTCGTTGCACACCAACGCTTTCGACGAGGCCGTCACGACGCCGTCGGCCGACTCGGTGCGGCGGGCGCTCGCCATACAGCTGATCATCAACCGCGAGTGGGGTCTGGCGGTGAACGAGAACCCGCTGCAGGGATCGTTCATCATCGACGAATTGACCGACCTGGTCGAGGAGGCCGTGCTCACCGAGTTCGACCGGATCTCGGAGCGCGGTGGCGTGCTGGGTGCGATGGAGACCGGCTATCAGCGCGGCCGGATCCAGGACGAGTCGATGCTCTACGAGCACCGCAAACACGACGGGTCGCTGCCGATCGTCGGCGTCAACACCTTCCGCAATCCGCACGAGGGTGAAGAAGCGAAAACCGTTGAATTGGCGCGTGCTTCGGAGACGGAGAAGGAGTCGCAGCTGTCGCGGGTGCACGCGTTCCAGCAGGAGCACAGCCAGGAGGCGCAGGAGGCGTTGGCCCGGTTGCGCGATGCCGCGACCAAGGGAGAGAACGTCTTCGCGGTGCTGATGGACGCCGCGCGGGTGTGTTCGCTCGGCCAGATCACCGACGCGTTCTTCGAGGTGGGCGGCCAGTACCGCCGCAACGTCTGACGCTCCACCCACCGACACGCCGAGGTGCCTCATGCCGAGAGGCCCACAAACGATCGAGAGGCTCAGTCGGACAGGCCCGAAACGCCCGAAAACGCGCGATACAAGTGGGCCTGTCGGTCGTAGGTGAGCCTTTCGGTCAGTGGGCAGGGAGGGCTTGGTCCAGGTCGGCGCGCAGGTCCTCGACGTCCTCCAGGCCGATCGACACCCGGACCACGTCGGCGCCCGGTCGTGCGTCGGCGGGGACGGGGCGGTGGGTCAGCGACGCGGGGTGGGAGATCAGCGACGTGACACCGCCGAGCGAGACGGCGTGCTCGAAGAGGCGGACGTTGCTCACGAGACGCGCTGCCGCGTCATACCCACCGGCGAGGCGGAGTGCGAACATCGCTCCCGGACCACGCATCTGGCGGCCGATGAGGCCAACTGGGTCGCACTCGGGCAGCCCCGGGTAGAAGACCTCCGCGATCGCGGGGTGGTCGGTCGCCCAGCTGACCAGCTTGTCCGCGGAGTCCTGGCCGGCGCGTACTCGCAGCGGCAGTGTGGCGAGGCCGCGGTGCAGCAGGTAGCCGGCGAACGGGTGCAGCAGGCCGCCGGTGATCGCCCGGACTCGCCGCAGTGCCTCCGCCCACGGGGTGCTCGTCGCGACCACGCCGGCGATCGCATCCCCATGTCCGCCAATGAATTTCGTCGCGCTGTGCAACACCAGCGAGGCTCCCAGTTGCGCAGGGGTCTGCAGCACCGGCGTCGCGAAGGTGTTGTCGACCACGACCGGTGCCGTGCCCGCCGCCGCGGTGATCGCCGCGATGTCGACCAGTTGCAGTGTCGGGTTGGCGGGCGTTTCCACAACGACCAGGCAGGTGTCGGGCCGAACCGCTGTCGCCACCTGGTCCGGGGTGCAATAGGTCGTCTCGACATCCAGCAGCGGGGAGCCGAGCAGGTGGTCGGTGCCGCCGTACAGCGGGCGGACGGCGACGACGTGTCGCCCACCGCGCTCGCCCTTGGCCGCCAGGACGACCGCTGTCATCGCCGCCATCCCGGAGGAGAACGCCACCGCCTCGTCGGTGCCCTCCAGTGCCGCAAGTCCCTCCTCGAAGCGCGCGACCGTCGGATTCCACAGTCGCGCATAGACATTGCCGCCGCCGGTCACGGGCCTCCCGCCGCCCGCCATCG
This sequence comes from Flexivirga oryzae, assembly GCF_014190805.1. Taxonomy (NCBI): domain Bacteria; kingdom Bacillati; phylum Actinomycetota; class Actinomycetes; order Micrococcales; family Dermacoccaceae; genus Flexivirga; species Flexivirga oryzae. Next base: position 581,534 of record NZ_JACHVQ010000002.1, on the reverse strand, counting down.
TCTCGTAGGACAGCCCGCTCGCGTCCAGATCAGGAACCGGGTTGGTGGTCGACAGGTCGATCGGCGGGACGTGCACCCCCTGCTCGGCGAGGCCGTCCCGGCCGGCATGGGTGGCGATCGAGTCGAAGTGCAGCGCTGTCGTCATACCAGGAAGTTAGAAGAAACCCATCTTGTATGGCGCACACGGCGCAGATCCTGCAGCACAATGAGCAATACTCAGCAGATTCCGATGATCGGAGCGGCACGATGGCGGCGGCGACGCAGAATCCGCAACCCGGCGCAGGACTCGACGGCGTCGACCTGGCGATCCTCGCCGAGCTGTCCGGCAACGCACGCATCACCGGCGCGGCACTGGCCAAGCGCGTCGGTGTCGCCGAGTCGACCTGCGCGAAACGGATGCAGCTGCTGCGGGAGCGGCGGATCATCACCGGATTCACCACCCAGATGGACCTGGCCGCGCTGGGACACCCGATCCAGGCGGTGATCGCGGTGCGCCTGGCCAGCCACAACCGGGATCACGTGCTGCGCTTCCACGACACGCTCACCGCCATACCGGGCGTGCTCACGGTGTTCCACGTCGCCGGCGAGAACGACTATCTGCTGCACGTTGCCGTCACCAGCCCGGAGCAGCTGCGCGACATCGTGCTCGACCACATCAACGTGCACTCGGGTGTGCAGCACACCGAGACGCAACTCGTCTTCAGCGTCATGTCCGGCGCCGGCATCTTCCCCGGTCACCCCGAGAGGCGGTGATGCGCCTCGATCATCGACGGGCCGTACCACGTGATCAGCCGGCCGCTGACCAGCCGGGTCGGAGTGGTGAACGCCTCGGGCCCGTCGTCGGCGGTGAACACGTACGGCTCGTCCGGCAGGAGTATGACGTCCGCGCCGCTGCGGTCGATCTCGCCCGCTTCTGCCTTCGGATAACGCCCGTCGGCATCGCCATACACATTCTCGAAACCCAGGCGGCGCAACAGATCCCCGGTGAACGTGCGCGCCCCGACCACCATCCACGGGTCGCGCCAGATCGGCACGGCGACGCGAGCGCGTATCGGCGGCAGAGCGCCGGACCACAGCGCCCGCGCCACGTCCAGCCAGTCCGGCCGCGGCCAGCGCAGGACCTGGTCGAACAGTTCGTCATACGCCTCGAACGCCGCAGGCACCGTTTCGATGTCGCTGACCCACACGGTCACCCCGGACTCACGTAGCCGCCGGACGTCGAGCTCGCGGTTCTCCTCCTTGTTGGCGACGACCACATCGGGTTCGAGCGCGCGGATGACGTCGAGGTTCGGGTTCTTGGTCCCGCGGACACGCGTGACGGCCAGGCCGGCCGGATGCGTGCACCAGTCGGTCGCACCGACCAGCGCCTCAGGGCGGGTGGCGGCCAGGGCCTCGGTGATCGAGGGCACCAGTGACACGACGCGTCGAGCAGCCATCGGCACGATGATTCCACGACGACCCGCGCGTCCGGGCTCCCGGTGCCATGATGACGAACATGGACTCGACGGCAACCACGGCATACCGGGCGGCACGGGACTTCCTGCTGCAGCACCACGACGACTACGACGCGGCGGTCGAAGGTTTCCGCTGGCCCGACCTGGGCGACCAGTTCTGCTGGGCCGTCGACTGGTTCGACGCGGTCGCCGCCGGCAACGACCGCGAGGCGCTGGTCATCGTGGAGCAGGACGGGTCCCGGACCAGCCGCAGTTTCCAGGAGATGTCGCGCCACTCGGACCAGGTGGCGACCTGGCTCGCCGGCCTCGGTGTCGGCAAGGGCGATGCGGTGATCATCATGCTGAACAACCAGGTCGAGCTCTGGGAGCTCATGCTCGGGGTCATGAAGCTCGGCGCCGTGATCGTGCCGACCACCACAGCCGCCGGGCCCAAGGAGCTGACCGACCGCATCGGGCGCACGTCCGCCAGGGCGGTCGTCTGCAACGCCGTTGACGTCGACAAGCTCGACGGGGTCCCGGGCGACTACCTGCGTCTCAGCGTCGGGACCGCCGACGGCTGGCGGGATCTCACCGGCGCCTTCGACACCGACTGGCAGGCGATCGCGCACCCGGGCACCACGCCGCAGGACCGGTTGCTGCTCTACTTCACCTCCGGCACCACCTCGAAGCCGAAACTGGTGGAGCACACCCAGGTGTCCTACCCGGTCGGGCACCTGTCGACGATGTACTGGATCGGCCTCAAACCCGGCGACGTCCACCTCAACGTGTCGTCCCCGGGCTGGGCGAAGCACGCCTGGTCCAACTTCTTCGCACCGTGGATCGGTGAGGCGACGATCTTCCTCTACAACTACACGCGATTCGACGCCGCCGCGATGCTGGAGCAGCTGCGCACCGAAGGTGTCACCAGCTTCTGCGCCCCACCGACCGTATGGCGCATGCTCATCAACGCCGACCTCGGAACGAAACCGGAGGCGCTGCGCGAAGTAGTCGGCGCCGGGGAACCGCTGAATCCAGAGGTGATCCGGCAGATCGAGAGGTCCTGGGGGCTGACCATCCGGGACGGCTACGGCCAGACCGAGACCAGTGTGCAGATCGCGAACACTCCTGGATCGCAGGTGAAGCCGGGCTCGATGGGTCGCCCGCTCCCCGGGGTCCCCTCCGGGCTGGCCGACCCGGTGACCGGTGAGCTGTTGCCGCCCGACGCGGACGAGGGCGAGCTCTGCCTCGACCTGAGCCGGCACCCGGTGGGGCTGATGACCGGGTACCAGGCCGATCCCGAGCGCAACGCCGCGGTGATGGCGCACGGTGTCTACCACACCGGTGACGTCGCGTCCCGGGACGGCGACGGCTACTACACCTACATCGGCCGGACCGACGACGTCTTCAAGGCATCCGACTACAAGATCAGCCCGTTCGAGCTGGAATCGGTGCTGATCGAGCACCCTGCGGTCGCGGAGGCGGCGATCGTGCCGGCGCCCGACCCGGTGCGCCTGGCGGTGCCCAAGGCCTACATCGCCCTCGCGCCCGGTCACGAACCGACGAAGCAGACGGCGTTCGAGATCCTCAAGTACGCGCGCGAGCACCTCGCGCCCTACCAACGCGTGCGGCGGGTGGAGTTCTACGAGTTGCCCAAGACGATCTCGGGCAAGATCCGCCGGGTCGAGCTGCGCGGCAGGGAGGAGGAGGTGTCCGGTGACGAGCGCTCGGTGCCGGAGTGGCGCGACGACGACTTCCCGGAGCTGAAGGGCTGAGCGTCAGCGCAGCACCACGGTCCGCCGACCCTGGATGAAAACCCTTCCCTCGCAATGCCAACGGACGGCGTTGGACAGCGCCTTGCACTCGGTGTCGCGCCCGGCAGCCACCAGGTCGGCCGGCGTGTAGGAGTGGTCCACCTCCTGCACCTGCTGGGAGATGATCGGCCCCTCGTCGAGGTCTCCGGTGACGTAATGCGCCGTGGCTCCAACGGTTTTCACTCCACGCTCGTACGCCTGGTGGTAGGGCTTCGCGCCCTTGAAGCTGGGCAGGAACGAGTGGTGGATGTTGATCGCGCGGCCGCTGAGTGTCTTGGCCAGGTCGTCCGACAGGATCTGCATGTACCGGGCCAGCACCACCAGGTCGACGTCGAGCTCGTCCACCAGTTCCAGCAGCCGGCCCTCGGCGTCCGGTTTGGTGTCGCGGGTGACCGGGATGTGGTGGAAGGGCACCTGGTGCCAGCGCGCCAGATCCTCGTGGTCCGGGTGGTTGGAGACCACGGCGACGATGTCGATCGGCAGCTCGTCCACGTGTGCCCGGAAGAGCAGGTCGTTCAGGCAGTGTGCGAACTTCGAGACCATGATCAGCACCCGCTGCCGGTCCGCCGCCCGGCGCAACCGTGCGGTCAGTTCCCAGTCGACGCGTAACCCGTCGAGCGAGGCCTCCAGCTCCTCGAGCCCCGGATCGTCGTCATCCGGCACCACGAAATCCACCCGGCAGACGTAGCGGCCGGCCAGCTCGTCGTCGAACTGCTTGATCTCGCGGATGTTGGCCCGGTGGTCGACCAGGAACCCGGTCACCGCGTGCAGCAGTCCCGGGCGTTCGGCACCATCGACGGTCAACACGTAGCGGTGGGCACCGTTGCGTTCGCTCACGGCGAACCTCCTTGTCCTGTCAGCAGATCGAGCGCACTCAGCACTCGACCACGTTTACCGCGAGCCCGCCGCGGCTGGTCTCCTTGTATTTGCTCTTCATGTCCCGGCCGGTCTGCCGCATCGTGCGAATGGCCGCATCCAGCCCGACGCGATGGTCGCCGTCGCCCTGCAGGGCGAGCCGGGCGGCGTTGATCGCCTTGACCGACGCGATCGCGTTGCGCTCGATGCACGGCACCTGCACGAGGCCGCCGACCGGGTCGCAGGTCAGTCCGAGGTTGTGCTCGATGCCGATCTCGGCGGCGTTCTCCACCTGGACCGGTGTCCCGCCGAGCGCCGCACACAACCCACCCGCCGCCATCGAGCACGCGGAGCCCACCTCGCCCTGGCAGCCCACCTCGGCACCGGAGATCGAGGCTCCCTCCTTGAAGAGGATGCCGATCGCAGCCGCCGTCAGCAGGAAGGTCACGACCGCGTCGTCATCGGCACCGTCGACGAACCGGGTGAGGTAGTGCAGCACGGCGGGCACGATGCCCGCTGCCCCGTTCGTCGGCGCGGTCACGACCCGCCCTCCCGAGGCGTTCTCCTCGTTGACGGCGAGTGCGTACAGGTTCACCCACTCCATCGCCCACAACGGATCGCTCATCGTGCCGGTGCGCGCGCGTTCGGCGGCCTCGTGCTCACGCAGCTTCCGCCGCAGGTCAGGGGCACGCCGCCGCACCTGCAGTCGCCCGGGCAGGAACTTCTCCTCACGGGTGCAGCCGTTCTCGACGCATTCCTGCATGACGTCCCAGATCCGCAGCAGCTGCGCCCGCGTCTCCGGCTCGGGCCGGAACGCGGCCTCGTTGGCGAGCATCACCTCCGCGATGGAGCCGCCGGTGCGGGCGCACTGCGCGAGCAGCTCCTGCGCCGTGGCGAACGGGTGGGGGACCGTCACCTCGTTGGTGCCGAGCCGGTCGTCGTCGTCCTTGCCGACGACGAAACCCCCTCCCACCGAATATGATTCGGCCTCGGAGAGTATGACGCCGGCGGCGTCATACGCAGCGAAACGCATCCCGTTGGGGTGCCGGGGGAGCGGCTTGCGGTGGAACTCCACGTCGACGTCCGGGTCGAATCCGATGACGTGGTCTCCGCCCAGCCGCAGCCGCCGGGTGTCGCAGATGTCGTCGTACTGCGCGAACGCCGCCGCCACGTCGATCGTCTCCGGGTCGGCCCCGGTCAGGCCGAGCACGACCGCACGGTCGGTCCCGTGTCCGACTCCGGTGGCCGCCAGCGAGCCGAACAGCTGCACCGACACCCGGTGCACCCGCGGCAACGACGACCCGGCACGGAGTCGTCCGACGAAGGCGGCGGCCGCCCGCATCGGACCCACCGTGTGCGAGGACGAGGGCCCGATGCCGATCGAGAAGAGATCGAGAACGGACAGTGCCATCAGACGAACTCGCGCATGCCGTCCAGCAGCCAGCGTGCGGTGTGCACCGCGAAGGATGCCCGCGGCAGGATCCGCCAGTTGTCCGGCTCGACGCGCCACAGGATGACGTTCACCGTGCCGAGCACCGTGACCAGTGCCGACCCGGCCGGGAAGGACACGAGGTCGAGGTCGAGGCGGCAGGACTTGTCCAGCACCTCCTGGGCGCGTGGCCCGCGCAGCTCCAGCGTGGTCCGGTTGGCCGACAGCTCGACGACCTGACCCGGCAATCCGCCCAGCGCGGTGCTCAGTTCGGCCGTGAGCCGCGCCGGGTCCGGGCCACCCGCGGCCTCGTCGGGGGCGATGAGCAGGAACTCGTCCGGGCCCAGCCAGAGGACGTGGCGGTCTTCGGACAGCTCCGTGACGTCACCGACGCCGCCGGGAAGCGCTCCCGTCAAAGCCCATTCGAGGGCGACCGCCGACGGGCTGCCCGGCTCGGCCCGCAGCCCGATCTGGGCGAGGAACGGGATCTCCCGCAGGGAAACCTGCGTGCCGCTGCCGGCCACCAGCTCGGCCGACAGCCGCTGCAGTGGGCTCCGTCGGCGCTCCAGCACCGCATTACGCTCAACCATCGCGACGTGCTCCTTCCTTGTCATAGACGACTGCCTCGGCGATCTCCACCGGGAAGAACTTGCCCTCGAACGAGGCCATCACCTGCTCGCCGATCCGCGACCGGCCGTCACGGACCAGCGCGAGCGCGAACGTGCGGTCCAGCGCCTCGCTCCGGTAACTGGACGTGACGTGCCCGAGCATCGGAATGGGTTCTGCGGCAAAGCCGTTGATCGGTGCTGCCGGTGCGTCGGCGGGCGCGACGATCTGGCTGCCCTCGGGCAGTCGCAGCTCGCGGTCGGTCGGGAAGAGGCTGACAAGCTGCTTGCGGCCCTCCTCGACGTGACCGGCCCGCGCGTAGGAACGCATGCCGATGAAGTCCTTCTTCTTCTTGGCCACCACCCAGTCCATCCCGAGGTCCTGCGGCGTGACCGTGCCGTCGGTGTCCTGCCCGACGATCGGGTAGGCCTTCTCGGCGCGCAGCACGTGCATCGTCTCGGTGCCGTAGGGCGTGATGCCGAACTCCGCACCGGCCTCGGTGATGTCGTCCCAGACGGCCTCGCCGTACCAGCCGCTGACGTTGACCTCGAAGGCCAACTCGCCGGAGAAGGTGACCCGGGCGATGCGAGCCGGTATGCCGCTCGCCAGGACCGTGTCGCGGAAGGCCATGAACTCGAAGCCTTCCTTCGACACGTCCAGGTCCGGCGCGATCTTGTGTATGACGTCCCGCGATCGCGGCCCGGCGACGACGGTCGTGGACCACTGTTCGGTGACCGAGGTGAAGAAGACGTCCAGCTCCGGCCACTCGGTCTGGTGCCACTCCTCGAGCCATTCGAGGACGCCGGCGGCGCCGCCGGTGGTGGTCGTCATCAGGAAGCGGTCGTCTGCGAGCCGGAAGGAGACGCCGTCGTCGAAGACCATCCCGTCAGGCCGGCACATGACGCCGTACCGCTGCTTGCCGACCGGCAGCTTGGCGAAGGCGTTGGTGTAGATCCGGTTGAGGAAGGTCGGTGCGTCCTTGCCGCGGACCTCGATCTTGCCCAGCGTCGAGCCGTCCATGTAGGCGACATTCGTTCGTGCGGCACGGCATTCGCGGGCGACCGCGGCATCCAGGTCCTCCCCGTCCTGCGGGTAGAACCAGGGCCGTTTCCACTGACCGACGTCCTCGAACTCCGCTCCGCGCTCGACGTGCCGGGCCTGAGCGGGCGTCAGGCGGGCGGGGTCGTAGAGCTCGCCGCGGTGGCGCCCGGCGAGTGCCGCGAACGCGACCGGAGTGAACGGTGCACGGAACGTGGTGGTGCCGATGGTGCCGGGCGACGGCTTCGGCGCACCGGTGCTCTCGTCCTGGCCGGGCTGGCCGGCCGGCATCGCTGCCATATCGTGTTCGCCGAGCAGTTGGCTGAGCACGCCGATGGTCAGGACACCGCCGATCTTGCCCTGGTCCAGGCCGGTGCTGATGGAGGTGTAGCGCTTGACGTGCTCGACCGAGCGCATCCCGGCCCGCACCGCCCGCACGACACCCGCCGCGGTCTCATCGCGCTGCAGGTCGACGAAGTGCGTGTCGAATTCCCCGTCGGGGGAGGGGATCAGCCAGAGGGCATCGGTGTGGCCCGAGCCGACGGCGCGTTCGACGGCGGTGAGCGGCGCCGGCTCGCCCGCGCCCGCAGCGCGACCCTCGGCGACGACGCCGTCCGTCCAGTAGGTGCCCGTCACCGAGCCGGCGAGCGCCTGGTCACGGACGCCGCCGGAGGGCACGAAGCCGACCAGGGCGTCGTCCCAGTGCAGCGCACCCTGGCGCTGCGAGTGCAGGTTGACGTTGGCCGACCAACCGCCGGAGACCGCCAGCAGGTCGCACGGAAGCTGTTGCGCCTCCCCGAGCTTGTCGAGGTGGCCGAGCTTGTCGAGGTCTCCTGCGGCCGCGATCCGGACGCCGTCGAGCTGGTCGGTCCCGACCGCCTCGACGACCACACTGCCGTGGCGCACGTCGACCTCGGTGGGGTCCTCGACACCCGCCTCGGCGCGGCTGTCGACCAGGGTCACCGTTGCGCCCGCGGCGGCGAGATCCGCAGCGACGGGGTATGCCGAGTCGTTGGTCGTGAAGACGACGACCCGGTCCCCGGCGAGGACGCCGTAGCGGCCGAGGAAGTTCTGCGCGGCCGACGCCAGCATCACGCCGGGCAGGTCGTTGTTCGCGAAGACCAGCGCGCGCTCGAACGCGCCGGTAGCCAGCACGACGCGACCCGCGTTGACGTGCCAGACCCGCTGCCGGGAGACGCCGTCCGTGGCGGGCGCGCCGACGCGCTTCTCCAGGGCGATCAGGTAGTTGCTGTCGTAACTGCCGAACACGCTGGTGCGGGTGAGGATCCGGCAGTTCGACGCCGCCTCCAGTTGCTCACGGACATCATCGATCCAGGCGGCTGCGGGGATCCCCTCGACGACTTCGCCCGGCCGGCCGAGCAGGCTGCCACCGAGTGCGAAGTCGCTCTCGAAGAGCGTCACCCGGACCCCGGTCGCGACGGCCGCACGGGCCGCGGCGAGACCGGCCGGTCCGGCGCCGATGACGGCGACGTCCGTGTGGACGTGCATGTGGTCGTACTCGGCGGGGTCGACCGACTGGTCGAGCGTGCCGATGCCGTCCTCCCAGGTCAGCTGCAGTCCGTCGAGCAGCTCCGCGGTGGTGGCCGGGAGCATCGACTCGCCGTACCCGCCCTCGCTGCGGACGAACGCGTTGGGCTCCTCCACACCGCTGGTCAGCACGCCGCGCGACCGGCCCCGGTAGATCGAGTTGCCCACGCGGACAACGCCGTTCGCCAGTGCGGCGGAGGCAACCGTGTCACCTGCGAAGCCTTCGAGTGACTGGCCGTCGATCGTGAAGCGACGGCCGGCAGCGCGGTCGACGACGCCGCCGGAATCGAGACGGTGTGCGGTCATGACTGCGCTCCTTGCGTGGTGTTGGTGTCGGACGGTGCGGCGCCGACGTAGGTGGAGGTGATGTCGTAGGTGCGGGTGTCGCGCACCGCGTTGAACCACTTGCGGCAACCGGCGCTGTGCACCCAGCGTTCACGGAACGCGCCCTTCGGGTTGTCCCGGTAGAAGAGGTACTGGGCCCACTCCTCGTCGCTGAGGGTGTGCGGGTCCTCCGGGTAGGGCACATGGGCCTGTCCGCCGTAGGTGAACTCGCCCTCGGGGCGCACGCCGCAGTGCGGGCATTCGATCATCAACATGTCTGGGTCCTCTCAGTGCGGCCGAAGGACGCACAAAGTGTTGGTTACGCGACAGCGCGGTGAGGTACGAACCGGGCTGTCAGTGGGCGACGGCCGCGGCGCCGTGCTCGTCGATGAGCTCTCCGGTGACGAAGCGCTCCAGGGAGTAGGGGCGGTTGAGCTCGTGTGGCTCGTTGTGGGCGATGGTGTGTGCGAACGCGTAACCCGCGCCGGGCACGGCCTTGAATCCGCCGGTGCCCCAGCCGCAGTCGACATACATCCCCTCGACGGGGGTGAGTCCCATGATCGGCGACGCATCGAGGGTGACGTCGACGATGCCACCCCAGGTGCGCAGCAGGTGCGCTCGCGCGAAGGCAGGGAAGAGCTCGACGGCGGCGGACATCTGGTGCTCGATGACATGGAACGAACCGCGTTGCCCGTAGCCGTTGTAGGAGTCGACTCCGGCACCCATGACCAGCTCGCCCTTGTGCGCCTGCGAGACGTAGACGTGCACGTGGTTGGACATGACGACGGTCGGGTGGATGATCTCGTGCAGCTCGGACACGAGTGCCTGCAGCGGGTGCGACTGGATCGGCACCCGGAAACCGGCCAGCTCGGTGAGCGTGGAGGTGTGCCCGGCGGCGGCCAGTGCGACCCGGCCGGCCTTGATGTTGCCGCGGTTGGTGCGGACGCCGACCACCCGGTCGCCGTCCAGGTCGAAACCGGTCACCTCGCAGTTCTGGATCAGGTCGACGCCGAGCTCGCTGGCGCGGCGGGCGTAACCCCAGGCGACCCAGTCGTGCTTGGCGATGCCCGCGCGGGGTTGGTAGGTCGCACCCATCACCGGATAGCGGATGTCCTGACCGATGTTGATGATCGGGCAGAGCTCCTTGACCTGCTCGGGCGTCACGAACTCCGCGTCGACCCCGTTGAGCCGGTTCGCCTCGACCCGGCGCACCGAGTCACGGACGTCCTGCAGGGTGTGCGCGAGGTTCAGCACGCCGCGCTGCGAGAAGAAGATGTCGTAGCCGAGCTCCTCCTCAAGGCCCTCCCAGAGCTTGAGCGACTGCTCGTAGATCGCGGCCGACTCGTCCCACAGATAGTTGCTGCGGATGATCGTGGTGTTGCGGGCCATGTTGCCGCCGGCCAGCCAACCGCGCTCCAGGACCGCGACATTGGTGATGCCGTGCACCTTGGCGAGGTAGTAGGCGGTCGCCAGGCCGTGCCCGCCGCCTCCGACGATCACGACGTCGTAGGAGTCGCGCGGGTCCGGGTTGCGCCACAGGAACGACGGGTGTGGTGGCAGTGCTCGCTGGTTGCTCATGAGTTCTCCTGGCCGAGGTCGGGGTAGAGGGGGAAACGGGTGGTGAGCGCGGCGACGCGGGAGCGCAGCTCGTCCGCGACCGCATCGATGTCATCGGCGACGAGGGTCGCGGCGATGATGTCGGCGACCTCGGTGAACTCCGCGTCGCCGAAGCCGCGGGTGGCCAGCGCGGGGGTGCCGATCCGTAGCCCGGAGGTCACCATCGGCGGGCGCGGATCGTTGGGAACGGCGTTGCGGTTCACCGTGATTCCGATGCTGTGCAGCCGGTCCTCGGCCTGTTTGCCGTCGAGCTCGGCATCGCGCAGGTCGACCAGGATCAGGTGGACGTCGGTGCCGCCGGACAGCACCCGCACGCCGTGCTGCGCGGCGTCGTCCTGCAGCAGTCGTTCGGCGAGGATGCGGGCGCCGGAAAGGGTCCGGCGCTGCCGGTCGGCGAAGTCGTCCGATGCGGCGGCACGGAACGCGACGGCCTTGGCGGCGATCACGTGCTCCAGCGGGCCGCCCTGCATGCCGGGGAAGACCGCGGAGTTGATCTTCTTGGCGATCGCGGCGTCATTGGTCAGGATGATGCCGCCACGGGGGCCGCCCAGCGTCTTGTGGGTTGTGCTGGTGGTGACGTCGGCATACGGGACCGGGTTGGGGTGCAGGCCGGCCGCGACCAGCCCGGCGAAGTGCGCCATGTCGACCATCAGCAGCGCGCCGACCTCGTCGGCGATCGCGCGGAAGGCGGCGAAGTCGAGCGTGCGCGGGTATGCCGACCAGCCTGCGACGATCAGCTTCGGCCGGTGCTCGCGGGCGAGGTGGGCGACCTCGTCCATGTCGACCAGTCCGTTGTCGTCGACGTGGTAGGCGGCGACGTCGAACATCTTGCCGCTGTAGTTGATCCGCATGCCGTGCGTGAGGTGGCCGCCGTGTGCCAGGTCGAGGCCGAGGATGGTGTCACCCGGCTGGAGCAGCGCGAAATAGACGGCGGTGTTCGCCTGGGCGCCGGAGTGCGGTTGGACGTTGGCGTAGGCGGCCCCGAAGAGCCCCTTCACCCGCTCGATCGCCAGGCTCTCGATCACGTCGACGTGCTCGCAACCGCCGTAGTAGCGCCGTCCCGGGTAGCCCTCGGCGTACTTGTTGGTGAGCACGCTGCCCTGGGCCTGCAGTGCGGCGACCGGTGCGAAGTTCTCCGACGCGATCATCTCCAGCGTGCTCTGCTGGCGGATCAGCTCCTGGTCGATCGCGGCGGCGACCTCCGGATCTGCTTGCGCCAGAGCGGAATTGAACCCACTGGGCACACTGCCGGTGGTGGGGGTGTCTTGCACAGGGGAGGTTGCTGAAGTCACGACGATTCCTTCTACACGAGATCGACAACTTATATATCAGTTGTCGGGTAAGCTTGACCCCCTGATCGCGTCCGTGTCAACCCCGAGGTGATGTCATGATTCGAACCGTGAGCAACGGATCGCTGACCGAGGTCGCCTACGAGGCGCTCAAGGAACGGCTGGTCCTGCTGGACATCGCGCCCGGCGACCCGCTGAGCGAGCAGGCGCTGTCCGCGGAACTCGCGGTCGGCCGCACGCCGCTGCGGGAGGCGCTGAAGCGGCTGGAGTCCGACCACCTGGTGGTCACCTATCCGCGCCGGGGGACCTTCGCAACGGCGGTGGACATCACCGCGCTGTCGGAGATCTCCGAGATCCGCCGGGCGCTGGAGCCACTCGCCGCCGCACTCGGCGCCCAGCGCGCGGACGCGGAGGATCGCCGGATCCTGCAGAAGCTGCGTGACGGCCTGGTCGCGTTGCCGGCCGACACGTCGGCGCGCGATCACATGCAGTGGGATCTGCAGGTGCACCGGTCGATCTACCAGGCGACGCACAATGCGCACCTGGAGACCGCCCTGATCCGCTACGGCAACCTCGCAACCCGCATCTGGTCGGTTGCCGCACCCCGACTGGCGGACGTCGGTTCGCACATCCTCGAGCACGTCGAGCTGCTCGACGCCGTCGCCGAGGGCGACAGCGAGCGCGCGGAGCGCCTGATGCGCGAGCACATGGACGCCTTCGAGGCGCGCATCCGCACCGTTCTCTGACTCACCGGCGGCCTTTCCCGGCCTTTCGCACCGACTACTCCCCGGTAGGGGTTGACGGTGCGTCGCGGCACACCTACATTCAATGCAACCACGTTGCATTCAGCGCAACCACCGGCTTGGTCCGGCACCTGCGCTCGCCCCTCGCGGCAACCCCGGACCCTTCGGTCACGGACACCGGATCCCTTCCCTCAGAAAGAAACCGGAATGCAGACCCCTATTGACGCATCAACCGACGAGAGCCGCACGGCCGACGTCGAGGACGTCCTCCAGCCGATCCCCGAATCGAAGCGGACCACCAAGGTCTCCGGGCAGTTCTGGATCTGGTTGGGCGCCAACGTCGCGCCGATCAACTGGATCCTCGGAGCACTCGGCGTGCAGCTCGGCCTGAGCCTGCGCGACACGATGATCGTGCTGGTCGTCGGCAACCTGATCGGCATGTTCGGCTTCGGCTTCTTCGTGCTGCTCGGCCAGCGCTCCGGCGCCACCGGAATGCTGCTGTCCCGCGGCGCTTTCGGCCGCAAGGGCGCGTATCTGCCCGCCGCCATACAAGCGATCGTCGCGATCGGCTGGGCCGCGGTGAACACCTGGATCATCCTCGACCTGGTGATGAGCCTGTTCGGGCTGCTCGGCTGGGTCGACCCGGACGCGCACAACTACGGCGCGCGCATCGCGGTGGCGGCCGTCATCATGCTCGTCCAGGTCACCATCTGCTTCCTCGGTTACCGGGCGATCGCGGCGTTCGAGCGCTGGTCGATGCCGCCCACCATGATCGTGCTCACCGTGATGACCATTCTCGCGTGGACCAAGGTCGACGTGAACTGGAGCTTCCAGGGTGCCGGCCTGCACGGTACGGAGCGCCTGGCGACGATGTCGGCGATCATGACCGCCATCGGGATCGGGTGGGGCATCGGGTGGTTCACCTACGCACCCGACTACTCACGGTTCGTCAGCCGCAGCGTTCCGCGCCGGAAGCTGTACCTGGCCAGCGTGCTGGGTCAGTTCATCCCCGTCGTCTGGCTGGGCGCGCTCGGTGCCTCGCTCGCCACGACCAACCCCAAGGCCGACCCCGGGGCACTGATCGCGGGCAACTTCGGCACGATGGCCATCCCGATCATCCTGCTGGTGATCCACGGGCCGATCGCCACCAACATCATCAACATGTACACCTTCAGCGTCGCCAGCCAGGCGCTGGACATCCGGATCTCCCGCCGCAAGCTCTCGCTGCTGGTCGGTGTGCTGTCGATGTGCGCGGTCATCGGGTTCATGTTCGCCGGCGACTTCGCCACCGTCGTGGACACCTGGCTCGTCGCGATCGCCGGCTGGGTCGCCACCTGGGGCGGCATCATGGCGGTGCACTACTTCATCTTCGAGCGCCGGCACCGCAACTTCGACTACCTCTTCCGGGACCCGAAGGACACCCATCTCAAGGCCGTCAACAAATACGCCATCATCGCGTTCTTCTGTGGCCTGGTCATGACCTGGACGTTCATGTATGGCGGCATCCCCGCCCTCCAGGGCCCGGCCGCTCGCGCCCTCGGTGGCGCCGACTTCTCCTGGCTGGCCGGCACCGTGACCTCCGGCACGATCTACTTCCTCACCGGCTACCGGCGGTTCAAGCGCCGGATCCACGACGGCATCCCGCTGGGGATCCGTGGCGACATCGAGGACCACCAGGCGGTCGCCGAGCTGGAGTCCTGCGAGAAGGACGCCGCCGTCCGCGACCGTGTCCCGGAGATCTCAGCATGAGCGAGATCTTCCACCCGCCGTCGGGTTTCGTCTGGCCCGAGGGCACGAGGTTCGCGGCCTCGCTGACCTTCGACGTGGACGCGGAGTCCGGTGCGCTGGCGTTCGACTCGACGTTCCACCGCCGGATGTCGCTGATGACCCACCAGAGTTACGGGCCGACCGTGGCGGTGCCGAAGCTGCTGGCGATGCTCGAGCACCACGGCATACCGGCGACGTTCTTCGTGCCCGGTTACACCGCCGACCTCTACCCGGACATGGTCAAGCAGATCGCCGACGCCGGCCACGAGATCGCGCACCACGGCTGGATGCACGAGAAGACCACCTCGCTGACCGACGAGCAGGAGGCCGAGATGCTCGACCGCGGACTGGAGAGCCTGGACCGCGTCGGCGTGCGACCGGTCGGCTACCGGGCACCGTGGTGGGAGTACAACTACCGCACGACCGATCTGCTGCTCGACCGCGGATTCGCTTACGACTCGAGCCTGTTGGACGGCGACGTGCCCTACCGCTTCACCTCGGGGGAGGGGGCGGACCGTGATCTCGTCGAGATCCCGGTCGACTGGGCACTGGACGACTGGGAGCAGTTCGCGTTCTACCCGGAGTGGACCGGCAGCGGACTCATCGAGTCGCCCCGCAAGGCGTTGCAGATGTGGTCCGACGAGGCGTCCGTGGCGGCCGCGGCCGGCAACTGCTTCGTCCTGACCAACCATCCGTTCATCTCCGGGCGCCCGACCCGGCTGAGCGCCCTGTCGCAGCTCGTCGACCATCTCGAATCACTGGACGGCGTGTGGTTCGCAACTCTGCAGCAGATCGCGGAGCACAGCGCGAACACGTTGTCCGACATCAAGATCCACCGCCGGATCCCCGATCCCGGTGCACAACCCGGCCAGAGCGGTGACGGACACCCGCTGGGCCACCTGCACGACAACCTCTAGAACGAAGGAGCAACACCATGACCACCACCGCTTCCCCCGCCACCAGCGTCGCCGACCTGGAGCGCCTGAAGGTCCTGCACAACGGCTCGAAGGTGCCGCTGACCTTCAGTGACTCCGAGCTCGAGCGCCGCATCAACGGGCTGCGTTCGATCATGGCGGACCTGCAGCTCGACGCCGTCGTGCTGACGTCATACCACTCGATCAAGTACTACAGCGACTTCCTGTTCACCTACTTCGGCCGCTCCTACGCGATGGTCGTCACGGCGGACGACACGGTGACGATCACGGCGAACATCGACGCCGGTATGCCGTGGCGCCGGTCGTACGGCGAGAACATCGTCTACACCGACTGGAACCGCGACAACTACTACTACGCGATCCAGCAGGCCCTGAAGCAGCGCGGCGTCACCGCCAAGCGGGTCGGCGTCGAGGACGACCAGCTGCCGCTCATCCTGCGCGGACGGCTGGCCGCCGCCCTGGACGGCGCGGAACTGGTCGACGTGTCGCAGGCCGCCATGCGCCAGCGGATGATCAAGTCGCCCGAGGAGATCGAGGTCATCAAGCACGGCACCCGGATCGGCGACCTGGGCGGCGAGGCGATCCGCCGCGCCATCAAGGTCGGCGTCAGCGAGTACGAGGTCGCGCTCGCCGGCACCGAGGCGATGACCCACGAGATCGCGAAAGCGTTCCCGCACAGCGAGATCCGCGACACCTGGGTGTGGTTCCAGTCGGGCATCAACACCGACGGTGCACACAACTGGTCGACGACCCGCAAGCTGGAGGAGGGCGACATCCTGTCGCTCAACTGTTTCCCGATGACCTCGGGCTACTACACCGCCCTGGAGCGCACGCTGTTCCTCGGCGAGCCGGACGCGCGGTCGCTGGAGCTGTGGAACATCAACGTCGAGGTGCACCGGGCCGGGCTGGAACTGATCAAGCCCGGCGCGGTCTGCAAGGACATCGCCGCCGAACTGAACAAGATCTACGTCGGCTACGGCCTGCTGCCCAACCGCACCTTCGGCTACGGGCACTCCTTCGGAGTGCTGTCGCACTACTACGGACGCGAGGCCGGGCTGGAGTTGCGCGAGGACATCGACACCGTCCTGGAGCCGGGCATGGTCGTGTCGATGGAGCCGATGATCACCGTGCCCGAGGGCGAGCCGGGCGCGGGCGGGTACCGCGAGCACGACATCCTGGTCGTCGGCGAGGACGGTGCCGAGAACATCACCAAGTTCCCGTTCGGCCCGGAGCAGAACATCATCAGCGCCTGAGCAGGGCGGAACGACCGGGCTCGGGGGACCTGCAGGCCCCCCGAGCCCGGCGTTCTGCGCGCGGTATGACGACGGGTGCGCCACAATCGCGAGGGAAACCAGCACCGGAAAGGGGAGGCCATGGACGAGGACGAACTGCGCACTCGCTACTCGCGGCCGGCGTTCGAGGCGGCGGTCGCGGCGGCGGCCGCGTCGCTGCAGGACGGTGGCGTGCCCATCGGTGCCGCCCTCGAGAAGGACGGCCGGCTGCTCGCAACCGGCCACAACCAACGGGTGCAGCACGGTGATCCCACCGCGCACGGGGAGATCGACTGTCTGCGCCAGGCGGGTCGCATCGGCTCGTACGCCGGCACGATCCTGCACACCACACTCGCACCGTGCGCGATGTGCGCCGGGGCGATCGTGCAGTTCGGCATCACCTCGGTGGTGGCCGGCGAGAACCGCACCTTCGACGGCGAACTCGACTGGCTGCGCAGCCGCGGGGTGACCGTGCTGATGCTGGGCGACGACCGGTGCACGGAGCTGATGAGGCAGTTCCAGCAACGCTTTCCGCGGGTGTGGGCCGAGGACATCGGCGCCCTGCCCGCCGAGCCGGACGGTGCGGACCGATGACGACCGCACCGCGCGGCACGTCCCCGGTCGCCACCGCGATGGCCGTGCTGCGGTGTTTCAGCCCGGAGCATCCGGTGCTCGGCGTCGTCGAGATCGCCGAGGAGATCGGGCTGCACAAGTCGTCGGTGTCGCGGATGATGACCACCCTGGAGGCCGAGGACCTGGTCGAGCAGGACCCGCTGTCGAAGAAGTACCGGCTCGGGCTCGGTCTGCTCAGCGTGGCCGGCTCGTTGCTCGCGAACCTGGATGTACGGCGCGCCGCGCTGCCGGTGCTCACCGAGCTCACCGCCGCCACCGGCGAGACCAGCTCCCTGGTGCTGTGGGACCGCTTCGCGGCGGTCATCGTCGAGCAGGTGCCGTCCGCGAACCCGATCAAGCACGTCACCGAGCTGGGCTCGCGGTACAGCAGGGTCGAGGATGCCTCCGTCCGGGTGCGGCTCGCGACCTTGTCGGACACCGAGCGTGACGAGTTCTTCGATGCGGCGCCGCAGAGCCGGGCGGCATACCGGCGGCTGGCCGCGAACGACCGGGACGGCGTCGCGGTCAACAACGGTGACACGACGCCGGACGAGGTCGGCGTCGCCGCGGCGGTCCGTGACCACCGTGGCCGGCTCATCGCCGCGATCCTGCTCGCGGTGCCCGCCTACCGCGTCGACGACGACCGGCTCGCGCAGCTGTGCGCCGCGTGTCGGGCCGCCGCCGACGACCTGACCCGCGCCCTGGGCGGCACACCGGAGCAGCGCACGGCCTGATCTCGCGGCGTCAGCGCTCGCGGGCCCGCCGCGCCTTCTGTGCGGAGCCGTATGCCGACCAGTCGGCGTCCCCCGGTGGCCCCCACACCACGAGCACCCGCAACTCGTCGTCGCCGGTGTTGACGAGATCGTGCGCGCTGCCGGACGCGGCGACGACGCTGTCGCCGGCGCTGACGTCATACACCGTGTCGTCGACGCGCATCCGCCCGGTGCCGGCGATCACCACGTAGAGCTCCTCGAGCGGATCAGCGGCGGGATCGTGCGTGTGCATACCCTCGGAGGCGCCGGGCGGCAGGTGCCAGGTCTGCACCGCCACCGGCAGCTGCAGGCGGCCGAATCCGTGCCACTCGACGCGGGTCTCGCCGGTCCCGCCGTGGAATCTGTGCGCGAAGGCGAACTCGCCGGCCCGCTCGATCATCACCGCAGCCTAACCAGTGCAACGGCCCCCGGCACGGGGTAGCTCGGGCGGAGCGGGGCAGCAGTTCACCGTGTGAGATCGGTCATCTCCAGGACACCTTGCGTCCACACTTGCCGTGCTACCGTCGAGCCTCGACTGTTGTTGCAGTTCCTCGTGGTGCGGCGCCCGACCCCAAACGTTGGGCGCCGAGTTTGTGAGCGGACGGTTCACCCATTGGGGGGATGCCTCGGCGGTCGTCGTGGCCACGTAAGGTGCGCGGTCACACGCAACGAAGAACAATAGATTGAGAGTTACCCCCAATGGCACAGGGAACCGTCAAGTGGTTCAACGCTGAAAAGGGCTTTGGTTTCATCGCCCAGGATGGCGGCGGTCCGGACGTTTTCGTCCACTTCACTGCGATCCAGTCTCAGGGTTACCGCAGCCTCGACGAGGCACAGCGCGTCGAGTTCGAGATCACCCAGGGTGACAAGGGCCCGCAGGCGGCCAATGTCGTTCCGGTCTGATCGACCCCTTGATGTAGCAGGACCCATGGTCGGGCAGTAGCCCGGTCAGCGAAAGCCCCGGCAGCGCATTCGGCGCTCGCCGGGGCGTTTTGTCGTTCCGGTGGGCGCGGCGCGCGTCGGGCTTCGCGTCGCCCTGCGCTCGAGCCGGTCATACGTCCCCCCGGTGGGGTGCTGTGTACGGGTGGCACGCCGGAACCCGGTCATACGTCCCCCCGGTGGGGAGCTACGCGCGGGTGGGACGCCGGAACCCGGTCATACGTCCCCCCGGTGGGGAGCTGTGTACGGGTGGGACGCCGGAACGCGGTCATACGTCCCCCCGGTGGGGAGCTGTGTACGGGTGCGATGCCGGAACCCGGTCATACGTCTCCCCCGGGGGGACCTACGCACACGGGCGAGGAAGTGACGACAGTAGTCAGCTGGTCGCGAGGGTGGTGAGGAACTTCGCGGCCAGCGGGGCAGCCGTGTTGCCGCCGCTCTTGCCCGAGGGGACGTCCTCGACGAGCACACAGAACGCGGTGTTGCCCTGCCAGCCGGTCAGCCAGCCGTTGACGCCGGTCTTGCCGCCCTCGGCGAACTCGGAGGTGCCGGTCTTGGCGTAGACCGGGCCGCCGGGCACCTTCTTCACCGCGGTCGCGGTGCCGTCCGTGACGGTCAGCCGCATCAGCTTCTTGATCTCCTGGATCGCGCCCGCCTTCAGCGGCGTGGCCGACCGGGCACCCTTCGCCGGCGCCGGGCTGGTCACGAGCTCCGGCGCGAGGTAGGAGCCGCGCGCGACGGACCCCGTCATCACGGCGATCGACAGCGGCGAGGCCTGCACCCGGCCCTGCCCGAACACCGACACCGCCTTGTCGGTCGCGCCGTTCGCGGTGGGCACGTTCCCGGCGAACGTTCCGGCCACCCCGATCCGGTCGGCCCAGTCGGCGCCCAGGCCGAGCGAATTGGCGGCCTGTTGCAACTCGGTGTCGGTGAAGTCGGAGCTGGCCTTCACGAAGGCGGTGTTGCAGGACATCGCGAAGTCCTTGCTGAACTTCGGGTTGCCACCGGTCTCGCCCTCGAAGTTGCCGATCTTGTAGCCGTTGACGTAGACGTTCCTGGGGCAGGGCACCTTGGAGTCGGGGTCGAAGCCGTGCGTCAGCAGCGCGTAGGTCGTGGCGATCTTCATCTGCGAGCCGGGTGCGTAACGCCCGAGGAGTGCCCGGTCGATGCCGTAGTAGGGGGAGTTGGCCACCGCCGACACGCCACCGGTCTTGACGTTGACCGCGACGATGGCGGCCGGCTTGTCCTTCATGCTCGCGAGCGCCTTCTCGGCGGCGTTCTGCACGGTCGGGTCGAGGGTGGTCTTGAGGTTGGTGCCGTTCTTGGCCTTGGTGCCGAAGAGTATGTCGGACGTGTCCGAGCGGGGCGTGACGGTGAAGCCGGAGGTCGGACGCATGGTGGCGTCATACTGCGCCTGCAGCCCGTAGAGGCCGGCGTAGTCGCCCGCCCGGTACGTCTTCGGGTGCTTCTTGATCATGTCGGCGGTGACCTGCCCGACGGTGCCCAGCAGCGGCTGTCCGAAGGTGGAGGTGGCGGCCAGCGGCTGGCGTCGGGTCTGCACCACGACGCCCTGGAGGTCCTGGATGCCGTTCTGGTAGATGAAGTAGTCGCTCTGCCGGTAGGTGATCACCGGAATGAGCGCCTGCGACCCGGACTTCTTGGCCGCGTGCAGCTTGGTGACCAACCCGGCGATGTTCAGCACGTTCTGCAACTGCCCGATCGAGGCGTCGGTGGCCTTGGTCGGGTCGATCGAGATGTCGTACACCTTCTGGTTGGTCATGATCCCGCTGTCGTCCGCGCCGCGGATCTCGCCGCGCAGACCCATCGTCTGGTTCACCACGAACGCGTCGGACGCCTGCAGTTTCGGGTGCCACAACGACTTGGTCGCATCGACCCGGATGCCCCAGGTGCCGTCGGCCGACTTGACCAGCGCGATCGGGTCGTCCCACTTGAAGACCCGCTTGCCGCTGAGCGTCCAGGCCACGTGCAGCGTTGCGGTGCCGGTGTCGCCGTCCCGGTTGAAGTCGTCGACCTGCACGGAGATCGGGCCCTTGCCGAGTGCCGCGGTGGCGGTGGCGAAGTTGTCCGCGGCCGCCTTCGGGGTGGTGCCGACATACACCGCCTTGTCGAGCGTGCGCGCCGACCAGTCCTGCGCGAATGCCGTCGCCGCCGCCTTCGCGGCCGAATCCTGCTTGCTGACCGCCGAGGCCTGCTGCAGGTACATGTAGCCGCCGACCCCACCGGCGATGACCAGGGCTCCCGCGGTGACTCCCAGCACTGTGCGTGAACTCATGACAGCATCCAACCCCATCGCGCGGGTGAGCTCGTATGACGGGAGCGCCTCGCGCGTGTCAGCAAGAGTTCGCGGTGTCGCTGATCGCGCTGGTGGTGGTGCTCGACGACGAGGAGGAGCTGGAGGAGGCGGTCGCCTTCTTGGTCTTGGTCTTGCCCTTGTCCGGCGTCGGAGCCTTCTTGTTGTGCTTCTCCGTGATCGCCTTCTTGATCAGCGCGTGGATCTTGGTGAAGTCCGGGTTGCTGTTGCTCACCGGGTCGGAGATGTCGACCGTGCGCATGTTGCCGTTCTTCATCTTGTTGGCCAGGGTGGCGAACGCGGGCAACTTGTCCTGGTCGATGTCGATCCGGATGTTCTTGGCGGCGACCTGCATGATCGACGGGAACTTCTGGACCATCTGGAACGGGTTCACCTGCGAGATGAGGTCGTTGATCATGCAGCGTTGGCGGCGCATCCGCTGGTCGTCGCTGCTGGCAACGCGGCTGCGGGAGTACCACAGCGCCTGGAAACCGTTGAGTTTCTGGTAGCCCGGCTTGATGTAACCGACGATCGAGCCGGGCTGGATCTGGCCGTTGATGATCCGGCCGCCGATCGGGATGCCCTTCTTGGGGTCGGTGAGCGAGTTGGGGTCGGGCTTGACGTTGACCCAGACCCCGCCCATGGCGTTGACCAGTTGCTGGAAGCCGGAGAGGTCGACGGTTGCGGTGTAGTCGATCTTGAGGCCGGTGATCCCGGTGACCGCGTCGCGCGTGGCGGTGAGGCCGGGGCTGGGGTCGTTCTTGGGGAACAGCTTCTTGTGCTCGTTGCCGGCCTGCCAGATGCTCTCCATCAGACCCGCTGCCGGGTCCGTCTGGCCGGGGAGTTTGACGAAGCCGTTCGGGTAGATCTTGTGCAACGGGTCGCTCGCCGGGATCGGTGCGTGGCCCATGTTGCGCGGGACGCTGACCAGCACGGTGTCGCCGGTCACGGTGTTGACGCTGGCGACGATGAGCGAGTCGGGACGCTGCAGGTAACGGTCGGCGCCGGCGTCGGAGCCGAACAACAGGATGTTGACCCGCGGAATGTCCTTCCACGGGTTGCTGCCGTCGGCCGGGGTGACCGCATCGGTGTTGGTGGTGTAGCGCTTGGTGAAGATCTGGTCGAACGCGTTGCGGGTGATGATCACGTCGCGGGTGGCGTATGCCGTCGGCGCGGCGACGATCAGACACATGAGGGTCGCGAAGATGCGGTGCAACCACCGCGTCTGCTCCGGCCAGCGCCGGTTCGTCGTCGTCAACGCCGTCAGCACGATGCCCGCGATCCACAGCAGCCCGCCGCAGATCGTGAAGACGAGCAGCAGGATCAGGCCCTTGCGGGTCAGCAGCTGCGCGGCGCCGTGGATCAGCCCGCCGCTGGAGACGATGATCGCGAAACTGATGGCGCCCACGAGCGCCACGCCGATCATCGCCAGACCGATCATGCGCCGTTTGGTCCACAGCAGTCCGAGGCCGGGCAGCAGCACCGACAGCGCGGTCAGGCCGAGGGCACGACGGACGTCCCGCGCGCGGGCCATCCGGCGCTCGTGGCGGGAGCGCGCGGTCTGCCGGGGGGCACTCTGGCGCCGGGCGAGTTCCCGCCGGGAGGCGATGATGGTCTCATCGGGGTCACGCTCGGGCACCGGGCGGCCACCGCCGACACCTCCGACGTTTCCCGTCATTCGCCTACCTTCATTCGAGTCCGTTACCGTGCTGTGACCTTGTGGGTCTGCCAATCGTGAACGACTGTCGGTCGGATCACAAATCGGGTGTCGTCACCGTAGACGCCGAACCTAGGTCTTCGGTTGCCGGGCCGCGTGGACCCGCTTTGAACTTCGACCCGTGTCTTGGGTAGCCTTGCCACGCTTCACCGCGAGGTGCAGCACTGGAGGCGTCGCCTAGTCTGGTCTATGGCGCCCGCCTGCTAAGCGGGTTTGGGGATAAAACCCCATCGAGGGTTCAAATCCCTCCGCCTCCGCAAGTGTCCTGAGTCGCGACATCGTTTACACGGTGTCGCGGCTCAGGACCTTTTTCGTGGGTTCAGTTGGGGTGTCGTGG
This sequence comes from Flexivirga oryzae, assembly GCF_014190805.1. Taxonomy (NCBI): domain Bacteria; kingdom Bacillati; phylum Actinomycetota; class Actinomycetes; order Micrococcales; family Dermacoccaceae; genus Flexivirga; species Flexivirga oryzae. The sequence goes on along the minus strand of NZ_JACHVQ010000002.1, from coordinate 558,200 downwards.
ATGTCGCGGCTCACCGAGTCGCTGATCTTCGGTCCCGGGCACTTGAAGCGATGCACGCTCGAACCGAGGCTGATTCACGCTCCCCGCGCGCGATGGTGTCGGTGTCCTCACTGGCGTCAAGGCCAAGCCCTTCGGGCGGCCCACGGCCAGCCCTGACGCCGGCTGCGGGCACCGACGATGACGGCCATTGTCGGGCCGCTTCGTGCTCCTGCTCTCGCGCCAGCGAAGACGATCCTGTCGAGGTCAGACGGATGTCGCCGATGTCGCGACTCACCGGTCAACGATCACGAGCCCGATTGTGTCAACCATGACCCGACTCACCGGTCAACGATCACCCCGAAAACCGCAGGTCAGACCCGTCATCGATGTCGTGAAACTCAACACCTCCGCCTCCGCAAGACGCCGATGGACCCCGACACGTTTTTCGTCGGGGGTCCATCCGCGACGGCTCCCTCCGCCTCCGCCAGAAGAGTCAGGTTGGAACCCTCGCTGAGCGAAAGCTCGGCGAGGGGGACGGCCCGACCTGACTCTGAGGATCGACCGGCTGCGGCTTGCGTGTGGAGACCCTTGGGGTCTCTTTTTCGTTGGCGAGCCGTGCTGTTCGGGTGACGGCGGCGACTGGTCCGGTCAGGGGCGCGTCGGCCATCACGACGTGGTTGGTGTCCACCACGAGGTTTCGATGGGGAGCCGCTATTCCTTCTCTTTGCGCGGGTCAGTCGGTGAAGTTGCGCCAGGACTGGCCCACCGCGTCGTTCATGGCACGGCGGGTCGCCTTCCAGGCGGCAGTGACTTCCTCATCCGCTTGCTCCAACCGGGCGTGAACCTCCGCGGCGGTGCGCGGCGGTCCGTAGAGCCGGGCCTGATGTGCGCGCCACGAGGTGACGCCGCACACCACCGCCAGCAGGACCAGGACAACAACGGCGATGAGTATGCCGGTCATGTCAGGCCCGCCTGCGCATACGGTGCTCCAGCACCCGTAGCCGCGAGCGCAGCAGCGGATCCCCGGCCGCGAGGGTGTCGGCGTAGTCCGCCAACCCAGCAGCGACCGCCTGCGCGTGGACCACCGTTTCCGGGTCGAGAACCTCGCGGTCTTCACAGGTAACGACGCCGTTCTCGCTGCCGGTGTGCTCCGGGCCGGCAACTCCGACATGTTCGACGCGGCTCCGACGGCGGTGCCACCACGCGGCGACCAGCACCCCGAGCGGGGACCCGGATGCTACCGACGGCGGAATCGCCGCGCGGGCCGCCACTACGGCAACCGCGGTGGTGCTCACAGCCCGAACTCCGAGCCGAAGTTGCGCTGGATGCGCTCGACCTTCCCGATGAACGTCATCTCCAGCCGGGTCAGGATGGCGTTCTTGGTCTCATCGCCGCCGACCAGGGCGTGGCGGTAGTCGTCGATGTCGACCGCCCGTTCCATCATGCGGCCGGTCAAGGCCGCCTCGGCATCCACTTTCACCGCCGTCAGCTTGGTGTCGGCGACGACGCGGGCCACGGCGTTGTTGTGCTGCTTCTGCTCGCGGACCGGCAAACGCTGACCGGATCCCTGCCGGTGTAGCTCCATACTGCTCATGGACTGATTCCTTCTCTCAGGTGATGTTCGTGCTGGGGTTGTTCGGGCCGGGAATTCCCGGTGACAACGACGCTACGAACGCCCCGAACGCTTCACCATGGGCCGCGGCGGACTTGGAGTCTGGGGCGCGCAAAGTTGGAATCAGTCAGTCGGAGAAGGGAGGAACAGACGTGGCAGAGCCTGCGGTACAGCGTCCGGTGCGGCCGTACGCACCCAAGGACGTCCTCACCGACCTGCTCTACCTGCGCAAAGGACCCGGCTACACGCCGCAGCGGCTCGCCGGACGCCCAGCACTGGTCGGCGTGCTCGGCGGCCGGTCCGAAACACCCGAAGTGCTGCGAGAACGCCTAGAGATCCGCGATCTGCTCACTGCACGACAGCGATGCCGACCTCCTGTTGGACGTCTATGGCCTGGATCCCGAGACCAACGGCATAGCCAGCCTCGGACCGCGGCGCGACGTCGCCGGTAGACGGCTGGGAATCCGGAGAGAAGCCGTCGCCGATCGGGACGCTGCTGCGGTCGAGAAGCTGCTGCGGCAACTCCTCACCGGCTGGTACCCCAAGTCCCCGATGGGTATCCGGATCCCCGAATCGCACAACAGGTTCGTCCAGCACGCCGTCAGCGTCACCACGTACGTCCGGGACCGCAAACACCTCGAATCCCGGCACCACTACCGACTTTTCGCCCTCTTCGACGGAGTCGAGTACCCTCGCCTGGAGCAGCGCCGAACCAACACCACCTGTGGTCGTCGGCGACCAGTTCACGGTTCGCACCATGCAGACGACCGGCGGATACCTCCACCAGTTCTGGCACAAGGCGCCCATGCGACGAGGCCAGACCTACGACTTGGCCTTCCGCGTGGTCAACCCAGACCCGACCAACGATCCCTACTGGCTGCACGAGGAAAGTCTCGCCTTCCACGAACCGACCCGCTTCGCCACGTTCGAGGTGGTCTTCCTCGGCGAGGTGCCAGCCATCACGTGGGCGTTCTCAGGGCTGACCGCGCTCGAACGACCGGGCCCGCCAACCAGAGACACCACGCTCGAGGTGACCGCACGCGGCACCACCGCGGCCCAGTTTCGCGACATCTACGGCGGCCTGTACTGCGGGGTGGCCTGGGAGTGGTAGATAGTCAGTCAGCGCTGCCGGCAAACTTAGCTAGTTCGTCCCATTCTTTCGACGCCGCACTTGCGACCTTGGGATATTGACTTGAGGTTAATTCTTCGGCAATTGCGCAAGCGAGGACCATGTCCCTATTGCCCAGATTCTGAAGAGACCTCACTGCAACGCTCTGTTCAATCTCGTTACCAGTGGCCAGACCCCGCACCAAGGCAGGAAAAGAAGCCGAGGACTCAAGAAAGCTATCGATGGCTTCGGCCCCGAGGCGCCGTTCGACAGCAGCTCCTCGCGGAATGCGGACCCTAAGGGACCAGTCCAGTCCGTCGAGAGCTCCAGTCGACACGGGGTCGAAAATCCGACCAAGGCGCCGAATCAGGCGCCAGCTGGGTCGCCGGTGATAGGGGGCTAACTCCGGTCCCTCGGCCATGGGTACAACTTACAAGAGTGCTGAGCATATTTCATATGCTTATTATACATTAGTTGTCGTCCACGAATGTCGGATTGAAATGGCGTTCGATAAATTCGATGTACTCGAAATTGTATTCTGAGCCCTGAAATGTAATGCAGCCGAGGCCGAGAATGATGACCTGTCGATCAGTGATATCCCAACTTGAGACGAGAGACGTGAGCATAATTTCGGTCTGCTCGATTCGCGTCGCGTCTTCCGTAACCCCATCAGCCGTGACGTAATTCGTGTACGAGGTGCGAAAGCGTCTTCGAACCTCAGCACTACTGAATTTGTCTACAGCAAGAATTCTGTCGGCAAGTATCGGGAAATATCCTTTTATGTTCTCACGTTCGGTTCGAATATACTCACTAGTCAGCCTGTCCTGCCAGCGGACTAGATAGTTGCGGCTTGAGGTGAAGCGCTCGCCACGGAGAAAGCCGGCTGGTGGCCCGTCATCGTCTTTGAAGAGGTGCTTGATCTGAACGGATAACCAAACTCCTGTTAGTAGTGCACCCGCGAGCGCAGGAAGGCCTGCCCACCACGAAAGCTCGAACTTTCCCCACCACTTTGCGCGAATACTGCCTGCACCAACAACTGGGACCCACAGGATGAGCTCCATCGTACCGAAATAGAGCGCAAAAGACTTCGCGAGTGTCTTCCCGCCAGGGTCGTCGCGTTTCCCTCGTAGAACAGGGGCATTGAAGCGGCATAGACTTCGGTGTTCGAACGCGAACCATGCTGCGACTGCGAGCACACAGAGGCTCGCCACCAGGCAGAAGAGCACAAGTATGCCCTCTGCTTAGGATCGCACTGAAAGGTGCTCGACGGCCCTTGTTCGCATGTAGTTTGGCGCACCCGCTACGGACGTGACGGAGAGTTCTCCATTTTCGACTAGCTCATCAAGCAACTTAAGGGTAACGCCCACCGGGAGGTCGAGTGAGGTTGCGAATTCCCAGGCAGGCACAGCGACGTTCACTGAAGCGATGCGAAGAAGATCGTCCTTCCCGTTCTCGTCCAGTGGACTGCGCAGCGTGGCACCAAGCGTGCGCATGCAGTCGACAGCCAAGAGGCTGTTCAGGAAAACGCCAGTAACAGCCTGGACAACGTCGGCGCCAGCCTCATGCATGGATATGAATGATTCGGGGTCGGTGACGCCACCCACTCCGACAATGACAAACTTCGCGTCGTTATCGTCCCGGTATTGCTTGCAAGCGCGCACGAACTCAGTCGCCAACGATTGGATGGCGGTCCCGCCTATCCCGGCGATTGTGCGCTCGCCGAAGTACGCCGCACCTCCGCCAGCGGCTGACTCCACCGGGTGCGCAACCGTATTGATCCCGGAAATAAAGTCCAAGTGGCTTGCGGCCCCTTCAAGGAACGTAACAAGGTTGCCGTGCTCCAAGTGCGAAAGTTTTACGCCGAGCTTGACGGAATCGCCAAGCTCGGCGTGAACTCGCGTGACAATATCGATCGCCAGATCGATGTCGTAGCAAAGCGGCGGGGTGGGCTCGCCCTTCCTGCCGAGTGTGTTCGGGCAGGACAAGTTGAGTTCAACGAACTCTGCACCCGCCGAGATGGCGTGACGAGTAACCGCTACGAAGTCCGCAATCAAGACATCTGTGTTTCGGGCGCCTCGGTCGCTGTTGTAGTCCTCACCGAGGACGCTGCAGATGAGAACCTGCCCGTCGTCCGCGGCCGCTGCCGCAGCGCGGAAGTCCGTAATCCACTCGACCGGGTCCGGGCTCGGCACGCCGAAAGAATTCGCAGAACTGTCTGCTTCGGAAAGGGTGGTTTCGGGGTTAACCGTCACCACTGTGTTCGGGTCATCGATTGCCTCGATGTCGTACGAGTTGAGCAAAGCCCAGTTCGGACGTGGATGCGGTCCGATAAACCGAGAGCGCACGGTCTTGTAAGTCACGACGTTGTACCCGGCTTCGAACAAGCGCTGCACACAACGGGCGTTCGTAGTCAGGCCCGAGGCGGCAACCCCGATGGGGAACCCGATGCGGTGCCCCAGGAAGGGCCACCGTGAGCCGATCCAGGATGGCACGTTCTCTGGCAAGGTGCCGGACGGAGACTTGGCGTTCGCCTCATGATCGGCGTACACCTTGTAGGCAGGCTGCAGAAGGCGGTACTTGGCAAGTAAGGACGACTGATCGGCGTAGTACAGGTACTCGATGAGGTCGCCAAGCACGTCGGGCGCATCTTCGCCCATCATGTCGGGGTCTGCCACGACGGCGTCGCGGACCGTGCGTGCAACTCGGCCGGGCAGCCCAGCCTCGAGGGCAGCGGGGAGTTCCTGATCGAGCGCGTCAAGCGGGCCACCGTCGTCCGAGAGGTCGCTCAGAAGCGCACGGAGGACCGCGCGTTCTTCACGGGGCGCGAAGTCGCCCCATTGGGATCGGACCTCTTCAGGTTCAACTGCCGGGGGGCCAGTCAACCAGTTGGTGGCGGTGTCCTCGGACACGTCAGTCATCTCCATTCGCGCGACCTCGACGCTCTGCGAGGTCGCGCTCCGCCTCTGCGAGGTAGTCATCGGGGAAGACCCAGACTTCCCGGAGACCATAGGCTACTACTGGCGGCTTGGGGATGATGCCCTGCCTGACGTAGTTCCTGATGGTCCTGGTCGAGACCCCGAACACGGGCACCATATCGGCAATGGTGCGGTGTTGGACTCCGTTCACAGTAATCAATGTCTGCCCGTCCGTTCGTCAGCCTTTGCCTGGGCATCATAACGGTAACGGGGCTCGCGAAGTTCCTGGTAGTCCGAGTGTTGGGGAAAGTTCTTCCCGTCGCAACCTACGTGAATGGTGCTGACGGTACGAATGTTCCTTACCCTTCGTACTATATCTCATCATTCGGTTCGGGGGCGATCCGCCCATTTGCGATAGTCCCCGTCGAAGGCTTCTTCAGGTCAACTCTCGGAGTGACGCCTTGGCTTTGGCGAACCCAGTGACTCGGGCCTCAGGTACTGCAAGGTCCCGGCAACTGGACCAGTTACGCGCTCGGAGCATGGTCGACGTACGTCTCGAAATATGAGACGACATGACCAGACTGCGGACCGCTGGAGCGAGATGCTCGTGGACCCCATGGGGAGCAGACGCCCGTCAGGTTCGTAGGTGTGAGTCATGGATGTGGCGTCTCCGCGTTTCCGCAGGTCAAGCTGGTCTCTGGTGTGCTGCGGAACGACCCGGTACTTGGTAGCGACCTTCTGGATCGACATCCCGGCCTGATAGTCAGCTACGAGCTGAGCAACTTGGGCCGCGCTGAGCCGGTGCTGGCGCCGCCGAGGCGGGGATTGCCGCCGTACGACGGGGGTTGCTGGAGTGCCCGCCGCCAGCACTCGCGCCACCCGATCCCAGACTGATTGGGTCCATCCTTCTGTCAGTTGGCCCGCAAACGACGTTGGACCCCGACATGCTTTTCGTCGGGGTCCAACGTCGTTTTTTGGATACGCGGGATTTGGGAGGAGCGAGGGAGCGTAGCGACTGAGCGACGGCTCCCTCCGCCTCCGTCTCTCTAGAGTGAATTCATGACCCGGCGACATGCTGTTGCCCGACTCGGGAGTGTCGCCGTCGTCGGATCGGGTCCGAACGGTCTGGCGGCGGCGGTGACGCTCGCGCGGGCCGGGCTGGCGGTCGAGGTCTTCGAGCGCAACGACTGGGCCGGTGGTGGCGCGGCGACCCGCGAGATCACCCTGCCCGGTTTCCGGCACGACGTGGCCAGTGCCGTGCACCCGATGGCGCTCGCCAGCCCGTTCTTCCGGGAGTTCGGGCTCGCCCGCCGGATCGACCTGGTGGTGCCGGAGGTGTCGTTCGCGCACCCGCTGCCCGGGCGCGGCGGGCACGGTTACCGCGACCTGGATCGGACGGCCGCGGACCTCGGCCGGGACGGCCCGGCATACCGCCGGCTGCTGCGCCCGTTGGTCGATCACCTGGACGGCGTCGTCGACCTGGCGATGAACCCGCTGCTCCGGCTGCCCCGCGATCCGCTCGCCGCGGGGTTGTATGGCGTGAGGGTCGCCGAGGCGGGTTCGCCGGCATGGGGCGCGCGCTTCGACGGGGACATCGCGCCGGCGATGCTGACCGGTTGCGCGGCGCATGCCATCGGCCGCCACCCCGGTCCGGCCGCGGCCGGCGGCGGACTGCTGCTGGCCGCCACGGCACACCGCGCGGGCTGGCCGATCCCGGTCGGCGGTTCGCAATCGATCACCGATGCGCTCGTGGCCGACCTGCGGGCGCACGGTGGTCGGCTGCGCCTCGGCACCGAGGTGACCGAGCTGCGACAGCTGGACGGCTTCGACGCCGCCGTCCTCGACGTCTCCGCCCGGGCGCTCGCGACACTCGGCGGTGACCGGCTGCCGGACCGCTACCGCCGCGCGTTGGCCCGCTTCCGGCCCGGCGACGGCGTCTCGAAGGTCGACTTCGCCCTGGCCGGCCCGGTGCCGTGGAGCGACCCGGTGGTCGGTCAGGCACCGACGGTGCACCTGGGCGGGACCCGGGCGCAGATCGCGGCAGCGGAGCGGATGGTGCTGCGGGGCGGCATACCCGAGCACCCCTACGTGCTGGTCGCGCAGCCGAGCGTGGTCGACCCGTCGCGTGCCCCCGACGGGAAGGCCGTGCTGTGGGCCTACCTGCACGTGCCGTTCGGCAGCGACTTCGACGCGACCCAGGCGGTGACGGCCGCCGTCGAGGAGCACGCGCCGGGCTTCCGTGACCTCGTCCTGGCGAGCACGGCGACCCCGGCGACGGAGCTGGGGGCCGCGGTCAGCGCGAACTTCGCCGGCGGCGACTTCGCCAGCGGCGCCATCACGATGCGCCAGCTGATCAAGCGGCCGGTGCTGTCGCCGGTGCCGTGGCGGACTCCGCTGTCAGGTGTCTACCTGGCCTCGGGGGCCACGTCGCCCGGCCCGGCCGTGCACGGTATGGCGGGCTGGCACGCGGCGCGAACCCTCCTGTCGGACAACGGTTTCGAGGTGCCGCAGCTCGGCCCGGGAGTCACCACGACACGGCGCTGATGAAGTCCGTCGACGGACGGGCGAGCCATTGGGTGACGCGCATGACCAGTGCGAGGTCGGCCTGTTTGGCCCCGCGCAGGTTGGTCAATCGGCTCGGTGTGCAGCCGATGACGTCCGCGAGTTGCGCCCAGGTCATCTCGCGGGCGCGGCGCTCGTCGTTGACAGCGGCGTGCAGCGCCGGCAGATCCCACCGCAGCCGCTTGTCGGGGCCGGCCTTCGGCAGGTGGACCTTCCCGACGTCGACCATGTCGCCGGTGAGGAACTCCTCCGGTGCCCTGCCCATCCACCGGAGGAGGAACAGCGCGTATTGACAGGAGGTCTCACCACGCGCCGACAAACGCCCGATCGCACCGCCGCACATCGGATGGTCCTGTGGTCGCTGCGCGTTCAGCGACACCGACTGGTCCCACACCTGGTCCGCCAGGTCGTACCAGCCGAGGTCCCCCTGCACGCGTTGGGTGTCGAGGGCTGTCGTGAATGCCGCGAAGTCGAAGTCGGGGAGCGCCATACTGCTGACGCTACCCGCGGCTAACGACACCGGTGCGCGTGTTTGCAGCGTCACTCGGCGGGGGCCGGGGCGGGGTCGTCAGCCACGGGCGCGGGGCGCTGCGCGAACCACTTGCGCAGCATCACGAAGCGGATGATCGTGGCGACGACGTTGCCGGCGAACTGCACGACCGACTGCGTCCCGTGCGACGCGTGCGGGTCGGCCCGGGCGAGCAGCCACAGCGCCAGCGCGGTCATCGCCCACATGATCAGCCACAGCACGAGCCCCTGCAGTTGGGCGACGCCCGCGCCTTCCCGGGTGCGCACCCCGAAGGTGTAGCGCCGGTTGGCCGCGGTGTTGAAGACCGTGGTGATGATCAGCGCCAGGGCGTTGGCGAGCTGGGTGTTGATCGTCAGGTTGAGCAGGTAGAACAGCACGACGTTGGCCAGGGTGCTGGCCACCCCGATCACCGCGAAGCTGCTCAACTGGTGACTCAGGCGGGTATGGCGCGCGCCCGTCATACCGACACCCGCGGATCGCTCGGCTGTGCGGCCGGGGTCGGGCCCGACGTGTTCTGCCGGCGCGGCAGCCGGATCGAGAAGACCGTCTCGCCCGGCCGGGAACTGACCTCGACGGTGCCGTGGTGCGCGGCGACGACCGCGGAGACGATGGACAGGCCCAGCCCGGTCGACCCCTCGGTGCGGGTGCGCGCCGCGTCGCCGCGGGTGAAGCGCTCGAAGATGTGCGGCACCAGATCGGCGGGTATGCCGGGGCCGTCGTCCCGGACCTGCAGCTGGACGCTGTCGCCCTGCGGCTGCACCGACACCACGACGTGGGTCCCGGCGGGCGTGTGCTTGCGGGCGTTGCCGAGCAGGTTGATCAGGATCTGCCGGATGCGCGCCTCGTCCGCCTCGATCTCGACACCCTCCTCGGGCAGGTCCAGCGCCCACTGGTGGTCCGGCCCGGCGGCCCGCGCGTCGCTGACGGTCTCGATCGCGATGATCGGCAGCTCCACCGGCTGGAAGTCGAGCTGGCGGCCCGCGTCCAGCCGGGCCAGCAGCAGCAGGTCCTCCACGAGGGTCGTCATCCGGCCGGCCTCGGACTCGATGCGGCCGAGGGCGTGGGTGACACCGGGCGGCACCGGTTCGGTCTCCCGGCGGGAGAGTTCGGCATACCCCCGGATCGACGCCAGCGGGGTGCGCAGTTCGTGGGAGGCGTCCGCGACGAACTGCCGCACCTGCATCTCGCTGGTCTGCCGGGCGGTCAGTGCGTTGTCGATGTGGTCGAGCATGTCGTTGAGTGCCGCACCGACCTGTCCGACCTCGGTGCGCTCGTCGGTGTCGCGCGGTTCGACGCGCTCGGACATCACGACCTCACCGGAGGACAGGGGGAGTTTGGCGACGCGGGTCGCAGTGCCGGCGACGCGGCGCAACGGTTCGAGGTTGCGCTGGATCAGCCAGGTCGCCGCCAGCGCCACCAGGATGACGCCGGAGCCGCTCAGCAGCGCGATCGAGACGGCGGTCTTGCGGATGGTCGACACGTTGTCGTTGATCGGCAGCCCGACAATCGTGGTGACCTCGGCGCGGTATTCGTTGCCGGTGTTCAGCGACCGCAGCGTCTGCAGGTGGTTGACCGCGATGAGCTGGTAGGTGCCGAGCGTGCCGAGGTCCACCGCCTTGGGGTCGTGCCCGATGCCGGCCTTGATCAGCTTCTGGCGTTGTGCGGCGGTGAGCTGGGTGCTGCCGCCGAGTTTGTAGACCGTCGCGCTGAGGACGCTCTGCTGCGTCTGGTTGTCGAAGCGGTAGACCGCGTCGCCATTGGTCTGGAAGTCGAAGCGCAGCGAGTTTCCCCCGGCCAGACCGACGTTGCCGCTGTTGTTCCCCGGCCCGCTGCCGTTCCCCGGGCCCTCGATCGCCAGTTGCGCCGACTGCAGCTGGTGGTTGACGCTCGACATGAGCGTGCGGTTCAGCTGCCAGACGGTCAACGCGCCGACGGCGACGGTGACGGCGATGAAGAGCAGCAGCATCCACGCGACGAGCTTCGTGCGGAGGGTCCACCGGCTGGGTCGCCAGATTGCGTGTGCGGTCATGGGATGCGCCGAGACTGCCGGGCCTCGCTCAGCCGGCCGGTTTGAGGACGTAACCCGCACCGCGCATGGTGTGGATCATCGGCTCGCGACCGGCGTCGATCTTCTTGCGCAGGTAGGAGATGTAGAGCTCGACGACGTTGGCCTGGCCACCGAAGTCGTAGTGCCACACCCGGTCCAGGATCTGCGCCTTGGACAGGACCCGCTTCGGGTTGCGCATCAGGTAGCGCAACAGCTCGAACTCGGTTGCGGTCAGGTTGATCTCGTCGTCCCCCCGGAAGACCTCGTGGCTGTCCTCGTCCAGTCGCAGGTCGCCGACGACCAGCATCGAGGAGTTGTCCTCACTCATGACCACCGACCGGCGCAGCAGTGCTCGCACCCGCGCCACGACCTCCTCCAACGAGAACGGTTTGGTGACGTAGTCGTCGCCACCTGCGGTCAACCCGGCGACCCGGTCCTCCACCGCGTCGCGTGCGGTGAGGAACAGGACCGGCACGGTCGGGTCCTCGTCGCGCAGCCGGCGCAGCACCTCCATGCCGTCGAAGTCGGGGAGCATCATGTCGAGCACGACGGCGTCGGGGCGGAAGTCCTTGGCGGTGCGGACGGCGCCGGACCCGGTGCCGGCGCTCTTGATGTCCCAGCCCTCGTAGCGCAGTGCCATCGACAGCAGCTCGGTCAGGTTGCTCTCGTCGTCCACGACGAGCACCCGGACGGGGGAACCGTCGGGTCGTTTCAGGCCAGATGCAGTGCTCATACCTGTCACTTTGTCGCCCTTCACTGTGCGCGGACCCGGTCAAGTCTATGACGATCCTGTGTGGAATCTGTATGGCGAAAAACCGGCCGGTCGCGCACGATGGGTGCAGGTGGTGGTGATCGTGAGACCGGACCCCGGACCGACCCGACGCACGGTGCTGACGCTGCTCGGTGCCGTCACGGGCACCGCTGCGGTCGGCGCGTGCGCCACCGGCAGCGCTCAGCAGGCACCCGATTCGGTGCGGGCGGGCACCGGACGGTCGACCGCCGAGCGGCCCACCGGCGGTGTGCGCGATGTCATCACCGGACTCACGGCACCCTGGTCGGTCGTGTGGGCGGGCGGCGCACCGCTGATCAGCCAGCGTGACGACGCCCGCATCCGCCAGTTGGTCGACGGTGAGCTGCGTGCGGTCTTCACCGTGCCCGGCGTGCGGCACGGCGGCGAGGGCGGCCTGCTCGGTATGGCGGTGCGCGGCGACTGGCTGACCGTCTACTACACCGGCAGCGACGACGCGAACCACGTCGCACGGTGGCGCTGGTCGAAGCGATCGGGGACCGTGCGGTTGACGGGGCGGCAGCAGATCCTGGACGGCATACCGGCCGGTGTGGTGCACGACGGGGGACGGGTCGAGTTCGGACCGGACGGCAAGCTCTACGTCTCGGTCGGCGACACCACCCAGCGCGAATTGGCCCAGGACAGGGGCAGTCTCGCGGGCAAGATCCTCCGCATGGAGCCGGACGGGTCGGTGCCGTCGGACAACCCGTTCCCCGGCAGCCGGGTCTGGTCGATGGGCCACCGCAACGTGCAGGGTATGGCGTGGGCGGCCGACCGGACGATGTTCGCGGTGGAGTTCGGCGAGAACACCTGGGACGAGCTCAACGTCATCGTGCCCGGAGGCAACTACGGCTGGCCGGTCCACGAGGGTCGCGCGGACGACCCGAAGTACCGCAACCCGGTGCAGCAGTGGCCGACCGGAGAGGCGTCCCCGAGCGGGATGGCGATCCGGGGCGACACCATCTACATCGCCTGCCTGCGCGGCGAGCGGCTGCGCGCGGTGCCGGTGCCGGAACCGAGCACCTCGAAGTCCTACTTCGTCGGCACCTACGGCCGGCTGCGCGACGTCGAGGTCGCCCCGGACGGGTCGTTGTGGGTGCTGACCAACAACACCGACGGCCGGGGCGACCCGAAACCCGGCGACGACCGGATCCTGCGGGTGGACCCCGCTACTTTGTCGCGGTGACGCGGCGCAGCCCCTGGCGCATCTCGGGGGCGCGCAACCGGGCCGCGTCGCTCTCGGTGTCGGTCTCCAGCTCCTGGGACTTCCGCTCGGCCTCCACACGCTCCCGGTAGGTCTGGACCTCCTTGCGCTTGGCCTCCTCGTCCCAGCCGAGCACCTCGGCCATGATGTCGGCGGTCTCCTGCGCCGCGTCGACGCCGCGGTGCTTGGTCTCGATCGACATCCGGGTGCGCCGCGCCAGCACGTCGGCCAGGTGCAGGGCACCTTCGTGGGTGACCGCGTACTTCAACTCGACCCGCAGGTAGGTCTCGGCGGACTTCACCGGCTTGAGCAGGGTGTCGTCCTCGGCGGCCAGCGCCAGCACCTCCTCCAGCCGGGACCCGTAGCGGCCGAGCAGGTGCTCGATCCGCCAGGACGGCAGGCCGGTCTGCTCGGACAGCTCGTGGGTGAGGTTGAGCATGGCGGCATACCCGTCCGCGCCGATCAGCGGGACGTGTTCGGTGACCGACTCCTTGATCTCGCCGAGGTCCTTGCCGGCGATGTCGATCGCGTCCTTGGCCATCACCCGGTAGGTGGTGTACTTGCCGCCGGCGATCGACACCAGTCCCGGCTGCGGGCGGGCCACCGCGTGCTCGCGGGACAACTGGCTGGTGTTCTCGCTCTCGCCGGCGAGCAGCGGACGGAGCCCGGCGTAGACGCCGAGGATGTCGTCCTTGGTGATCGGCGTCGCGAGCACCGAATTGGCGTGCTCCAGCAGGTATTCGATGTCCGCGGCGGTCGCCGCCGGGTGTGCCAGATCGTGCGTCCAGTCGGTGTCGGTCGTGCCGATGAGCCACTGCTGGCCCCACGGTATGACGAACAGCACCGACTTCTCGGTGCGCAGGATCAGCCCGACCTCGCCCGCGATGCGATCACGGGGCACCAGGATGTGGATGCCCTTCGACGCACGGACCCGGAAACGGCCCCGACCGCCGCTCATCTTCTGCACGTCGTCGGTCCACACGCCGGTCGCATTGACGACCACCTTGGCGTGCACCTCGATCCGCTCGTCGGTCTCGACGTCGCGCACCACGGCGCCGACCACCCGGTCCGCCTCCCGCAGGATCTCCACCACCTCGGTCGAGGTGCGCACCACGGCGCCGTAGTGCGCCGCGGTCCGCGCGACGGTCATCGTATGGCGGGCGTCGTCGGCCTGCGCGTCGTAGTAACGGACCGCGCCGACCAGCGAGTCGGACTTCAGGCTGGGGAAGAGCTTGAGCGCGCCGCCGCGCGTCAGATGCTTCTGCCGCGGCACCGACCGCGCCCCACCCATCTGGTCGTACATCGCCAAACCCGTTGCCACGTAAGGGCGTTCCCACCCCCTGTGGGACAGCGGGTAAAGGAACGAGACCGGGTGCACCAGGTGCGGCGCGATCGTCGTCAGCATCAGCTCGCGCTCTCGCAGCGCCTCCGCCACCAGACCGAAGTTCATCTGCTCCAGGTAGCGCAGCCCGCCGTGGAAGAGTTTGCTGCTGCGGGACGACGTGCCGCTGGCCAGGTCGCGCGACTCCACCAGTGCGGTGCGCAGTCCGCGGGTGGCAGCGTCGAGTGCCGCTCCGGAGCCGGTGACCCCGCCACCGATGACCAGTACGTCGAACTCGTTCTCCTGCAACTCTTTCCATGCCTGCGCGCGCTCTGCCGGCCCGAGCCGAGAGCTGCCCAGCTGCATCACCATGGGTTCTCCTCCTGTATGCCGACCCGCGGACGGCTGACGTCTTTCACTCTAGGTACCCCGGTCGTCGATGTCTCAGTCGACGTCGACCCAGTCGAGCGTGCGCTGCACGGCCTTCTGCCACCCGGCGTAGCCGCTGGCCCGTTGCTCGTCGCTCCACTCCGGATCCCACCGCGTTGCTTCGTTCCAGTTGGCGCGCAGCTCGTCGGTGTTGCTCCAGAAACCGGTCGCCAGCCCGGCGGCGTATGCCGCGCCCAGGGCGGTGGTCTCGGCGACGACCGGGCGTGACACCGGCACACCGAGGATGTCCGCCTGCAACTGCATGCACAGGCTGTTGGCGGTGACACCGCCGTCGACCTTGAGCACGTCCAACGTCACGCCGGAGTCCTTGGCCATCGCGTCGGCGACGTCTTTGCTCTGGTAGCAAATGGATTCGAGCGTCGCCCGCGCGAGATGCGCGTTGGTGTTGAAGCGCGACATACCGACGATCGCGCCGCGTGCGTCGGAGCGCCAGTAGGGGGCGAACAGGCCGGAGAACGCCGGGACGAAATACATCCCACCGGTGTCCTCGACCTGACGGGCCAGCTGCTCGGTCTCGGCCGCGCCGGAGATGATGCCGAGTTGATCGCGCAGCCACTGGACGGCGCTGCCGGTCACGGCGATCGAGCCTTCCAGCGCGAACACGGCAGGGGCGTCGCCGAACTTGTACGCCGGGGTCGTGAGCAGACCGCTCTTGCTGCGCACGATCTCCTCGCCGGTGTTCATCAGCAGGAAGTTGCCGGTGCCGTAGGTGTTCTTCGCCGCCCCGGGGGCGAAGCAGACCTGCCCGACGGTCGCGGCCTGCTGGTCGCCGAGGTCGCCGCACAACGGCACCTCGCCGCCGACCGGCCCCGATCGCTGCGTGGTCCCGTAGAAGTCGGGGTCGGAGCTGGGCCGGATCGTCGGCAGCATCGAGCGCGGGATGCCGAAGAACGACAACAGCTCGTCGTCCCAGTCGAGCGTCTCGAGGTTCATCAGCATGGTGCGGCTGGCGTTGGTCACGTCGGTGACGTGCACGCCGCCGTCCGTGCCGCCGGTGAGGTTCCACAGCACCCAGCTGTCGGTGTTGCCGAAGATCGCGTCGCCAGCCTCGGCGGCTTCTCGGAGCCCGTCGACGTTCTCCAGCATCCACTGGACCTTGCCCGCGGAGAAGTACGTCGCCGGCGGGATGCCCGCCTTCTGCCGGATCACGTCACCCTTGCCCTCCCGTTCCAGGGCCGACGCGATCTTGTCGGTGCGGGTGTCCTGCCAGACGATCGCGTTGTAGTAGGGGCGGCCGGTCTTCTTGTTCCACACCACCGCGGTCTCGCGCTGGTTGGTGATGCCGATCGAATCCAGGTCGGACGCCTGCAGGTTCGCGTTCGCCAGGGCGCCGCCGATGACGGTGCGGGTGCGGTCGATGATCTCCAGCGGACTGTGTTCGACCCAGCCGGCCTGCGGCATGATCTGCTCGTGCTCGAGCTGGCGTTTGGCGATCTCGTTGCCGCTGTGGTCGAAGATCATGAAACGGGTGCTGGTCGTGCCCTGGTCGAGGGCTCCTACGAAGTCGGCCATGGTCTCTCCTTGCAAGTGGTGGCGTGTGGGGTTGTGGTGGCGGAAGGGTCAGTCCTCGTCGTCGGTTTCTGTCACCTTCTCAGGTTCTTCGTGCGGTTCGCCGAGTTGGGCCCGCACGTCGAGCACCTTGCCGATCAGGAGGTCGTAGACGACGATGCCGATCACGCCGCCGATCAGCGGCCCGACGATGGGCACCCACATGTAGTTGCTGAAACTTCCCGGGACGGATCCGGGCAGGGCGAGTTTGCCGAAGCCGGCGAGGCCGGCGAACAGGCGCGGACCGAGGTCACGTGCCGGGTTGATCGCATATCCGGCGTTCGCGCCGAAGCTCATGCCGATCGCGGCGACGGCGAAGCCGATGACGAGCGGACCCAGGTTGGCCTTGACGATCGTGTTGCGGGCGTCCACGACCGCGGCGATGCACAGCAACAGCAGTGCGGTGCCGATGATCTGGTCGAGCAGTGGCCCCCACATCGAGCCGTGGAACGCCCCGGACGGGAAGGTCGCGAAGATCGAGAAGGTGGCGTTCGTGTGCCCGTTCACCAGGACGGTCCCCGCCTTGGCCGCGGCCGCGTGATCGTAGGCGTTGATGGAGTCGTGGTAGTTCCACCAGACCAGTGCCGCACCGACGAAGGCACCGACCACCTGGGCGAGCGAGTAGGGGAGCACCTTGCGCCAGGGGAACTTGCGCCGTACGGCGAAGGCCAGCGTGACCGCCGGGTTCAGGTGCGCACCGGTGACACCACCGGCGATGTAGACCCCGAAGCAGACCGCGAAGGCCCAGCCCCAGGTGATCAGCAGCCAGTCGCCGGAGGCCAGGAAGATCGTGGTCGACGTCTCCGCCCGGCCGGACGCCGGGAGTGCCGCCACGGCCATGGCGACCACGCCGTCGCCGAAGAGGATCAGCACGCAGGTGCCGAGGAATTCCGCCGCGCACTCGCCCCACAGGCCGCCCAGGCGTTTCAGCCCGAGGCCGGTCTTCAACGGTGCGGTGACGGCGCTCATCGTGTGCTCACCCCGTGGAGCGGGTGGGAATCTGGTCGTTTCATCACGGAACAGCCTCCTGATCGGTGTGCTGTGCATCACACGGTTGTGGTGCGCGCGGGACACATTAGGGAGAACGGGAGGCCCTGAACGGCAGAGCGTTCGACATTGTCGAATAGGCGTCAGATTCTCCTGAATCATGGCCCGTTACTGTCGGTCGGGTGCCGGGATATGTGCAGTCCGTCGAACGAGCGGCGGCGATCATGCGCCTGCTCGCGACCCGCGACCTGCGGCAACTGGGCGATCTGTCGTCGGCGCTGGGACTGAGCAAGAGCACCGTCCACGGCATCCTGCGGACCCTCGTCGAGGTCGGCCTCGCCGAGCAGGATCAGGCCACCGGGAGCTACCGGCTGGCGCCGAGCATCCTGGAGAACCGCTGGAAATCCATGGACCTCAACGAAATGCGAGCGCGCGCGACCAACTGGGTGGACGCGCTGGCAGCACGCACCCGGTTGTCGACGCGGCTGGTCGTGTTGCCGGACGTACCCGCCGCGGAGATCCAGACCGGCATCGTGTCGCACCACGTGTTCAGTGCGTCGCCGGCCCCGCAGCACGTCGAGATCGGCGAGGACGTCAACCTCGCGGCCACCGCGGAGGGCAAGATCCTGCTGGCCTTCGCGCCGTCCGGTGCGAACGTGCTGGACGGGTTGCGTCCGGTGGCCGCGACGGCACGGACGATCACCCGCACCAGCGCCCTGCGTGACGAGATCGATGCGACACGCAGCCGGGGGTTCGCCGTCGACGACGAGGAATCGGCCGTCCGCACCGCCGGTCTGGCGGTGCCGGTGCGCAGCCTCGGCGGAGTGGTGGTCGCCGCTCTCGGGGTGCGGGGCACTCCCGAAGACGTGCTGACACCGCGGCGGGCGCCCAGGGACGATCTGCTGGCCCCGCTCCGCGAGGCCGCCCGCGGCACCAGCCATGCGCTGATGGCAGAACGGTGGTAGCCCCGCCATGACCTCCCGATATGTGCTCAGCATCGATCAGGGCACGACCTCGACGCGCGCGATGGTCTTCGACCGGAACGGCCGGCTGGCCGGGATGGGGCAGCGCGAGCACCGGCAGATCTTCCCGCGGCCGGGGTGGGTCGAGCACGATGCCGCGCAGATCTGGGCGAACACCCGGCGCGTCATACCGCAGGCGCTCGCCGACCTGGGCATCTCGGTCGCCGACGTGGCAGCCGTCGGGGTGGCCAGCCAACGCGAGACGTTCGTGCTGTGGGAGCGGGACTCGGGGCGGCCGGTGTGCCCCGCGATCGTCTGGCAGGACACCCGGTCGCAGCTGATCGTCGACCGGCTGCTCGACGATCCCGGCGCGGACTTCTTCCGCAGCCGAGCGGGCATCCCGCCGGCGGCATACTTCACGGCGCCGCGTCTGTCCTGGCTGATGGAGACGCACCCCGACCTGCGCGTCCGAGCGCTGCGTGGGGAGCTGCTGATGGGCACCATGGAGACCTGGCTGATCTGGAACCTCACCGGTGGCCCGGACGGCGGGGTGCACGTCACCGACGTCACGAACGCCAGCCGCACGTTGCTGATGAACCTGAAGACCCTCGACTGGGATCCTGACCTGCTGGAGTTCTTCGACGTCCCCGAGGCGATCCTGCCCCGGATCGTGCCGTCCTCGAAGGTCGTCGGCACCGCCGTCGGTGGGCTCGCCGGCGTGCCGGTCGCGGCGGCAGTCGGGGACCAGCAGGGTGCGCTGTTCGGGCAGACCTGCTTCGACGCCGGCGAGGTCAAGTGCACGTACGGCACCGGGGCGTTCCTGCTGATGAACACCGGCGCCGACATCGTGACCTCGACGCACGGCATGCTGCCGACCGTGGCCTATCAGCTGGCCGACGGTTCGAAGGCCTACGCCCTGGAGGGCTCGATCGCCGTGGCCGGTGGTCTCGTGCAGTGGGTCCGCGACGGGCTGGGCCTGATCGAGTCGGCGCCGCAGATCGAGACCCTGGCCCGGACGGTGGACGACAGCGGCGGCTGCGTGGTCGTGCCCGCCTTCACCGGGTTGTTCTCGCCGTACTGGTCGTCCTCCGCGCGCGGTGTCATCTCCGGGCTGACCAGTTTCGTCACGGCGGGGCACCTGGCGCGCGCGGTGCTCGAGTCGTGCGCCTGGCAGACCAACGACGTGGTCGAGGCGATGGCGGCCGATGCCGGAGTTCCGTTGAAATCACTGCGGGTCGACGGGGGTATGACGTCCAACCACCTGCTGATGCAGCTGGTCGCCGACGTGCTCGACGTGTCGGTGGTGCGGCCGACCAGCAGCGAGACCGTCAGTCTCGGTGCCGCCTACCTGGCCGGCCTCGCGGTGGGCTACTGGCCGGACGTGCACGTGCTGCGGCGCAACTGGCACCGCGCCGGGCAGTGGGACCCGCAGCTGCGCAGCGAGCTGCGCGAGCAACAGCGCGCTGCGTGGCGCGCGGCGATCGTGCGCACCCTCGACGTGCGCGGGTGACCGCGGGGGTATGTCGCGACGAGGCTGACGGTCCGATTCACCGTTGACGGCCGAATTCGACCGTCAACGGTGAATCCGGCCGTCAGAGTCCCCGCGGCGCCGGGCCGGCGCCGCTCAGCCGGTCTGCAGGCTGCGGACCTCGAGCCCTTCCGGCTCCAGCGAGATCGACACGTCGATGCCGTCCACGACCAGGTCCAGCAGGTAGCGGCCCGGCATACGGCAGGTGATCCGCGCGGTCTGCAGCGACTTGCCGGCCAGGCCCGCGAGCACCTTGTTGACGTCGGAGGCCTCGGCGGTCAGCGCCCGCCCGCCCGGGGTGCGGCGGTAGACCGCATTGACCAGGCGCTCGGTCTCGGCCTTGCCGAGTTGCCGCGCGCGGCCGGTCTCCAGGGCCAGCACGCAGACCCGCTCCAGCTCCGGAAGCTGTTCCGGGTCAACGCTTCCGGCGGATGCGGCCTCGACCAGCCCGTCATACGGCCCGCGTCGCTCGGGCGGCAGGACAGCGGCAAAGGCGGTGGCCACCTCAGCGATGGCCACCGCCTCTGCCTCAGCGAGCTCGAACGGCTCGTCGGTCATCAGTGTCCGGCGGACTTGCGCTCGGCCTCGGCGAAGATCGCCTCGGCCTCGTGCTCGAAGCTGCCGGTCTCGATCGGGCAGTGGATGCCGCACTCCTTGGGAGCGCCGGTCTCCCACCACCAGCGGCCGGCGCGGTCGTTCTCGCCGGGCTCGATCGCGCGGGTGCAGGGGCCGCAGCCGAAGCTGGTGTAACCCTTGGCGTAGAGCGGGTGGACCGGAACATCGTTGTCCGCGATGTAGGCCTTGACCTCGTCGCCCTCCCAGTCGGCCAACGCGTTGATCTTCACGATGCCCTCGTGGTCGTGGTCGAGCTCGACCTTCTTGATCGCGGCGCGCGATGCCCACTGGTCACGGCGCAGCCCGGTGAACCAGGCGTCCAGCCCCTGCAGGGCCTTGACCAGCGGACGGACCTTGCGGATCTGGCAGCACAGCATCCGCTCCTCCACCGAGTTGCGGAAGAGGTTGACGCCACGGCGGTTCACCATCGCCTCCACCTCGGAGGAGTCCGGGAACAGCACGTCCCACTGCGTCCGCGGGTACCGCGAGCGCACCTCGTCGATGAACTGGTAGGTCTCGTCGGGCAGTCGGCCGGTGTCGACGGTGATCACCCTCACGTCCGGTTTGATCTGGGCGGCCATGTCGAGCACGGCCATCCCGTCCTCCTGCAGGGCCGTGACGATCGCGACGCGGTCGCCGAAGGTCTCCAGGGCCCACTCGATGACGTCCTCGGGCTCCTGGTCGTCGAGCTCGACGGCGATCTCGCCGATCTCCAGGTCGTCGAAGACGACGCGCTCATCCTCGGTGCTCGGTGCGAGGCTCAGTGTCATGCCATGTCCTTTCGTATGCCGTAGCCGAAGTGGTGTGCCGTGTTGCGCGTCGCTCAGCCGCCGGAGAGGGCGGTGATGACCACGATGTCGGCACCGGGCTGGACGGCGGTGTTCATGCCGTCGAGGTTGCGGACGTCCTCGTCGCCGATGGCGATCAGGAAGGCCTTGTCGACGGTGCCTTCGGGCATCACCGTCTCCTTGAACCCGGGGAAGCGCTTCGCGACGATGGCCAGTGCCTCGCCGACGGTCGGAGCCTGCACCTCGATGCGGTCCTCGCCGTCCACCAGGGGCAGCAGCGGTCCGGGGACGCGCACGCCGACACTGGTGTCGGGCGACGCGTTGGCAACGTCGATGCCCTGGGCGACGGCGATCAGCTCGTCGTCGGTGTGGCCGTTGCAGAAGTCGCCGAGAGTGAAGTTGAAGTCGCCCTTGTCGGCACGCTCCTTCAGCCACGCACCGACCAGCCGGTCCATGACGCCGTTGATCTCGTGCGTCGGCACCCGGCGCATCAACCGGCGGCCGATGGCGCTGCGCGAGCCGAGCCCCCCGCCGACGGTCAGGTCGTAGGCCTCGATGCGCTCGTCCGAGCCGTCGACGCGGGTCGTCGTGCCCTGCAGGCCGATCTCGCCGACCCAGTGCTGCGCACAGGCGTGCGGACAACCGTCGACGTGGATCGCCAGGTCGCCGATCGGGCCGGCGCCGTAGCTGTCGGTGAGCTCGTCGAGGATCTCCTCCAGCTTGCCCTTGGTCTCGGCGACCGAGTAGTTGCAGAACCGGTGGCTGGTGCACGCGATCGAGCGGCCGAACGCCCGGCCCCGGTCCAGGTCGAAACCGATGTCGCGCAACGTGTTCCGGACATCGTCGATCCGGGACTCGGGGATGTTGCCCAGCAGGAAGTTCTGCTGCCGGGTGAAGCGGACGTCGCCGCCGTAGCTCTCGACCAGGTCGGCGATCGCCTCCAGCTGAGCGCCGGAGATGCGGCCGGATGAGACCGGCACGCCGGCATACAGCAGGCCCGGCTGAGCCTGCGGGTGGACGCCGAGGTGGTCGGTGTCGGCCGTCGGCTCGGGCGCTACGCCGTCCTCCAGCGGGCGGCCGAGGGCGGCTTCGATCCGCTGGCGCATGCCCTCCGGGCCGTAGTCGTCCATCATGAACTTGATGCGGGCCTTCGCCCGGGAGATGCGGTAACGCAGGTCGCGCTGCCAGGCGTTGGTGACCGCCTCGAGGACCTCGACGGTCTCCTCGCGGGGGATGAACACACCGACGTCACGCGAGATGCGCGGGGTGTTCGTCATACCTCCGCCGATGCGGAGCGTGAAACCCTCGCGGCCGTCCTTGCGGACGGCGATCAGCGCGACGTCGGAGATCTCCGGGGCGTTGCACTGCGACTCGCAGGCCGAGATCGTGTACTTGTGCTTGCGCGGCAGGTTGGAGAACTCCGGGTTGCCGTAGAAGTGGTCGGCCACCTCGCGGATCACCGGCGTCACGTCGAAGGCTTCGCCCTCGGCCAGCCCGGTGACCGGGCACCCGGTGATGTTGCGGACGGTGTCGCCCTCGCCGCCGTTGGTGGTGAGACCGGCCGCCTCGATCCGCTCCATGACCTCGGGCAGCTTCGCCAGCTCGACCCAGTGCAGCTGGATGCCCTGGCGGGTCGTCAGCTCGGCCTCGCCGCGCCCGTAGTCGTTCGAGATCTGGGCCAGCGCGCGCACCTGCGCCGCGTTGACCAGGCCACCCGCGACCTTGATGCGCACCATGAACGTGCCGATCTTCGGCTTGTCGTGCGCCAGCGCCCACCAGTAGAGGCGGACGATGTCCTCCTCTGGGATATCCTCGTAACCGCGAGCGATCAGCTCGGGCAGCTCTTCGCGCACGTTCATCGGCGGGCGGTCCCGCTTCAGTCGCTCGATGTAGTTGCGCTTGTAAACCAGGTCCCAGTCGGGCGCTGGCCGATCGGCGCGCGAGCGTCGGGGCCGAGCCGTCACGGCAGTCATGGTTACCTCTCCGAGCGGTTGGTTAACTGAACGTGATTAGAAAGATAACCATCCGGCATGGGAGCGCGTCAAAGCGTCTCACTCTGTAGACACTCGTTCCGGAACGCGGCCCGGGATCACCAGGTGACGGTGAACGACCCCTTGTCGGTGATCGGGCTGACGGCATACGCCGTGCCGGGGATCGTCCACCCGTGGTCCGCCGACTCCTCCCAGCCCTGCGCGGGCAGGTGCGTGCCCCACCAGGCCTCGATGTCGGTGGGCAGGTAGGTGATGCGGACCGTCCGGGTGCGGTCGGTCTCCGCGGTCACCTCCCAGGTGAGGCCCTCGGGCACCGGCACGGTGCGTTGACCGTCGAGCGGGATCGCACCGGACCGGTCGGTGGGGGTGCTGCTGCTGGACGTGCTGCTGCTCGACGACCCCTGGGTCCCTCCGGCGCTGAGGGCGGTGCGGGTCGTCGACGAGCTCGGCGGCGTCGTGGTCGTGCTGGTCGACGTCGTCGTCGTGGTGGTCGTCGTCAGCGGCTGCGACTGCGTGCCCACTTGGTTGTCCGGCGTCGCCTGCCCCATGTGGGGTGTCTCCCCCGCGGTCGTGCTCGGTGTCGTCTGCGTCGGCGGCGCAACACTGACCACACCCGTCGACGCGGCCGTCGTCACCGGGTGCAGCGCGGTGGTCGTGTGCTGCTGCGAAGGATGTATGGCGAGCGCCACCACCCCGACCGCCGCGGCCGCGGCGGCGAGGATGCCGATGCCGGACACCACTTTGCGGACGCGCCCGGGCCGCGCGGGCTCGCGCAGCAACGCGGCGACCGCGTCCTCGCGGTCGGTGTCGAGGTCGTGCGGACCGATCTGCTCGGCCTTGGCGGTGAAGGCCGCCCGGAGGCGACGCTCCAGGTCGTCGTCATCGTGGTGCTGACTCATCGGATGCGCCTCCTTCGGCCATGATCTGTGCCAGAGCGGTCATTGCCCGGCTTGCTTGTGATTTCACAGTTCCCTTGCTGATCCCGAGGGCGGCGGCGATCTCCGCCTCGGACATGTCGGACCAGTAGCGCAGCACCAGGACCTCGCGTTGCCGCGGTGGCAGCTGGTCGACCGCGCGCAGCACCTGCTGGTGTTCCTCGGCCAGCAGCACCTCGCTGTCGGCCGGTGGTGCGATCTCCGGCTCGGCGACCTTGAGGTGCGCGCGCACCGTGCGGCGGCGGCGCAGCATCGAGCGGGACTGGTTGACCACGGCCCGCCGCAGGTAGCCCACGGCCGCCCCCGAGTCGCGCAGCGCCGCCCGGTTGCGGTGCATCCCGAGGAACGCCTCCTGCACGACGTCCTCGGCGCTGGCCAGGTCGTCGACGAGCAACCGCGCCAGCCGCACCATCTGCAGGTGGTGCGTGCGGTAGAGCTCGGCCAGGTCGACCGAGTCGTCGGCGGTCATCGCGCCGCGGGTGGCCGCAGATCCACGGTCACGGATCCGACCTCCCACGCGATACGGCCTCTCGGCATACACGGCGGGTGCGCTCACCGTCATGAGGCCCCGACCCCTCGCTCCGACCTTAACCAGTGATCGCGTCGATGGGTAACGCAGCGCGGGGAGGGAGCCCGAAGGCCCCGCCCTGCCGCCCCTGCGTCACGTCTCATGGTGGGAAGACGTTCGAGCGGCGCCGAGGTTGCCTGGCCGGTGGTATGACGCGGCTCACTCCACCTGCAAGAACGCGTCCGCCCGGTCGCGGGACGCCCGGATCAGCTCGGCATTGCGCTCGTCCGGGCCGAGGGCCAGGTCGGTCGCCTCCTGCATGGTGGCGCCGTACCTGCGGCGGCGAGCGATCAGCCAGTCCAGCCGCAGCTGGTCGGGCGTGTCGACATACCAGACCGCGTCGAGCAGCCCGGGCAGCTCCGACCACGGTTCGTCGGGCGACAGCAGGTAGTTGCCCTCGGTGATGACCAGACGGGTCTGCGGTGCGACCTCGATCGACCCGGCGACCGGATCCTCCAGGGTCCGCTCGAAGGCGGGCGCCCAGACCGACCAGCGTCGTTCGCGGCGGATCCGCTCGATCAGCGCCACGTACCCGGCCCCGTCGAAGGTGTGCGGCGCGCCCTTCTCCGGCGCCCAGCCGCGCGCCTCCAGCACCGCCTGCGCCAGATGGAAGCCGTCCATCGGCACCACCACCGTGGGCACGCCGCTGGCGGTGCAGCGCCGGGCGAGGGTCTTGGCGGCCGTCGACTTGCCCGCGCCCGGAGCGCCGGTGATCCCGACGATCACCCGGTCCGTGCCGTCGGCGAGCCGGGTCAGTGCACGGACGGCCCGGTCGGGATTGAGTTCGCGGATCGACGTCACGGGCAGGACTTTGCGGCATTCCGGGTCTTTGCACAAGCGGTGCTACCGTTTTCGGCGGACGCTCAGGCCGAGCGTCCGAGGTGCGAGCAGGGGAAGCCGGTGTGACTCCGGCGCTGACCCGCAGCCGTGAACGACCCGACGTCGTGAGCCGGAACACCTGCGCCACCGGAAGACCGACAACGACTGCCGCGGACTGCAGTCTCGGGCGATTCTCGGGTCGCGCGTGGCGTTCCGCGGTCCGAAAGGATCCACCCCGTATGCCCGCCGCACCCCGCCGGTTGATGCGTTCGGCTGCCGCCGGCGCGCTCGCGATCTCTGCGAGCGGGGTGCTGTATGCCGGGACGGCGGCGCCGGCTCGCGCGGCCGGCTACAACGGCTACTGCACCTCCAGCACGGGCGTGACCGTGGTGGTGGACTTCCGGAGCCTGGGTGGGGGAGTCGCGGTGCGGTGCGCGCCCGTCCGCAGCGGCGCGACCGGGCTGGACGCGTTGCAGGCCGCAGGGGTCCCGGTCACGATGGCGGCCCGGCAGCCCGGTTTCGTCTGCCGGCTCTACGGGAAGCCCGCCTCCGACCCGTGTGTCAACGCCTCCCCGACGACCGCCTACTGGAGCTACTGGCACGCCCCGAACGGCGGCGCCTGGAGCTACAGCAGCGAGGGTGCCGCGAGCCACCACGTCATCCCGGGCGGGTTCGAGGGCTGGGCCTTCTCCACCGGCAGCAAGGTCGCCCCGGGTGTGGCCCCGGTCCGCCCGGCGCCGAAACCGAAGCCGACCGCCACCCACACGACGACCCGGCCGCCCGCACCGCCTCGTCATACGACCACCACCGCGCCGCCCCGGCACACGACCACCACTGCGCCGCCGTCCACGACCGCGGCGAGGCACGACCCGGCGCCGTCCGCCCACAGCAGCACCGCGCACCGGTCACGTCCGTCCTCGACCGCACCGGCGACGGCCCACACGTCGCACACCACGTCGTCGAGTCGTGCCGCGAAGAAGTCGCGGCGAGCGAGCGGCACGTCGACCTCGGCCTCGGCCGCGGGTTCGGCGTCGAGCGGTTCGACGTCCGGCGGCGCCGTCGCCGCGGGCGGCGCGAGGCTGGCGGACAGCGACAGGCTGATCAACGAGTCCGACAAGTCCAGCAGCATCAACGCCACCACCGCCGTCGGCGGCGGCGTGCTCGCGGTGCTGGCGATCGGCGGGGCCGCGGTCGCGATCATCCGTCGGCGCAACCTCGGGTGAAGCGGCTGCGGGCTCCGGTCCACCCCCTCGCCTGGTGGCTCTGGGCGATCGGCTTGGCCGTGGCGGCGTCGTTCACCACGAACCCGCTGCTGCTCTTGCTGCTCATCGGGGTTTCCTGCTTCGTGGTGGTGGCCCGCCGCGGCAACGCCCCGTGGGCGCGGTCGCTGCGCGTCTATCTGGCCCTCGGTGCCTTCATCGTCGTCATCCGCGTCCTGTTCCGGTGTCTGCTCGGAGCCGTCGGGACCGGACCGGTGCTGGTCGACCTGCCGCGGATCCCGCTGCCCGACTGGGCGGCCGGCATCACCCTGCTGGGCCCGGTGCACCTGTCCGACCTGCTCGACGGCCTGTATGACGGCCTCCACCTCGCGGCGATGGTCATCTGCGTCGGCGCCGCCAACTCGTTGGCGAACCCGAAGCGACTGCTCAAGGTGGTGCCGATCAGCCTCTACGACATCGGGACCGTCGTGGTGGTCGCCGTCTCGGTGTTCCCGCAGCTGGCGGAGAGCATCGCGCGGGTGCGACGCGCGCAACGGCTGCGGCCGGCGCCGGGGGGACGGTGGCACCTGGTGCGGCGGATGATCGTGCCCGTGCTCGGCGATGCGCTCGACCGGTCGCTGCTGCTCGCGGCGGCGATGGATTCGCGGGGGTACGGCCGCCGCGGGGCGACCCCGCCGCGGACCCGCCGGGCCGTCGCCGTGCTGACGCTGGTCGGCCTGATCGCCGTCTGCATCGGGATCTTCGGTGTGCTGGACGGGCAGGCGGCCGCCGTGTTCCGCTGGCCCGCCTTCGTGTTCGGCGCACTGCTGGCTGCGGCCGGGCTGGCCTTCACCGCACGCGAACGCACGGTCACGCGGTATCGGCCCGACCCGTTCGACCTCGCGGCGTGGGGTGTGTCGGCCAGCGGGCTCGCCGCGGGCGTGCTGATGCTGCTGGCGACGAAGTACGCTCCGGCACACCTGAGTACGTCGACCGACCCGGTGCAATGGCCGATCGTGGACCTGCTGCCGTTGCTCGCCGCCGTGGTCGGGCTGGTCGCGGTGGTGGTTTCGCCGCCGCGCGCCATACAGGATCAGGAGGTGCCGGCGTGATCGAGCTGACCGACGTGTCGGTGCGGTACGACGACAGCCGCCCGCCCGAACTGGCGGACGTCGACCTGGTGGTCGAGGAAGGCGAGCTCGCGCTCGTCGTGGGGCGCACCGGCGCCGGGAAGTCCACTCTGCTGGGGACCGTCAACGGGCTGGTGCCGCATTTCACCGGGGGGCGGTTGTCCGGTCGGGTGATCGTCGGCGGACTGGACACCCGCGACCATCCGCCGCGCGAGATGGCGGAGGTCGTCGGCCGGGTCGGGCAGGATCCGTTGGCCGGCTTCGTCGCCGACACGGCGGAGGAGGAACTCGCCTACGGCATGGAGCAGTTGGGCGTTCCGCCGGCAACCATGCGCAAGCGCGTCGAGGAGACGCTCGACCTGCTGGGGATCGCCGAGCTGCGCAGCCGCTCACTGGCGACGCTGTCGGGTGGGCAGCAGCAGCGCGTCGCGATCGGAGCCGCCCTGGTGACCTCGCCCTCGGTGCTCGTGCTGGATGAGCCGACCTCGGCGCTCGATCCGGGCGCGGCCGAAGAGGTGCTCGCGGCGATCACCCGTCTCGTCCACGATCTGGGCACGACCGTCGTGATGGCCGAACACCGGCTGGAACGCGCTGTGCAGTATGCCGATTCGCTGATCGTCCTGCCGGGCGACGGCGTCGTACGCAGCGGCGACCCGGCGACCCTGATGATCGACTCACCGGTTGCGCCGCCCGTGGTCGGGCTCGGCCGGCTCTGCTCGTGGGCGCCGTTGGCGTTGTCGGTGCGGGACGCACGGCGCGCTGCGCGGCCGCTGCGGTCATCGCTGCGGGCGCCGGCGGCACGCACCCGCTCGGCGGGTGACGTGGCGCTCGCCGCGCGTGGTGTGACGGTGCGGTACGGCGCGAACGTCGCGGTGCGCGGGGTCGACCTGGATCTGGCCGAGGGCACGGTGACCGCGCTGATGGGGCGCAACGGGTCGGGGAAGTCATCCCTGCTGTGGGCACTGCAGGGGAGCGGCGCGCGTGCGGGCGGCTCGGTGCTGGTCGACGGGGTGGAGACGGCGGGAGCCACGGGTGCGGTGGCTCTGGTCCCGCAGACGGCGGCCGACCTGCTCTATCTCGAGACCGTCGGCGAGGAGTGCGCGGTCGCGGGACCGGCCGCGCGGGACCTGCTGGACCGGCTCGCGCCGGGGATCCCCGACCGGCAGAATCCGCGCGATCTGTCGGAGGGCCAACGGCTCTCGCTGGTGCTGGCGATCCAGCTCGCCGGTGACCCGGGTGTGCTCCTGCTGGACGAGCCGACGCGTGGTCTGGACTACCTGGCCAAGGAGAGACTCACCGAACAGCTGGACCTGCTCGCTCGTGGCGGGCACGCGGTCCTGGTGGCCACCCACGACGTCGAGTTCGTCGCCGGTCTGGCCGATCGGGTGGTCGTGCTGGCGGACGGCGATGTGATCGCCGACGGGCCGACCGCCGAGGTGGTCGCATCATCGCCGATCTTCGCGCCACAGGTGGCGAAAGTGTTGGCACCGGAGCCTTTCCTGACGGTCGGTGACGTCGCGGTGGCGCTCGAGGGCTCCGCGTGAACCCGGTGACCGACCGCGCCGCCCCCGACCGGCCGGCCGATCTGGTGGCGCGGCTGGGCGGCTCCGCGGTGCCCGTGGGTTTGCGGTCCGCGGTCGTCCTCGTGCTGGTCTCGATCGCCGGGCTGGCGATGTTCTGCTGGCCGCTGCTGACCCGGCACGCTGCCACCGACACGGCCCACGTGACCGACGCGCCGATCATCTTCGCGGTGACGCTGCCGCTGCTGGTCGTCGTCGTACTCGCCGAATTCGCCGATGGCGGCATGGATTCCAAGGCGCTGGCGATGCTCGGCGTGCTGTCGGCGGTCGATGCCGCGTTGCGGCCGACCGGTGGCGGCACCGGGGGTATCGAGACGGTGTTCTTCCTGCTGATCCTCGCCGGGCGGGTGTTCGGGCCGGGTTTCGGCTTCGTGCTGGGGTGCACGTCCCTCTTCGCGTCGGCGTTGCTGACCGCCGGGGTCGGTCCCTGGCTGCCGTTCCAGATGCTCTGCTCGGCCTGGATCGGGATGGGCGCCGGACTGCTGCCACGCCGCGTCCGCGGGCGGCGCGAGATCGTCATGCTGGTCGGCTACGGCGTGTTGGTGGCGTATCTCTTCGGGGCGTTGATGAACCTCTACGGCTGGCCGTTCCTCGCCGGCACGGACATCTCGGGGCACGCGAATCTGGCCTATGTTCCGGGGGATTCGCTGTGGTCCAACCTGCACCGCTTCCTCGTCTACACCCTCGTGACCTCGACCGGTGGATGGGACACCGGACGGGCCATCACCAACGCGATAGCCATCGCCCTCCTGGGCCGCCCCGTGCTGACGCTGCTGCGCCGCGCGGCCCGCCGCGCGTCATACGACCCCATCCGCACCGACGCCTGACCGCAACCCAGTCAGCAGACGACCACCCCGCCCGCACCCCGCGCACCCCGCCCACCCAATTCAGCGACAGGCCCAGTAATGACCGAGAGGCTCACTCATGGGTGCGATTCTGTGCGCCGGAGGGCGGTATTTGTGAGCCCGTCGGTGGTTATGTGAGCCTGTCGGCTGGGGGTGGGGTCACATCTCTTCGTGGGTGTTGGGGTCGCCGCCGAAGAGCCGGCCGTCCGGCTTGGCCAGTCCGGTGATGGCGGCCATCTCGGCGTCGGTCAGCTCGAACCCGAGAATGTCGAGGTTGTCCGCTTGGCGCTGCGGGGTCGCGGACTTGGGCAGCGGCAGCGACCCGAGCTGGTAGTGCCAGCGCAGGATGACCTGACCGGGTGTGACGTCGTGGGCGGTCGCCGCATCCGCGACCGGCGGCTCGCCGAACGGTGCCTGGCGCCTGCCCATCGGGCTCCACGCCTCGGTGCGGATCCCCAGGTCGGCGTTGACCTTTCGCATCTCCACCTGCGGGAAGTAGGGGTGCAGCTCGATCTGGTTCACCGCCGGGGTGACCCCGGTGTCGTCGATGATCCGGCGCAGCTGCTCCTGGGTGAAGTTGGAGACGCCGATCGTCGTCACCAACCCCTCCCGCTGCGCGGTCACCAGGGCGCGCCACGCCTCGACGTACTTGTCGACGCTCGGATTCGGCCAGTGGATCAGGTGCACATCGATGTGGTCGAGCTGCATCACCTCGAGGGACGCGCGGATCGACGCCAGGGCATCGTCATACCCGTGGTGCCGGCCGGGGATCTTGCTCTGGATCCGCACCTCGTCGCGCGGTACCCCGGAACGGCGGAGTGCCTCGCCGACCTCGGGTTCGTTCTCGTAATTGACTGCGGTGTCGAGCAATCGGTAGCCGGCGTCGAGGGCACTCCGGATCGCGGTGAGGCCGTCCTCGTCCCTCAGCGGGTAGGTGCCGAAGCCGATCGCCGGAAGGGTCGTGCCGTCGTTGAGGGTGTATGTCGGGAGGCTCATCGCCACCACGCTACGCGTCGAGCGCGCCGGTTGCGAGATCGGTGAACGCCGCACGAGCGACGTCCGCGGGGAATGCGCCCGCCATGCCCTCCGGGGTGGTGTTGGTCAGCGCGACGACCACGGTGCGGGTCGCGGGATCGATCGCCCAGGAATGTCCGTAGGCGCCGCCCCAGTGGACCGAGTCGATCGGCAGGCCGTAGAGCGGAGCGGTGTCCGGTGACGTGACCGCCCAGCCGCGGGCGAAGGAGTCGTGCAGCGTCGTCCCGACCAGCTGCCGACCGATCCGGGCCGCGTACATCTCGGTGACCGTGCGCGAGGTGAGGATCGGGTCGCCGCCGAGGGCGACCGACTCCAGGAACCGCAGCACGTCGCCCGCGGTTCCGGCAGCGCCAGCGCCGCCCGACGGCCACTGGGTGTGGTCGAAGATCCGCTCCGGAGAGAACCGAACAACGTTGAAGTCGTTGGGGATCGGCTCGTCGGTGATCGGGATGAGGCCATCGCTGTACGCCGTCGCCACCTGCGCCAACTCACCGACGGAGAAGCCGAAGCTGTGCAGTTGCAGGGGGCGGCACACGATCTGGTCGACTGCCTTCGGCAACGTCGTGCCGGTCACCGACTCGATGAGCGCGCCGAGCACGTCATACGCGAGGGAGTAGCGGAACTCGGTGCCGGGCACCGCCCGCAGCGTGGTCCGCGCGATCCGGTCCAGGTTCTGCTGCAGGGTGAGATCGGTGCGGTCCAGCCCGTCGGAGACCTCGAGCCGGTCGTAGTCGCTGCCGGGCGGCTCGCTCATCCGGTAGGAGAGACCCGCCGTGTGCGTGAGCAGGTTGTCGACCGTGATGTCCGGCACCGACCCGTCGGCGAGCCTCGGCCGAAAATCGCCCAGCCAGCGATGGATCGGGGAGGTCAGGTCCAGGTCTCCGGCCTCGACCAGGTGCATCGTGGTGACGGCGATGACCGG
The DNA here is from genome assembly GCF_014190805.1 of Flexivirga oryzae. Lineage (NCBI taxonomy): Bacteria > Bacillati > Actinomycetota > Actinomycetes > Micrococcales > Dermacoccaceae > Flexivirga > Flexivirga oryzae. Next base: position 526,234 of record NZ_JACHVQ010000002.1, on the reverse strand, counting down.
CTTGGTCACCGAGGCGAGACGGAACACCGTGCCCCGCCGCATGGGCGTCTCCGACGCCAGATCGGCCAGACCCGCGGCCTGGTCGTGCACCGGATGCCCGTCACGGCTGATCAGCACCACCGCGCCGGCGATGCGCCGGCCACTGATGGCGGCGTCGACCGCGCGGGTGACTCCGGGGAGCGTCATGATCCGACCCTATTCCGCCGGTGACGGCTCCCTCACCCAACGATGGCAAGACTCTCGTGTCAGGTTTTCTTGACATGTCCGGAAGTGTCAGGTTTACTTGACACCATGAACGACGACATGAAGCTCACCGAGGCGGCCGCGAGCACCAATCCCGCGCAGGGACTCGCCGCGGTTCGTGCACTCCGCGTCCTCGCCGACCGGTTGGAGGACGTGCAGGTGCGAAACGCTCGGGAGCGCGGTTGGAGTTGGCAGGCCATCGCCGATGTCCTGCAGGTCAGCCGACAGGCCGTTCATCAGAAGCATTCGCGGTGAAGGTGCTGCGGATCAACGACTTTCAAGGAGATCAACCATGTTTCGACGAATGGATTCAGAGCTACGAATAGCGATGCTGCAGGCGGTGGAGGAGCGCAGGGAGCTCGATCATGAGCTGCTCGGCCCCGATCACTTCCTGCTCGGACTTCTCTCGAACGTGCGCGGCTCGGCATACAAGGTGCTCGCCGAGCAGGGCGTGACCTACGAATGGGCACGTCGGGTGGTCGTCGAGAAGCACGACGACACGGCCTCGTCCGCACCGGCTCGGGACCGTCAGGACGCGGCGGACAATCTCGAGGAGGACCGGGAGGCGTTGCGGGCCATCGGTATCGACCTCGACAAGGTGCGGGACGCGGTCCGCGAGACGTTCGGTGAGGACATCACGGACGGGTGGGGGCAGCGCCGGGGACGCGGGCAGCACGGCGGTCATCGCGGACGTCGGCCACGCGGACCGCATCCGCGCGGCGGGCAGCTGCCGTGCGTGGAGGACACGGGTGAGTCCGGCTCCGACCGCGAAGGGCACGAGAACGAATCGGAAGGTTTCGACGAGGGATTCGGGCCGTTCGGCCCGGGCCCGTTCGGCCCCGGTGGTTTCGGGCCGGGTGGTTTCGGGCCGGGCGGTCGAGGCCGTCGCGGACCACGCAGCCGACGGTTCACCCAGGTGACCCCGAGCATGCACCGGGTGCTGCACGAGATGCGGCAGGAGATGCGGGCGTCGCACGGGTCCGGGCCGTGGGATGACGCCGGCGGGCCGCTCGCGGGTGTGGTGTTGGCGGCGCTCTTCAACAGCGGGGACCCGGCGATCGAAGCCATCATCGAGGCGTCCGACGACCCGAAGGCGTTGCGCGACGCCGTGGATGAATTGGCCGACCGGACCACCGCCTGACCTGGCCGTCCACGGGCTCGGCCGCTCATCTGAGTGGGTGGCCGAGCCCTGACGCATGTCCGAACACTGCACGGAATGTCCCTGGCCCACGGGCGCTGCGGGTCTAATCTGCCAAGAGCCCTACGGGGCCGCAGCATGCGATGAAGACGATTGCCGATGCAGAGGAACGGTTCGATGCTTGGACTGCCGGACGCCGTCACGACCTGCCTTTTCGACCTGGACGGTGTCCTCACCGACACCGCCAGCGTGCACCGCAAGGCGTGGAAGCAGATGTTCGATGCCTACCTGGAGGCACGCGACGGCCAGGATTTCCGGCCGTTCACCGACGACGACTACAACCAGTACGTCGACGGCAAGCCACGCCAGGATGGTGTCCGGGACTTTCTGACGTCACGGGACATCCAACTGCCCGAAGGGTCTCCCGACGACGGGCCGGACGCCGAAACCGTCTGGGGTCTGGGCAATCGCAAGAACGACAACGTGCAGGACGAGATCAAGCGCAACGGCGTCGAGGTGTACGAGGGCAGCCGGCGCTACCTGCAGCTGGCCCGTGAGAACGGGCTGCACCGGATCGTCGTGTCGTCGAGCGCCAACACTGCCATGGTCCTGGAGGTCACGGGGCTCGCGGAGTATGTCGAAGGGCGCGTTGACGGAGTCACCCTGCGGGAGCAGAACATCAAGGGAAAGCCAGCACCCGACTCCTTCCTCGCGGGGGCAAAGCTCGCGGGTGTGACCGCTGCTCAGGCCGCGGTGTTCGAGGACGCGGTCTCCGGCGTCGAGGCCGGCCACGCGGGGAACTTCGGCCTCGTGGTCGGCGTCGACCGAGTGGGTCATGCAGACGCGCTGCGGGAGCACGGCGCCGATGTCGTCGTGCAGGACCTTTCCGAGCTGATCGACGAGGAGAAATGACGATGGCCAGCGCGAAGAGCGAATTCACGGTCGAACCCTGGCGGGTGCGCGAACTCGGCCTCCATCCGGGCAATCTGGCGCAGTCCGAGTCGGTCTTCGCGCTGTCCAACGGGCACATCGGGGTGCGCGGCAACTACGACGAGTCGACGCCGAACGGCCTGCTCGGGACCTACCTCAACTCCTTCTACGAGGAGCGTCCGCTGCCGTATGCCGAAGCGGGCTACGGCTACCCCGAAGAGGGCCAGACGATCGTCAACGTCACGGACGGCAAGATCATCCGGCTGCTGGTCGACGACCAACCGCTCGACATGCGGTACGGCGTTGTCCGCCACCAGGAACGATCCCTGGACATGCGCGAAGGCCTGTTGCACCGCGACGTGATCTGGGAGACGACCGCCGGCACCCAGGTGCGCATCCGCTCGACCCGGCTGGTGTCCTTCACGCAGCGCGCCATCCTCGCCATCCGCTACTCGGTCGAGGCGATCAACAAGCCGGTGCGCATCGTGATGCAGTCGGAGATGGTCGCCAACGAGCGGCTCAAGGTCGCATCGAAGGACCCCCGGGTCGCTGCGGCCTTGAAGGATCCGTTGCGGCCGGAGGAACACTCCCACACCGGCAACCGGTCGTTGCTGATCCATCGCACGCGCCGCAGCAAGCTGCGCGTCGCGGTGGCCTGCGACCACGTCATCCACGGTGAGGAGGACTTCCACTCCAACACCTACGTGCAACCCGATTGGACCCGCACCACGGTGGGCACCGAGTTGCAGCCCGGCGAGACCGTGGGGTTGACGAAATTCGTTGCCTACGGCTGGAGTTCGCAGCGCACGCTGCCCGCACTGCGTGACCAGGTGGACGCCGCGCTGTCCGCGGTGCTGCACACCGGCTGGGACAACCTCGTCGCCGAGCAGCGCAGTTACCTCGACGAGTTCTGGGACGGCGCCGATGTCGAGGTCGACGGTGACCCGGCCATCCAGCAGGCGGTGCGTTTCGGTCTGTGGCACGTGCTGCAGTCCGGCGCCCGCGCGGAGGGGCGCGCCATACCCGCCAAGGGCCTGACCGGTCCGGGGTATGACGGGCACTGCTTCTGGGACAGCGAGATGTACGTCCTGCCGGTGTTGACGGCGACGGCCCCGCAGGCGGCACGGGACGCGATCAGCTGGCGCCTGTCGATCGCCGAACTCGCCGCGGAGCGCGCACAAACCTTGAAACTGAAGGGTGTTGCCTTCCCGTGGCGCACCATCCGCGGTCAGGAGTGTTCCGCCTACTGGCCGGCGGGGACGGCGGCCTTCCACGTCAACGCGGCGATCGCCGTCTCGGCTGCGCGGTATGTGTTCTGGACCCAGGACGAGGAGTTCGACAAGGAGATCGCCCTCCCGCTGCTGGTGCAGACCGCGCGCCTGTGGGCCGACCTCGGCTATCACGGCGACGACGGGCGTTTCCACATCGACGGCGTGACCGGTCCCGACGAATACAGCGCGATCGTCGACGACAACGTCTACACCAACCTGATGGCGGCCCGGAACCTCCGCTACGCCGCCGAAGCAGCCGAGCGGTGGCCGAAGGCCGCCAAGGAGCTCAAGGTCACCGAGTCCGAACGCGCCGACTGGTGGGCGGCGGTGGAGACGATCGCGGTGCCCTACGACAGCGACAAGGACGTCCACATGCAGGACGCCGACTTCACCCAGCACCGTGTCTGGGACTTCGAGGAGACACTCAAGGACGACGGCTACCCGCTGTTGCTGCACTACCCGTATGTCGACATCTACCCGAAGCAGGTCGTCAAACAGGCCGACCTGATCCTCGCAATGCACTGGTGCGGCGACGAATTCACCCCGGAGCAGAAGGCCCGCGCCTTCGAGTACTACGAAGCGGTGACCTGCCGGGACTCGTCGCTGTCGGCCTGCACCCAGGCCGTCATCGCCGCCGAGGTCGGCCAGGTCGAGCTCGCCCACGACTACGCGACCGAGGCCGCCCTGATGGACCTGCACAACCTGGAGCACAACACCGGCGACGGCGTGCACGTCGCGTCGCTGGCCGGCGCCTGGTTGGCATTGGTGTGCGGCTTCGGCGGGATGCGGGACCACCACGGGCAGCTCAGCTTCGCCCCGACGTTGCCGGAGAAGATCCAGCGCCTCGCCTTCACGCTGCGCTGGCAGGGCTGCAAGATCCGGGTCGAGGTCACCCACGAGCGGACGATCTACCAGCTGGAGGACGGTCCGGACGCCCATGTGCCGATCAAGCACTACGGGCGCAAGTTCACCCTGCGGTCCGGGAAGACGGCGTCCAAGGCCACCAAGCCACCGAAGCCGCTCACGCCACGGCCGAAGCAGCCGGTCGGCCGCGAGCCGATCCGGGCGGGTTCCGGCGGCTGAGCCGCGAGGCGGTTGAGCCGCGAGGCGGTTGAGCTTGTCGAAACCCCCCAGGGCGTGACCTCGACAGGCTCGGCCACCTCATGCTCGGGCACCGCGACATGGCCGGTGGCAGACTGGAGGCATGGCTGCAGAGACGAATTCGACCTCCGGAGTGCGGATCGAGCACGACTCGATGGGTGACATCGAGGTGCCGGCGGATGCCAAGTGGCGGGCGCAGACCCAGCGGGCCGTCGAGAACTTCCCGATCTCGGGCAAACACATCGAGCGTGAGTTGATCGGCGCGCTCGCGTCGATCAAGGGCTGCTCGGCGACCGTGCGCGCGGAGCGCGGCATGCTCGACCCGGAGAAGGCCAAGGCGATCCACACCGCCGCCGCCGAGGTGGCACGCGGCTTCTGGGACGACGAGTTCCCGATCGACGTCTTCCAGACCGGCTCGGGCACCTCGTCGAACATGAACGCCAACGAGGTCATCGCGACCCTGGCGCAGGATGCGCTCGGGCAGCCCGTCCACCCGAACGACGACGTCAACGACCCGTTCTCATCGAACGACCAGTTCCCCGCCGCCATCCACATCGCGGCCACCGCTGCCGTCATACACGAGCTCGTCCCGGCACTGCAACAGCTGGCAACATCGTTGGAGGGCAAGGCGATCGAGTTCGCCGATGTCGTCAAGTCCGGTCGCACACACCTGATGGACGCGACGCCGGTGACGCTCGGTCAGGAGTTCGGCGGGTATGCCGCGCAGGTACGACTCGGCATCACCAGGCTGGAGAGCGTGCTGCCACGCGTGGGGTCGCTGCCCTTGGGCGGAACCGCGGTCGGGACCGGCATCAACGCACCGGAAGGCCTTGCCGCCGAAGTGATTTCGCGGATCGCACAGGAGCTCGACCTGCCGCTGACCGAGGCCGCGAACCATTTCGAGGCGCAAGGTGCTCGTGACTCCCTCGTCGAACTGTCCGGCGTGCTGCGGACGATCGCGGTCGGTATGACGAAGATCGCCAACGACATCCGCTGGATGGGGTCCGGGCCGCGCACCGGCCTCACCGAGATCTTCCTGCCGGATCTGCAGCCCGGCAGCTCCATCATGCCCGGGAAGGTGAATCCGGTTCTGGCAGAGGCGGTTTGCCAGGTGGCAGCGCAGGTGGTCGGCAACGATGCCGCGGTCGCCTGGGGCGGCGCCGCAGGAAACTTCGAGCTCAACGTCATGCTGCCGGTCATCGCCGACAACCTGCTGCAGTCGATCGGGCTGCTCGCCAGGGTCGGTGTGCTCTTCGCGGACCGGTGCATCGACGGCATCACCGCCAACGCCGACCGCTGTCGCGAATTCGCCGAGTCGTCGCCGTCGATCGTCACCCCGCTGAACCACTACGTCGGGTATGACGAGGCCTCCGCGATCGCCAAGCAGTCCCTCAAGGAGGGCAAGACCATCCGGGAGGTCGTCATCGAACGCGGCCACGTCCGGGACGGCTCCATCAGCGAGCAGGAGCTGGACCGGGTGCTGGACGTGCTCGCCATGGCCCGCCCGCACGGTGACTGACGCGCCCGCCCCACCACTGACAGGCCCAACAAATATCGACAGGCCCAACAATACGGGTTTGAATCGGGCCCGATCGCCTGTCGATCTGAGCCTCTCGGTGGTTTTGTGGGCCTCTCGGCGGGGAGTCCGGCACTAGGCTGCAACCGTGCCCAGTTGGAAGAACCGGCCGTTCCGGCCGACCGCGGTGCTGCCGGGACGATCGCCGCGGCAGCAGCCGCTGCACGACGCGCCCGAACGCCTCCTGCAGCCGCGGCGGGAGGACGACGTGCCGGTCGAGGCATCGGTCGTCGAGAAGGCGCTCTACTGCAACGGGCGGCGTGTGGAGGCGCCACAGTCGTTGCGGGAGGCGATGCACCGCTTGCACGAGCCGGACAATCCGATGGCCTGGATCGGTCTGGTGCACCCGACCGAGGCGCAGATCAACGACATGGCCGCCGTGTTCGACCTGCACCCGTTGGCCGTCGAGGACGCCATCGTCGCGCATCAGCGGCCCAAGCTGGAGCGGTATGACGAGACGCTCTTCGCGGTCCTGCGCCCGGCGATCTACCTGGACGACTCCGAAACCGTGCAGATCGGCGAGGTGCACATCTTCATCGGGCCGGACTTCGTGCTCACCGTCCGGCATACCGACCGGATCAGCCTGGGCAAGGTCCGCCAGCGGCTGGAGGGTGACCCGGAGCTGCTCGCCCGGGGGCCGGAGGCGGTGCTCTACGCGCTGATCGACTTCGTGGTGGACGCCTACGCCCCGGTGATCGCCGGTCTCGAGAACGACATCGACGAGATCGAGAACCAGGTCTTCGAGTCCGACCCCGCCGTGTCCCGCCGCATCTACGAGTTGTCGCGTGAAGTGGCCGAGCTGCAGCGCGCGACCAAGCCGCTGCTGCAGATCATGGATGCGCTCGAGGGCGGCTTCGACAAGTACGGCACGGACGAGGAGCTGCAGCGCAACCTGCGCGACGTCAAGGACCACGCGACGAGCGTGGTGGAGCGGGTCGACGGCTTCCGCAGCAACCTCGCCGACATCCTGACCCTCAACGCGACCCTGGTCGCGCAGACCCAGAACGAAGAGATGCGCCGGCTCGCCGAGGCCGGCATGGACCAGAACGACGAGGTCAAGAAGATCTCCGCCTGGGCCGCCATCCTCTTCGCCCCGTCGCTGATCAGCGGCATCTATGGGATGAACTTCCACCACATGCCGGAGCTCGCCTGGCGGATCGGCTATCCGTTCGCGATCCTGCTCATGCTGGTCGTGTGCTGCGTCCTCTTCGTCATCTTCCGCAAACGGAAGTGGCTGTAACCCACCAGCCGACAGGACACGAAAGTACCGACAGGACAACTAAATCGGCTACGGCAGGGGCAATTTTTCGTGTCCGCTCGGTCGTTTGTTGTCCTCTCGGCGGGAGGGGCTACGGGTTTGCCGCCAGGAAGATGAACGCCGCTGTCAAGAGCAGATGTATGGCGCCCTGCAGGCGCGTCGCCCGTCCCGGCACGACGGTCAGGATGCCGACGACGGCGGTGATGCCGAGCAACACGATCTGGGTGTCCCCGAGGCCGAGGTGCAGATCGGTCGGCAGCCAGATGGACGCGATGGCGATGACCGGGATGGTGAGGCCGATGGAGGCCATCGCGGAGCCGTAGCCGAGGTTGAGGCTGATCTGCACGCGGTCGCGCCGGGCGGCGTTGACCGCAGCGAGCGTCTCCGGCGCGAGGACCAGCAGCGCGATGATCACCCCGACGAACGAGTTGGGCAGCCCGAGAGCGGACACCCCGTCCTCGATCGGCTTGGACTCGACCTTGGCCAGACCGACGACCGCGACGAGCGAGACCAGCAGCAGGGCAAGGCTCTGCAACGCGGCGCGGCTGGTCGGCGGCGGTGCGTGGTCGCCCTCGGACTCCTGGGTCGCCGGGTCGTCGACCGGTGCGGTCGCGTCCGACCCGTTCTGTGCGAGCGGCCGGTAGTCCTCGCGGCGCACCGGCAGGAAGAAGTCGCGGTGCCGGACGGTCTGGGTGAGCACGAAGAGCGCGTAGAGGGCGAGCGATGCGACGGCGGCGAACGCCAGTTGCGACCCGGAGAACTCCGGGCCGGACACGCTCGAGGTGAAGTTGGGCAGCACCAGACAGGTCGTGGCGACGGTCAGTACACAGGCCAGGGCAGCACCGGTGCCCTCCGCGTTGAAGGTGACCGTGTTGTGCCGCAAAGCTCCCACCAGCAAGGAGACCCCGACGATGCCGTTGCAGGTCAGCATCGCGGCGGAGAAGACGGTGTCGCGGGCGAGCGTGGCGGCGTCGGACCCGCCGCTGACCATGAGGGTCACGATCAGCGCGACCTCGATGACGGTCACCGCCACGGCCAGCACCAACGAGCCGAACGGTTCACCCACCCGGTGCGCGACGACCTCGGCGTGGTGCACGGCCGCGAGCACGGACGCGCACAGCAGCACGGCGACGACGACGATCCACGCAGCCCCGATGTGCTTGCCGAAGGTGAAGGGGAGCGGCAGCAACGCCAGGATGGGAGCCCAGACGGTCCAGCGGGCCAGCGCGGTGCGCAGTCGAGTCGGGTTCACCCACGCCATTATCCGGGACGGGAGGCGCTGGTCCGACATACGGCCCGGACCGGCGGTGCTCAGAACTCCTTCGACCAGGAATCGATCACGTCGACGACCGCGGGTGCGAGAACCTGCGTCGAGTCCGGCTGGTCCGCGAGGTGCAAGTCGTGGTCGATGCCCTTGATCAGCCGGTAGCCGGGGCCGCTCACGTGCGCTCGTCGCAGCGCGGACACCAGCGGGCCGGTCGAACTCGGCGGGATCTTGCTGTCGCGCGTACCGTCGGTCATCAGGACCTTGGTGCTGCTCGGAAGCTTCGCGGCGTACGTCGCGGGCACGAGTTCGTCGTCGCTGCGGGAGTACGCGGCGTTGTTCGGATTGATGACGCTCGTGAAAGCGCGTGCCACCTGGGGCGCCATACCCGACGTGGTGGCCGATCCGGTCGTGCGGAAGCTCACGATCTGTGCGTGGACCAGGCGGGAGTTCTGCCTGCCCGCGGCGGAGGTGAGCGCTCCGGACCTGACCCAGCCGGCGATGTGCTCGTCGAGCTGCAACTCGTGGACGGTGAGCAGCCGCAGGTCGCCCGGCTCCAGTAGGCAGAGTCCGGCCGGGCGCGGGGAGAGCGAATTCGCCAGCACGAGCGCGTACTTGCCGCCCTGGCTGTGACCGACCAGCAGCAGCTTGCCGGGATCGATGCCGGGCCGGCCGCGCAGGAAACTGTATGCCGCAGTCGCTTGATCCAGGAAGTCGTCGACGGTGATGGTGGAGGCCTTCCCGGCGAACCGCCCCGCACCGGTCTTGCCGGAGAAGTACTTGTCGAAGCGCAGTGACGCAATGCCTTGTCGGGCAAGCAGATCCGCGACCAGCCGCAAGGTGTCCGGGCTTTCGCCGGTCTTCGGGTTGCCGTTGCGGTCCGTCGGGCCGCTGCCGGCGATGAGCAGTGCGGCCGGCAGCTTCCGGCCGCTCGGGTGCGCGGGCTCTTCGAGCGTCGCGTAGGTCGTCGTGCCCTGGGCGTCGAAGGACACCTCGGTGCTCGTCGGCGCCGTTGCTGCGGTGCCCGATGCTGCGGTGCCCGGCGCAGCGGCGGTCACGGACGGCTTCGACGCACCTGCGCAACCGGCAAGCAGCACTGCAGCGGCAGCGCACGCGGCAACCGCGGATCTCCCCTGACCGAGCATGTCGTCCAACGTACCGCCGACCGAGGGGACGACATCGCTCCCGACAGGACAACATCACGCCGAGAGGACAAGCAAAACGCCACGGAACGGGCTGTTTTGCTTGTCCTCTCGGGTATTGCTTGTCCTCTCGGCAAAGAGGAGCGGTGGGGTTACGGGAGGTAGTACGTCGGGTTCGGGAGCTTGACCGGCACCAGGGCGTGGCCGCCGATCAGGTCGCTGAACTGGTCACCGAAGTTCGCGATGATCGTGTAGTTGCCGCCGGAGCGCGTCTCGACGTGCGCCCGGGTCTGCGACTTGTACTCGATCGTCGTGCACTTGGCGGCCGCGCACTTGATGTATGACGGCTGCTGGCTGTCACCGACGCCCGTCCACTTGGTGTAGTAGTTGGCGTTGGTGAAGCCGGTGTAGCCGACCTTGCTCAGGTTGCCGAGCGTGGCGGCCTTCTGGTCGTCGTTGCGGCCGGTGAGCCCGATCAGCGTGCACCCGGCCTTGCTCGCGGCATTGACCATCGCGACCATGCCCGGGGTGGCCGGGAACTGCTCGTTCTGCACCCACACGTCCTGCAGCGCGGGGTCGTAGTTGAACTTCATGGCGCCGTCTTCCATGTCATACGTCATCAAGGTCGTGTCGTCCGCGTCGAGCACGATGGCCGGGTTGACGCCGAACAGCTTCCCGAACCAGCAGGCCGTCGAGAGCAGCGGCGTGACGCTCGAGGTCAGCTTCGCCATCTCGGTCCGGTACGGCGAGGTGGTCGGGTTGGCGATGCCGTTGGAGTCCGCGTTGTAGTAGGTGCGGATCGTCGACTTCACCGAGTCGATGTTCGGAATGCCTTCTCCGCCTTGGGTTTTACCGCTGGACCCGTCCGGCTTCATGGTGAAGTGGGTCCGTGGCGACAGCCACGGCTCGCTGACACCGGGCAGGTCGGGGGACGGCAGGTAGTAGGTCGGGTTCGGCAGCTTCAGGTAGTGGTCTGCGTAACCACCCTGGAGGTCGGAGAACTGGTCGCCGACGTTGAGGGCGATGTCGTAACCCATCGACTCGATGTGCTTGCGGGTGCCCGCCTTGAACTCCACGGTGGTGCAGGAGCTCGTCGCGCACTTGATGTAGTTCGGCTGCTGGCTGTCGCCCACGCCGGTCCACTTGGTGTAGAAGCGGTCGAGGGTGAAGCCGCGGTAGCCGTCGTTGGCCAGGTTCTCCACCGTGGCCTTCTTCTGGTCGTCGTTGCGACCGGTGACCCCGAAGATCGTGAAGCCGACCCGCTTGGCGGCCGTGACGAACGCGACCATGCCCGGTGTGGCGGGGAACTTCTCGCTCTGCACCCACACGTCCTGCAGCGCAGGGTTGTAGTTGAAGTGCATGGCGCCGTCTTCCATGTCGTACGTCATCAGCGTCGTGTCGTCGGCGTCGAAGACGATGGCCGGCTTCTTGCCGTGCCGGGAGCTCTGTCGGTAGAGCGCCTTGAGCTTCTTGGTCTCCTTGGCGAGGATCCGCTGCATCTCGGTGCGGTATGGCGACGACGTCTTGCTCGCGATGCCGTTGGAGTCGGCGTTGTAGTAGGCCCGAATCGTCGCCTTCACCGAGTCGATGTTCGGAATCCCCTCTCCACCTTGGGTTTTGCCGCTAGAGCCATCCGGTGCCATCATGAAGTGGGTGCGCGGTGTGAGGTGCTTGTCGACCCAGGAGGAGAGCGACTTGACCATCTGATGGTTCGTGGAGGCGGCCGGCGGGTGGTGACCCGGTTTGGCCGTCGCAGTCGGCGCGAGTGCGAGCGCGGGGGCGGTTGTCGCCACCGTGACCGCAGCGATCAGTGCAGCACGACGATGCATATTTCATCTCCGAAACGTGACGATAATTGGGGCCCACCGACACTACTGCTCCGGAGACCGGAAGGCGCAAGACTTCAGCCAACAAAGTTGAAGTGGTAGTCCTCGCCCTCCTGCAGGGTGCTCGCGAACGGGTTGTCGAAACCGAAGCGGGCCTGATGCGCCAGCAGCCACTCGTTGGCAACCGCGCCCCACGAGTAGATCCACGGGGTTTCGCGCTCCTCGAAATCGATCGCCAGGCCGTAACCGTGGTTGGAGGTGCCCGGAGTCGCGGCGCGTGGGCTGCTGAACTTCTCGAACCAGAACTGCTGCTCGTCGTACGAGCGATAGGTGAGGTCGATGGTGGCGAAATGTCCGAAACGTCGTTTGAACGCCGCCTGCAGTCGGTGCAGGGCGTCGAGCGCGGCGCCGTTGAGATAGCGCGGCGTCGTCGCGGTGTAGCCGGGGTCGAACTCGCCAGTGGCGTTGTAGCACAACGGGATCGGCGACAGCAGGTGCTCCGGGATCCGGCCGTTGAGGCAGCTCGGGTCGGGCGTGTGCAGGGTGAGGGTGCCGCCGTTGACGTAGCCGCGTTCGGTGCGGATCCAGGGTCCGTCGTCGACGAGGCTGCCGCTGACCAGCTCGTGGTGCTGGTAGCGCCCGACGATCGGGTGCGAGAAGTCCGGGCCGGACCGGATGTTGGCGAACTGGTCGTCGGTGGTGACCCGTCCTTCGATGCGCGGACAGGGGGTCGCGGGTGTCGCCGGAGGCGCCTCGTCGGTCAGGTAGTCGCCGCTGACGCAGGCGCCGGTCAGTGGACCGTGCGTCACCTGGAGCCAGTCCTGCCCCGGGAGGCTGACGCCGGTCACCTGCGCGCCGGGCATCAGCAGGCCGACGGCTGGGTATGACGTGCTCGGCCCCATCCGGACGTTCAGATTGTCGATGTCCGGCGCGACGAAACGCGTGGTTTCCGAAGCCGGTGCGCCGGTCGGCGTCGAACCGGCGGGTGCGGTTGTCATGGTCGCCCTCCCCTCGCGATCACACCTCCATTCCACCAGATGCCGGTGGTGTTGGTGTGACTTATTGCGCCGGTCGATGTCGGCGCGGTGCAACCGGTGGCGAGATCGGACGCCTCAGCGGGTGTCGTCGAACAGCCCGGTGGGGAGGCCGTCGATGCTGCGCTGGTTGGTGTCCCGCTGGTAGGTGGCGAGGCCGTCCGCACCCTTCTTGGCCGCCCACGAGTCCATCAGCGTGCGGTCCTCCTGGAAGTCGAACAGCGGCACACCGTAACCGCAGGACTTCTGCACCAGCTCGACCCGCAGGTCGAAGATGTTGCGTGCTCCGCGCATCGGCGGGAACAGGTCGATCAACTCGTCCCACTCCGGATCGCGCCGGTGCAGGACCCGCGCCGCGCCATACAACCGCAGCACGATCGGCGTGCGGGTGAACGAGCAGAACATCAGCGTCATCCGCGGTGTGTCCAGCAGGTGGGCGGCCGTCTCGTTCCCGCTACCGGTGCCGTTCAGCCAGACGACCCGATCGGGGCCGAGCACGCGCAGCGAGTCCAGGCCCTTCGGGGACACGTTGACCCGACCGTCGCGCGCCGCGGTGCCGACGAAGAACAGGTGCTGCTCCTCGATGAACCCGCGGAACTGGTCGCTGATCTCGGGGTACTGGGTGGCCACGCCCCAAGTCTGGCAAGCCGGCGGTGCGGCCTCAAATGACTTCCGGGTCGCCGCTCGCGCTCTCCATCGGCTTGCCGGCCGCGTGCCACGCCTTCATGCCGCCGGAGACGTTGATCGCCTGGTAGCCGTTCTCGCCCAGCCACTTGGCGGCTCGGGCGGACCGGCCACCGCCGCGGCAGACGACCGGGATCGGGCCGTCGGTCGAGGGCAGCTCGCCGAGCCGGTCCTGCAGCTCCTCGATGGGGATGTGGACGGCGGTCGGCGCGTGGCCGGCGTCCCACTCGTCCTGGCGGCGGACATCGAGGATGACGGCGTCGTCGGCCAGTTCGGCCGGAGTGGTGTTGTTGCTCATACGCCGATCCTGCCAAACGGGCGGGGGAGATCAGGTGTGCAGGGTGTCGAAGAGTTCGTCGACCACCTGCGCCAGCCGGGCCAGCTCCTCCAGGTGGTCCGCGGACAGCGCGTTGAGTCGTTCGCGGCCCTCGTCGGTGAGGCTGAGCCGCACGACCCGGTGGTCGGCGCCGTCGCGGTGCCGGTCGATCAGCCCGAGCTCCTGGGTGCGGTTGACCAGCTCGACCGCGGTGTTGTGCCGGACCAGCAGGTAGTCGGCGACCTCCCCGATCGTCGGGCCCTCGTCCCCGCCGTGCCCGCGGATGGCGAGCAGCAGCTGATGCTGGCTCGCGGTGAGCCCCATCGCCGCCGCCTGTGCCGCGCTCCAGTGCTCGAATTTGCGCAGGCGCGTGCGCATCCGCAACAGGCGTGCGTAGTCGGCGTCGGTGACGCGCGGGCGCGTGGCCACGGATTGGACCTTCCGTTGTGATTTCGGGCAACCCTATACTATGTCGTCGCACGACATAGTCGTGTCACGATATAAATGTGAACCAGTGCACATGACAAGAGAGTGACCCCGTTGAGCTCGACCCAGCCCATTGCGCCGAACGACGTACCGCGCGACGTCCACCACCTCGGCGACTTCCGCGCGACACCGCGAATGGTCGTCATCGCCGCGCTCGCCATTCCGGTCGGCGCCATCGCGGCAGTCGTGGCGTGGGCCCTGCTGCGGCTCATCGGGTTGATCACCAACGCGATCTTCTACCAGCGCATCGACACCGCGCTCGTCGCACCGGGTGGCGGTCACGACCACTGGTATGTCGTGCTGCTCGCCCCGATCATCGGTGGTCTGGTCATCGGGGTGATGGCGCGCTACGGGTCCGAGAAGATCCGCGGACACGGCATGCCCGAGGCGATCGAGGCGATCCTGCTGGGCGGCAGCAAGGTGCAACCGCGGGTCGCGGTGCTGAAACCGGTGTCGTCGGCGATCGCGATCGGCACCGGCGGTCCGTTCGGTGCCGAGGGCCCGATCATCATGACCGGCGGTGCCATCGGTTCGCTGTTCGCGCAGTTCCTGCGGCTGACCGCCGACGAACGCAAGACCCTGCTGGTGGCCGGTTCGGCGGCCGGTATGGCGGCAACCTTCAACACGCCGTTCGCGGCGGTGATGCTGGCGGTGGAGCTGCTGCTGTTCGAATGGCGGCCGCGCAGCTATGTGCCGGTGGCCACCGCGGTGTGCGTCGCGACCGTCATACGACACCCGATGCTGGGCAGCGGTGTGCTCTTCCCGGTGCACGGCGCCCTGCACGTCTCGCCGCTGGCCGAGCTGCTGTGTGCGGTCACCGGGATCGTCGCCGGCCTGCTCGCGATCGTGTCGACCATGCTGGTCTACGCCGCCGAGGACGGTTTCCGGCGGCTGCCGGTGCACTGGATGTGGTGGCCGGCGATCGGCGGCATCATCATCGGCCTCGGTGGCCTGATCGTGCCGGAGGCGCTGGGCGTCGGCTACAACATCATCGGCGCCGAGCTGGACGGCAGCATCTCGATCGGCCTGGTCGTGGGCATCCTGATCGTCAAGACCCTCATCTGGTCGCTGTCACTCGGATCGGGCACCTCCGGCGGCATCCTCGCGCCGATGTTCATGATCGGTGGCGCGCTCGGTGCCCTCGAGGCGCACATCTTCCCCGACGTCGGTCCCGGTTTCTGGGCGCTGGTCGCGCTCGCCGGCGTGCTCGGCGGCGTCATGCGCTCGCCGTTCACCGGGGTGATCTTCGCGCTGGAGCTGACCGGCCGGTTCGACGCCATCCTGCCGATGATCATCGGCGCGTCCACGGCGTTCGCGCTGTCCAGCCTGCTGCTGAAGCGCTCGGTGCTGACCGAGAAGATCGCCCGCCGCGGCTACCACCTGACGCGGGAGTACGACGTCGACCCGCTGGAGATCTACTTCGTCGGCGAGGTCATGCAGCGCGACATCCTCAGCTACGAGAGCGACCTGTCCGCGGCGGAGGCGCTGGAGGTCATCTCCGGCACCGAGCCGGCCAAGGTGGAGACCCGCCGGCAGATGCTCTACCCGGTCGTCGAGGACGGCGACAAGATCGTCGGCGTGGTGACCCGGACCCAGCTGGAGACCGCCGTGCACGAGGGCTCCGCAAACCGGCCGGTGCAGGAGCTGTGCATCACCGCGCCCATCGTCACGCACTCCGACCAGACGCTGCGGGAGACCGCGAATGCCATGGCCGCCAACGCTGTCGACAAGATGCCGGTCGTCGACCGGGAGGACTCGACCCGGTTGGTCGGGCTGGTGTCGCTCACCATGTTGCTCGAGGGCCGGGTCCGTGACGTCCGGGAGGCGCAGGAGTCCGAGCGGGTGCTGCGGCTGCGGGTCGCGCGGCCCAGCTGGTTCGGCCGGCAGGACCGCCCGTAGCGCTGAGGCCCGTCAGGCCTGGATCAGGCCGGTGCGGATCGCGTAACGGGTCAGCTCGACCCGGTCCTTCAGGCCGAGCTTCGCGAGCAGGTTGGCACGATGCCGCTCGACCGTCTTGGGGCTGATGACGAGCAGGTCGGCGATCTCCCGACTGGAGCGGCCCTCGGCGACCAGTTTGAGGATCTCCTCCTCGCGCGGGGTGATCGGCGAACCGGTCGGGTCCGCGCCGCGACGCACCTGGTCGAGATAGTTGCGGATGAGTGCGTTCACCGCTCCGGCATACAGGAACGGCTCGCCGCGCAGCGCGGCCCGGCAGCCCTCGATCAGGTCGCGGTCGGCCACCGACTTCAGGACGTACCCGGAGGCGCCCACCTTGAGCGCCTCGAAGAAGAACTCCTCGTTGTCGTGCATGGTGAGGATGAGGATCGGCAGGTCGGGGCGCTCGCGGGAGAGCTCCCGGGCGGCCTGCAGGCCGGTCATCCGCGGCATCGAGATGTCCAGGATCGCCAGGTCCGGCAGGTGGGCGCGGGCCTGCTCGATGGCCTCGGCGCCGTCGCTGGCCTCCGCGACCACCTGCAGGTCCGGCTCGTTGTCGATGATCAGCCGCACCCCGCGGCGGACCAGCGCGTGGTCGTCGGCCAGCAGCACGGTGGCGGGGTTCTGCGCGTCGAAGGTCATGCGGCCCCCGTGGTCTGCGGGTCGACGGGGACCTCGAGATGTATGTCGGTGCCGTGTCCGGTCGGCGGGGTGCCGATGGTCAGGCGGGCACCGATGAGCAGGGCGCGTTCGCGCATCCCCTGCAGGCCCGCGCCTTCGGCGGCGCCCGCCATACCCACCCCGTCGTCGCGGATCCGCAACTCGACCCGGGTGGGTGTGTGCTCCAGCGACAGCATGACCCGCTCCGCCCGTGCGTGCCGGGTGATGTTGGTCAGCGCCTCCTGCGCCACCCGGTAGACGACCAGCTCGGTCTCGGTGCCGAGCTGCGGCAGGTCGGGGCTGCAGGTGTAGTCGATCTGCAGGCCGGTGCGCTCGGCGGTGTCGCCCGTGAGTACCCGCAGTGCGCTCGGGAGTCCGAGTTCGGTGAGCACACCGGGGCGCAGCCGGTGGGCGATCCGCCGGATCTCGTCGAGGCTGCCACGCGTGGTCTCCTGCACCTCCCGCAGCTCCGCCCGCACGTGGTCGGGGGCGCGATCGGCAACCCGTTTGAGGTCGAGCAGCACCGCGGTCAGGGTCTGCCCGACCTCGTCGTGCAACTCCTGGGCGATCCGCCGGCGCTCGGCCTCCTGCGCGGACAGGGCACGGGCCGCGCTGCGGCCCCGCTCGGACTCGAGCCGGTCGATCATGGTGTTGAAGGTGCGGATCACCTCCGCGACGTCCCCGCCGCCGGCGTCCACCGGGCGGGGGACCGGGCGCAGCAGGTCGACGGAGGTCATGGCCCGGCTGAGCCGGCGCAGCGGCGCCAGCCCGATCCGGAAGAGGACGCCGTCGAGCGCGAGCAGGGCGGCGAGTCCGAGGACGACGACGACGATCTCGGCGAAGACCGGCTGTGCGGAGACGCTCGCCGGCCCGAAGACCAGGCTGATGGTCGCCGCGACGAGCACCACGGCGTTCAGCAGGTAGATCCGCCAGAAGAGCGACATAGTGCCGCGAGCCTGACATGCGAGGCGTCGCGGCGTCCACACGACGGGGCCGTGCTGCACGGTTCACGCCGCGAAGATGGGTGCTGACACCGATGGTGAACCGGCGCGGGACCGGTCAGGGTGGAAGGGACGAGAACCCAGCCGAAGGGTCGTGATGCCGATGATGACACCACGGCGGTGGCTGCAGGTGGCGCTCGTCACGGGGCTGGCGGCGGTCGCGATCGGGATGACTCTGGGGCACGGTCTGCTGATCGCCGCCGGCCTCGTCGTGGCGGGTCTGTCCGCGGTCGAGCCACCGCGCCGGAGGACGCGTCACGCCGATGCGGCTGCATGGTTGCCCACGACCGATATGGGTGTCAGCACGGATACCGGGGCGCCGGCCGATTTGAAAGGCTGGCAGCGGATCGACAACGACATACGGACGGAGGCGCCAGTGATGACCGAAGTGGTGCCGGGCGCCGTCGGGTTGCTCACGCGACCGCGATGTATGACGGGAACGGATGCTATGCAGGCAGGGGACATCGCCGCCCACGCGCCGACCGTGACCACGGGCGATCAGGTGATCCGAGCGGTTCGGGTGATGGCCGTCAGCCGCATCCCGGGACTGATCGTCGTGGACGACGAGGGACGCCCGGTGACGGTGCTGCCGGGCAGCCAGGTGCTCCGCCTCATCGTGCCGGACTCCTACCGGGACGACCCGGCGCTGGTGCGCACCGTCGACGAGTCGCACGCGGACCGGTTCTGGTTGACCGCGGCCAAGCGGACGATCGCGGACTGCCTGCCCGACCCGATGAGACCCCCGGTCCTGGTGCGTGCCGACGCGACGCTGCTCGAGGTCGCCGCGCTGATGGCGCGGCTGCGTAGTCCGGTCATCGCGGTCGTCGACGACGACGGATCCCTGCGTGGCGCGATCACGCTCGAGCGGCTGATCACCAGCCTCGCCGTGACGGCCGGTGACGACCTGACCGACAACCCCTGATCCCACTGGGCGTTTCGCCCGGGTGAGGAGGACACCCCGTGAACCGCCCAGCCCGTCCCCCGAGGACCAGCCGATGACAGCGGCGCTGGCCCTGACGATCTTCCTTGTCGCCTTCTTCTTCATCGCCACGGAGAAGGCCGACAAGGTTGCGGTGGTGCTCATCGCCTCGGGGGTGATGGCCGGGCTGAAGCTGATCCCGGGCAGCGAGGTCTTCTTCTCCGAGCACGCGGGCATCGACTGGAACGTCATCTTCCTGCTGCTGGGGATGATGATCATCGTCGGCATCATCAAACAGACCGGCCTCTTCGACTTCCTGGCGATCTGGGCGGCGAAACGGTCCGGCGGCAAGCCGTACCGGCTGATGGTGATGCTGATGATCATCACCGCGATCGCGTCGCCGTTCCTGGACAACGTCACCACGATCATGCTGGTCGCGCCGGTGACGGTGGTGGTCTGCGACCGGCTGGCCGTCTCGGCGCGGCCCTACCTGATCGCCGAGGTGCTCGCGTCCAACATCGGCGGTGCCGCGACGCTGATCGGCGATCCGCCGAACATCATCATCGGCAGCCGGGCCGGGCTCAGCTTCACCGACTTCCTGGTGCACATGGCGCCGGTCGTCGTGGTCATCTTCGTGGTCTTCGTGCTCGGCGCGCGGGTGCTCTTCCGGTCCGAGTTCCGGTACCACCCGGACCGGGTCGCCGAGGTGATGCTGCTCAACGAACGCCGGGCGATCACCGACCCGGCGATGCTGCGCCGGGCGCTGGCCGTCTTCGCCCTCGTGGTCGTCGGTTTCAGCCTGCACGGGGCGTTGTCGCTCGACCCGGCGATCGTCGCGCTGCTGGGTGCCGGTGTCATGCTGCTGGTGACGCGGACCGACCCGCAGGACGCGGTCGCCGAGGTGGAGTGGCCGACCCTGATCTTCTTCATGGGCCTGTTCGTCATGGTCGCCGGACTCACTCACACCGGGGTGATCGACACCTTCGGTGGCTGGGTCGCGGATGCGGTCGGCGACAACTACTACCTGGCCGCCACCGCGCTGCTGTTCGGGTCCAGCATCCTGGGCGCCTTCTTCGACAACATCCCGTATGTCGCGACGATGGCCCCCGTCGTCGAGGAACTGGCCGCCGACGCGCCCGACGAGGCGACCGGACGGTCGCTGTGGTGGGCGTTCGCGCTCGGCGCCGACTTCGGCGGCAACGGCACCGCCGTCGCAGCCAGCGCCAACGTGGTGGCCATCGGCCTGGCCGCCCGCACCGGGCACCGGATCAGCTTCTGGCAGTTCACCCGCTACGGCATCGTGGTCACGGCGGTGACCACGACGCTCGCCTGGGTGTACGTCAGCCTGCGGTACTTCGTGTTCGCGTGAGACCCGGTCAGGTGAAGACGCTCAGCAGCATCACGAACGCGAAACCGACGACCGAGATCGCGGTCTCCATCAGCGACCAGGACCGGATCGTCTGGCCGACCGACATCCCGAAGTACTCCTTGACCAGCCAGAAGCCGGCGTCGTTGACGTGGGAGAAGAACAGCGATCCACACCCGATGGCCAGCACCAGCAGCGCCAGGTGACTCGGTGACAGGTCGGCGGCGAGGCCGCTGACGATGCCGGCCGCCGTCACCGTCGCGACCGTGGCCGACCCGGTCGCGAGCCGGATCCCGACCGCGACCAGCCAGCCGAGCAGCAGCACGCTGATGTGCTTGCCCTCGGCCCAGTCCGCGATCACGTTGCCGACACCGGCGTCGACCAGCACCTGCTTGAATCCGCCGCCGGCGCAGACGATCAGCATGATGCCCGCGATGCCGGGCAGGCCGCGGCCGAGGGAGTCACTGGCCTGGCTGCGCGACATACCCGAGCCGAGGCCGAGCGCGAAGTAGGCGACGACGACGGTGATCAGCAGGGCGACCGACGGGGTGCCGATCACGTCCAGGATCTGCCGGGCCCGGTTGTCCTCGTCGTGCACGATCAGGTTGATGATCGCCGCCGGCAGCATCAGGCAGACCGGCAGGAGCAGCATCGCGACCGAGCGGCCGAAGCTGGGGCGGGTGGTGGCGCCGGTCTTGTCGTCGAGGTGGGCCGCGACGTCCTCGGTGCTGCCGCCGGGCAGCGTCGGGTGCTCGATCGGCACCATTCGGTCCAGCACCCGGGCGAGCAGCGGGCCGCAGAGGACCAGGGTCGGGATCGCGACGATGAGGCCGAAGATGAGCGTGCGCCCCTGGTCCGCGTGCAACGACGCGATCGCGGTCTCCGGGCCGGGGTGCGGTGGGACGAGGCCGTGCAGCACCGACAGGCCGGCGAGGGCGGGTATGCCGACCAGCATCAACCGTTGCCCGGTGTGCCGGGCCACCATCAGCACGATCGGCACCAGCACGACCACGCCGATCTCGAAGAACATCGGCAATCCGATGAGCGCCGCCATCAGCGCCATACCCCAGGGGAGGGCGGAGCCGGACAGTTTGTCGCTGATGGTGTCGACCACGACCCCGGCGCCGCCGGAGTCGACCAGGATCTGGCCCAGCATGGCGCCGAGCGCGATGAGGAGTGCCACCGAGCCGGCGGTGCCGGAGAAGCCACCGTTCGGGGAGATCGCGCCGTTGGTGAAGCTGGTCACCGCATCAGCGCCGGGGATCCAGGCGACCAGGGCCACGACGGCCGAGCCGACGATCAACGAGATGAAGGGGTGCAGTTTCACCACGACGATCAGCAGCACCACGGCGGCGATGCCGGCCAAGGCTGCGAAGGTGAGCTGCGTGTTGCCCGCGTGCGACAGCTGGGCCGCGTCCTTGGCGATGAGCATGGGTCGACGCTAGCCGCCGGGCGGACTGTTGTGGGGGAGGCGCGTCCCCGTCGGCGCCCGTCCGCCGACGAGCCTGCGGGTGGCGGAGCGGAACGGCTCGAAGGCGAGCAACAGGATGACTGCCGCGAGCGGCAGCAGCTGCAGCGAGACGCCGACACAGCCGAACCCGATCACAACGAGAGCCCAATGCGGCCAAGGGAACAGGCCTCGGTGTGCCAGGCTGCCCAGCAGCCCGAAGAGACCGACCAGGAACGCCGGCGGGCCCGCGGCGGCGACCAGGTCGGGCACCGGATAGTTCGAGTGCACGCCCGGGAAGATGTCTCCCAGGATGACCCAGACGAACGCCGCGGACCCGAGAAGACCGGCGACCAGGGCGGCGTCGGGCGCAAGGCTGCGGCCCAACCGTCGCCAGACCATGACGTCGAGGGCCGCGACACCGATGATGGCCACCAAGAAGCACACGTGCCCGGCGACCCAGAGTGGTCCGGACCGGTCGGTTCCACCCAGCCGGTCGAGGAAGCGGAAGAGTCCGTAGGCGAGCAGCATCGCCGGAACCCACAGGGCGGGAACGCGCGCCGAATCGACGGCGAGAGAGCGGGATTGGTTCATCCATCCACTGTTGCTCGCGATGGTGCACCACACATCAGGGTCAACCCCCAGGCACACCTTGGACGACCCTGAAAAGGACGGCTGCGGCGTCGCGCGGGCGGGTCCGGCGACTGGGTCGCCACGACGTCGGGTCCGGCGGGTAACTTCTCAGCAGCAGGATTGATCAGGCGGCGACGGGCTGCGAACGGAAGAGGACCTGATGAGTGACGACCAGACACCCGAGCCGATCTGGCGGCCGGACCCTGCCGAGCTCGCCGGCGCAGCGATCACCCGGTTCGCGCAGCAGGCGGCCACCCGGGCCGGGTGCGACCTGAGCGACTACCGCGAGTTGTGGTCGTGGTCGGTCACCGACCCGGACGGCTTCTGGCGCCAGGTGTGGGACTTCTTCGACGTCGTCGCCGACGGGGACCCTGCCACGGTGCTGGCCGACGACACCATGCCGGGAGCGCAGTGGTTCCCCGGCACCCGGCTCAACTACGCCGAGCACGCGCTGCGGCACGGTGCGGACCCCGCGACGGCCGACACGGTGGCGGTCACCGCCATCGACGAGGACGGGACCGTCGTGCGGACGACGTGGGCGCAACTGCGTGCCCAGGTGGGTGCCGTCGCCGGCTGGCTCCGCGCGAACGACGTGCGTCCCGGTGACCGGGTGGTCGGCTACCTGCCCAACACCACTCCCACGCTGGTCGCGTTCCTGGCCTGTGCCAGCATCGGCGCGGTCTGGTCGGCCTGTGCGCAGGACTACTCCGGCAGCGGAGCGGCCGGCCGATTCGCGCAGTTGGAGCCGGTCGTGCTCTTCGCCGCGGACGGCTACCACTGGAACGGCCGCTCGCTCGACCGCCGTGACGAGGTGGCCGCGCTGCGCGAGTCGTTGCCGAGCTTGCGGGCTGTCGTCGAGGTGCCCAACCTCGGGTTGTATGACGAAAAGCCCTCCGCCCCAGGGGCGTTCAGTTGGAGCCAGGTGGCCGGCACACCGGCGGCCCCACGCTTCGACCGGGTCGCCTTCGACCACCCGCTCTGGGTGCTGTTCTCCTCGGGCACGACCGGCCTGCCCAAGGGCATCGTGCACGGGCACGGTGGCGTGGTGCTGGAGCACCTGAAGATGCTCGGGCTGCACCTGGATGCCGGCCCGCAACGCCCGCTCTTCTGGTACACCACCACCAACTGGATGATGTGGAACATCGTCGCCGCCGGGCTGCTCGTCGGCGCACCGGTCGTGCTGTATGACGGCAGCCCCTCACACCCCGGCCCGGACCGGCTGTGGCGGATCGCCGCCGACGAACGGGTCGCCATGCTCGGGGTCAGCCCCGGCTATCTGCTCGCCGGCGCCCAGGCCGATCTGCAGCCGGGACGCGACCTGGATCTGTCGGCGTTGCGGGTCATCGGCGTCACCGGGGCACCGGTCTCGCCCGCGTCGTACGACTGGGTGCGCGAACGGGTCAGCGCGCAGGTCCAGGTGCAGTCGACCTCCGGCGGCACGGACGTGGTCGCTGCCTTCGCGGGGGCGGCGCCCTCCACACCGGTGTGGCGTGGCGAGATGTCGGGGCCGTCGCTCGGTGTCGCGCTCGCGGCCTGGGACGCGGGCGGCCAGCCGCTGGTCGACCAGGTCGGCGAGCTCGTGGTCACCCGGCCGATGCCGTCGATGCCGCTGTACTTCTGGAACGACCCCGACGGCAGCCGCTACCACGACGCGTACTTCTCCACCTACCCCGGTGTATGGCGCCACGGCGACTGGGTGACGGTGACCTCGCGCGGCACCGTGATCGTCTCCGGGCGTTCGGATTCCACGCTCAACCGGCACGGTGTGCGGCTGGGCAGCGCCGACATCTACGCGGTGGTCGACAAGATCCCGCAGATCCGCGAATCCCTGGTGATCGGAGCCGAACTCGCCGATGGCGGCTACTGGTTGGCGTTGTTCGTCGTGACGGCGGACGGCGTCGAGCTGACCGATGAGTTGGCGGCCGACGTCAAGGCGGCGATCCGGACCGGCGCCTCACCGCGGCACGTGCCGGACGACGTCGTCGCGGTGGACGCCATACCCCACACCCGCACCGGCAAGAAGCTGGAAGTGCCGGTCAAACGGCTGA
Organism: Flexivirga oryzae; assembly: GCF_014190805.1. NCBI lineage: Bacteria > Bacillati > Actinomycetota > Actinomycetes > Micrococcales > Dermacoccaceae > Flexivirga > Flexivirga oryzae. Next base: position 501,956 of record NZ_JACHVQ010000002.1, on the reverse strand, counting down.
TCCAGGGTCATCCGCTGGAGCAGGTCGCCAGCCCGGATGCGGTGGATGACTTCGCCGCGCTACAGGCGTTCACGGCATACGCGCGTTGATCGCCCAACAGCACTGTCACGAGGAGGGTTTCGCGAGTGTCGACTTGGCACCGGACAGGGTCGCGGCATCTGCGGCCCGCTGGCCCGCACTCCAGCCGTAGAGATCCGGCGTGAAGCTGCTCGCCTTCGAAACCAGTTGGGGGAACAGCTCGTCGACCACTGCGTCGACCTCGGCGGAGCGCTTCGCCAGGACCCGGACGAGCGCACGTGAGGCGTCTGTGTCACCGGACGGGTTGGCATCGTGTTCCTCCAACACTGACGCAGTTTCCGAGTCGGTGGCGGCTTGCAGACGTTCGCCGATACGAGTGGCGTAGGAGAACAGGAACGACCGTCGGAAGCTGCGAGTGCGCGACCGACCCGAGCTCGTGACCTGGCGTCCTTCACCCACCATCGCCCGGGTCGCTTGCAGCAGTAGGGAAGTGAAGATCGCCTCGACGGCGGCCAGGTCGGGCCGGTGGCCGATGACGGTCGCGAAGCCGAGATCGGACGTCCAGACCGCGCGGCACCGGTTTGCCTCCGCCACGACGTGCAGCAGCTGGATCTTCTCCTGCTCATAGGGGCGTTCGACCCAGAGCCGGACGGGTCCGGCCTGGTCGGCGGGTCGGTCGGCAGACACCGACAACATGGCCACGTCGAGGCTGTGCCTGGCCATCAGCGACTGTGCGGCTGCGGTGAAGGTGTCGGCCTCCGCCTCGTACGGCGTCGACTCCGCCTGGGCGAGCAACCGGCGTACTCGCTCGAGGATCCGTGGGTCGACCTGATCGGATGGTTCAGGCCGCTGTGGGCGCGCCGTGCCCGGTAGCGGGTCGAGGCGTTCGATGGTGGGCAGCATTGCGAGCAGGGCGGCGACGTCGACCGCGGATCGGACAGTGCGCTCGAAACCGTCGGTGCCGGATCGGGCCGTCACGAAGTCGTCCGATGCCCGCCACCAACGACTGGCACCCATGGTGCGCAGCTGCTCGGCCCAGGCCGGGGCGATCGTTGCGGTCGCAAAGGCGGCCAGCTGTGCCGCCATGGCGTCCGCGACGACCAGCTTGGCGGACTCGTTGAGGTTGCGACCGGTGAGGTTGTGCAGGTCGACCGGTCGCCAACCGCGCGTCCACGCGTCGTCGATCCTGGCCTCCAGCATCGCGCTCAGCTGATGGCAGGTCGCAACCCGCAGCGCCGCGGGCGCGCCACGATCCAGCAACCGTTGCAACGGAGCAGCTGCCGTCTGTGGGGTTCCCGCGGCCAGTGATCCGACGGCATCGGCGATGTCGTCGGCGATCCGGTCGTCCTCGGTCCGGTCAGGATCCGCGGGCGGCGCCCCGGTCCATGGCCACGCGGCATGTGCGGCGGAGCCCGCACCCTGATGACCGGCCGGTGCTCGGCGCCGTCGGCGAGCCTTGGCTTTCGCGGCTCGCCGTTGCTGATTGTGCATCCCCATGGTGTCTCCCCCGAGTCCTTCGCGGTTCTGATTGATCGGGCGATGCTCGCACCGAGCACCGACAGGGCCGCCGTGCCGCCCTGCTGCTGTCGACCACCGGTCGGTGGCGACCCGTAGGGTGCGAGGCGTGGCGGATCAGTGGCTCATGCCGGCACCGGTGCGGCGCGTCGAGAAGCGACCGGACGCGCCGGTCGAGCAGGGGTGGCCGGCGTCGCTTCCGCCGGTGCGGCAACTGCTCGACGAGGGTCTCGACCTGTCCCGTGCGACGGTGCTCGTGGGGGAGAACGGCACCGGCAAGTCCACGCTCGTCGAGGCGGTCGCCATGGCGTTCGGGATGAACGCCGAGGGCGGCTCGACCGGTGCCATGCACACCACCTGGCACAGCGAGTCCCCGCTGCACGACTGGCTGCGTCTGGTCCGTGGCGCCGGTGCGTCGCGGTGGGGCTATTTCGTCCGGGCCGAGACGATGCACGGACTGTTCACCTACCTGGACAGCACCCGGCGTGACAGCCACACCAGGGACCCCGAGTTCCATCGCCTCAGCCACGGCGAAGCGTTCCGGACCCTCATCGACACCAGCCGATTCAGCGGTGACGGGTTCTTCGTGCTCGACGAGCCGGAGGCGGGTCTGTCGTTCACCGCGCAGTTGCGTCTGGTGGGGGAGCTGATGACGATGCTGACCAGTCCCGGCGTCCAGGTGCTGCTGGCGACGCACTCGCCGGTCATCGCGAGCCTGCCCGGGGCGACGGTGCTGGAGCTGGATGAGGAGGGCTACCACGAACGCTCGTGGGACGACCTCGAACTCGTCATGCACTACCGCAACTTCTGCGACTCACCGACGCGCTATCTGCGGCACCTCGAGTAGGTCGCCGGTCAGCCGGTGACCAGGTCGGCGAACCGGGACGCAAGCACGGCCGCGGTCCGCTGCACCGTGGCGTCCGCAGCGACCAGGTCGTCCACGCCCTGCCCGACCCGCCGGATCTCCTCCGGGTCGGAGCCGCGGAACGCACCTGCCCACTCCGCATAGGTGGCGGGGCTGATCTCGGGATGGAACTGCACACCCCACGCGTTCGGCGCGGCGCGGAATGCCTGGTTGGGATAGGTCCGACCGGTGCCGAGCAACACGGCCTCGTCGGGCAGCCTGGTGATGGCGTCGCCGTGCATGGAGGCGACCTGAATCTCTGGTCCGAGGTCACCGAAGAGGTCGTCACCGGCCGCGTCCCCGGTCAGACCCACAGTGACCAGTCCGGCCTCGGTCCCGTGTGCGCCCTTCTCGACCGTGCCACCGAGCGCCTGCGCGAGCAGTTGCCCGCCGAGGCAGATCCCGAGGGTGGGTTTCGCCTGCTCCGCCGCGTCGCGATAGAGCACGCGAACCTGCTCCAGCCACGGGAAGTTCGCGTCGTCCGTCGAACTCATCTCACCGCCGAGCACGATTAGTGCGTCGGCCGAAAGCCGTTGTGGGACAGCGTCTCCGGCATACGGCCGAACAGTGTGTATGTCGATGCCGCGTGCGGTGAGCCACCCGTCGAAGCGACCCAGCGGGTCGTCGTCGCCGGGTTGGACGACCAACACCCGCGCCGCTGTCGGCTGATCCATCACGAAACCGTCCTCTGCTGTCGAATCGGTCGACGATCGCGTATGTCCGTCGTTCCGGCCCACACACGCGCTAGGAGGGTATAGGTTGCCGATGCGCTGGCCCACCCCGAGCCTCCGCAGGTAACGACTGAGCACGACCACCCCGTCGGCGTTGCTCAGGATGGAGGATCATCCATGCCCCACACCTCTGCCCGCACCGGACGCAAGGCGGCCACCCTCATCGCCATGGCAGGCTCCGCGGCCCTCGCACTCACCGCCGCAGCACCCGGCACCGCCGCAACGGCGGCAGGCACCGCCACCGGGTCGATGACACCGGCGATCGGTGCACAGCCGCACTTCAAGCGGGTCGGCACCGCATCGCCGAACGCGACGACGTTCGGGTGCCAGACGACCACGCCCGCCGGCTGTTACGGTCCGGCCCAGATGCGGGCCGCGTACGGCGTCGACAAGCTCGCCAAGAAGGGCCTGGACGGTCGCGGCCGCACGATCGTCATCATCGATGCCTACTCGAGCCCGTCGCTGGTCAACGACCTGAACACGTTCAACGCGCAGTTCGACCTCCCCGCGGCCAACCTGACGCAGATCGCGCCGGACGGCTTGACACCCTTCGACCCGAACGACGCGAACCAGGTGAACTGGTCCGGTGAGATCACCCTCGACGTCGAATGGGCCCACGCGATCGCGCCCGCCGCCAGGATCAAGCTGGTGATGGCCAGGTCGAACCAGGACGCGGACATCCTGTCGGCCACGCGGTATGCCGTGGACCACAACCTCGGCGACGTGATCTCGCAGAGCTTCGGCGAGGGCGAGAAGTGCATGGACCCCGCACTGATGGCCCAGCAGCACCGGTTGTTCGCCAGGGCGACTGCCCGAGGCATCACCCTGCTCGCCTCGTCGGGAGACCAGGGATCGGCGCAGCCGACCTGCGACGGCACCTCCTACTACAAGGCGGCGAGCACGCCGGCCAGCGATCCCAACGTCACGGGTGTAGGCGGAACGATGCTCGACGCGGACGGGCTGACCGGCGCGTATCACAGTGAAACCGTCTGGAACGAGCCAGGTTACGAGGCCGCGGGTGGTGGCGGCTTCTCGGTGCTGTACCGCACCCCGTCATACCAGCGGGGCAACCTGCACCTCCGGTCCCGCGGGGTTCCTGACGTCGCGTACAACGCCGCGATCAACGGTGGTGTGCTGGCGGTGTGGACGCCGGGCAACAACCCACAGGCCACCTACCTGTTCGGAGGCACCAGCGCCGGGTCGCCGCAGTGGGCCGGGCTCATCGCCCTGGCCGATCAGGCCGGCCGGCGGCGGGTCGGCGCGATCAACCCGACGCTCTACGCCATCTCGCACTCCAGGAAGAACTACGCCAACGACTTCCACGACGTGACGACCGGGGACAACCACTTCCCGGGTGACCCGGTGATTGCCGGCTTCTCGGCGCACCGTGGTTGGGACGCTGCGAGCGGTCTCGGTACCCCGAAGGCGGACAAGCTCATTCCGGCGCTGGTGCAGCGTGGGCACGGACATGGGCACGGACACGGGCACGGACACCGCTGACGCTCTCGTACGGCCGCTCAGTGCGCGAGGTCGGTGACTTCCAGCGGATGCTCCGCCGGTCCCTTGCCGGTGGTGTCCGGGTTGAGCAACCAGCCGACGCGTTTGGTGGCACGCAGGATGATGCTGTTGCGTAGCAACTCGATGCCCGGGATCCGCCGGGTGAGTGTGACCTCCACGTCCATCACCTCCGCGACGGAACGCAGCCACATCACGATGATCATGTTCGCCTCACCGGTCGTGGACGCGGCGAGGCGGACCTGCGGGAGCTCGCCGATGGCCCGGGCCGCTTGGTCGTGGGCGTCGGCGGGCACCCGCACGAACCACTGGCAGCTGACCGGGAAACCGCTGTAACGCTGGGCTATCTCGCACCGGAAGGACAGCACGTTCGCGGCGATCACCCGGTTCAGCTGGCGTTGCACCGTCGCCGGGCTGCGGCCCACGGCACGGGCGATCTCGGCTGCAGTGGCGCGCCCGTTGACGGCCAGGTGGGGCAGCAACGCCCGGTGGCTGTCCGGCACCGGCTGCGTCGGGCCGATCACGGTTGCCAGCCGCTGGATCTGGGCCCGTTGGGTAGCGTTCAGCACGCCGAGGCGCCACGCCCAGCCGCCGTGGTGCAGTCGTGTGCACAGTGCCGACCGGTAACCCATCACGCCGGGTAGTGCGGTGATCTGCTCGATCACCACGTCGCTGAACGTCTGGAACGACTCGGTGATCACCGTCAGCAGCAGGGTCCGGTCGCCGGCCGAGTGTTCCACGGTCGCGATGTTCGGCAGCCGGGTCAGCGCCGCCGAGACGGTCTCACGCTGCCGCATGTCGCAATCGACCTCCAGGAACGACAGCGACATCGCCTGGGGATCCCCGACGAGGTGTCCGGTGACCCAGGCCGTGCCGGTTGCGCGCAGCCGTTCCCAGCGCGCCGCCAATGAAGTCGGGTGCACCTCGAGCACGTCGGCCAGGTCGGTCCAGTGCGCTCGCGGGGCGATCTGCAGCGCGTTGATCAGGGCCAGATCTTCCTCGCTGGGCATATCGCGAATACTCGCCATACTCCGTGATTGAAGCATGAAAGCTGGGATAGCTAGCAGGTTACTGATCGGTTGTAGGGATTCAGTGATCTGTGATGCGGCTCACCTCACAATCGATCCAGCCGATTTTCACCCGACGAGGAGAGCCGATGTCACTGGAACCCCGCGACCTGACCGACGACCTGATCCGCTTCCGCCACGAATTGCACCAGGAGCCGGAGGTCGGTCTGGACCTGCCGCGGACGCAGCAGAAGGTGCTGCGTGAGCTCGACGGCCTGCCGCTGGAGATCTCGACGGGCACGGACACGACCTCGGTCACGGCGGTCCTTCGGGGACGCGGTGCGCCGGCCGGACCGGACCGCCCTGTCGTCCTGCTGCGTGCCGACATGGACGCGCTGCCCGTGCAGGAGCGGTCCGGCGTCGCGTTCAGCTCGCGTGTCGACGGTGCGATGCACGCCTGCGGTCACGACCTGCACACCGCCATGCTCACCGGCGCGGCCCGGCTGCTCGCGGATCGTGTCGAGCAGTTGCCCGGCGACGTCGTGCTGATGTTCCAGCCCGGCGAGGAGGGGTATGACGGGGCGTCCGTCATGCTCCGCGAAGGCGTGCTCGAGGCGGCCGGACGCACCGCGGACGCGGCATACGCCATGCACGTCTTCTCCGGCCTGGCACCGCACGGCCAGCTGCTGACCAAGCCCGGCGTGATGATGAGCGCGTCCGACGGGCTGGAGGTCGTCGTGCACGGCTCCGGCGGGCACGGGTCGGCGCCGCACCACGCGAAGGACCCGGTCACGACCGCCGCCGAGATGGTCACCGCGCTGCAGGTGATGGTCACCCGGCAGCTCGACATGTTCGATCCGGCGGTGGTGACGGTCGGGCTGCTGCAGGCCGGCACGAAGCGCAACGTCATACCCGACACGGCACGCTTCGAGGCGACCATCCGGACGTTCTCCGACGAGAACCGCAACCACCTGCAGGTGGCGATCCCACGGCTGCTGCAGGGGATCGCGGCCGCGCACGGACTGGAGGCCGAGGTGCACTACCGGACCGAATACCCGCGCACCGTCACGGATCTGACCGAGACCGAGCGTGCGGAGCGGGTCATCGCCGCCCTGCTCGGGGAGGAGCGGATGACCCGCCTGGCGACCCCGGTCTCCGGGTCGGAGGACTTCTCCCACGTGCTCGATCGGGTGCCCGGCACCTTCATCGGGCTCGGCGCGCTCACTCCCGGCGCCGACCCGGCCGCCGCGGCGTTCAACCACTCGCCGCTCGCCGTCTTCGACGACGGTGTCCTCACCGATGGCGCCGCCCTGTATGCCGAACTCGCCACGACCCGCCTCGCCGCGCTGCATGCCGAGGCGACGCCGACCGACACCGCCGACGCGCTGGCGACGGCGTGACTCCCCGAACAGGTAGGACCATGACCCACGTACTGGAAACCCCACTGCGCAAAGCGCAACCGCTCACCCGGCAACCGCTCGCCGTCTTCCTCGGACCGCTGGTGCTGGTCGAACTCTTCAGCGGCGTGCTGCAGATCTACTTCTCACCGGTCTACGCGTCGCTGGCAGCCAAGTTCGGCGTCGGCGTCGGCACCCTGTCCTGGGCACTGACCGCCTTCACCCTCGCCAGCGCCGTGTCGACACCGGTCTTCTGCAAGCTCGGTGACGTGTACGGGCACCGCAAGATCCTGCGGATCCAGGTGTCCATCGTCGCCGCCGGATCCGTCCTGATTGCAGCAGCACCAACGTTTTCCGTGCTCGTGGCAGGGCGTGTGCTGCAAGGCATGTTCCCGGCATACCTGCCCCTGATGTTCGGGCTGGTGCGCGCTCGGTACGGCGACGACGACACCAAGCGCGCGATCAGCTACCTCACCTCGATCCTCATCTTCGGTGTCGTATTCGGTTTGGTCGCAGTCGGATTCATCACTCGCTACACGGACGGACCCACCTGGGCGCTCTGGCTGCCGGCGGTCGGGACACTGGTCGGCCTGGTCGGGCTGCTGCTGGTGCGCGGCGAGAAGGTGGAGCGTCGCTCCGACCTGCGCGTCGACTGGGTCGGTGCGGTCATGCTGGGCGCCGGCTTCGCGTTCCTGCTTCTCGGCATCTCCGAGGGCTCGGACTGGGGCTGGACGTCGGCCCGGGTGATCGGCAGCATCGTGCTCGGCGCGCTGATCCTCGTCGCCTGGACGGCCGTCGAGTTGCGGATCGACCAGCCGCTCGCCGACCTGCGGTGGCTCTTCAAGCCGCACTTCGTGCCGGTCTACATCGTCGGATTCTGCACGTACCTGGCCGTTCTCGGCGGCCAGGTCGTTGGCTCGACCTTCATGGCCGCACCGCATGCCGTCCTCGGCTACGGACTGAGCCTGTCGCCCTTCGGCATCAGCATCTGGCTGGCCGTGACCTTCTTCGTGATGTTCCTCGGTGTCCTGTCGACCGCCTGGCTCGGCAAGGCGATCGGCTTCCGCACGGTGATGATGATCGGCTCCGTGCTGGCGGCCGTCGGGTTCCTCGGCCTGGTCGGCTGGCACAACAGCCTGGCCGCGGTGGTCGTGCTGACGGCGGTGGCGGTCGGCGGCATGGGCTTCATCGAGAGCTCCACCCGCACCCTGGTCGTCGGCGGTCTGCGCGAGCACGAGGTGTCGATGGGGGAGGGCATCTACGAGCTGTCGATCAGCCTCGGCCCGGCCGTCGGCTCGGCGGTCTTCGGCGCGATCCTGTCCGCGCACGCGTCCTCGGTGAAGGGCCTGGCGAGCGAGCACGGCTACCAGCTCAGCTGGCTGGTCATGGGCCTGTCCTGTGCACTGGCCGCAGTGGTCGCCGTCGGCTTCGTCATCGCCGGCCGCCGCCGGAAGGGTGCTCCCGCCCCCGCGGCCTGACCCCCCACCACCGACAGGCCCACTTACGCTCGACAGGCCCACTTACACGGACGGATTCGCGCCGGTGTAGGTGAGCCTGTCAGTGTTTGCTGGGCCTGTCGGTCGACGGTGCCGCCCTGCTAACCCGCCGCGCCCTCAAGTCCGTCCGCGGCTTCCGCGGTGGCACCAGGGATGCGCATCTCGAAGGTGTCCTTGACGACGGTGTAGTCGTAGTAGCCCATGCGGGCGATGGGCTGGATGCGCGAGACGTCGAGCTTGCCGTCCGGCGTGAGGGCGTCATCCGCGATGTGGATGCGCTCGACGCTGGCGAAGACGATATCGATGGTGCCGACCTCGGAGTTGCCCACCAGGCGGTGGGTGGACAGGTACTTGCACTCGAAGTGGCAGGGGCTGTCGGCAACCATGGGAACCCCTGACAGGTCTGCGGTTTCGCGGCGCAGACCGGCACGTTCGAACTCGCTCTCGTGATCGGGGAGGGCCATGGCGCTGATGTTGACGGCGTCGCGCAGCTCCCAGGTGGCCATGTTCCACGCGAACCAGCCGGTCCGCTCCGCGTTGACGACGGTGTCCTTGCGCCGGCCGTCCGGGTACTGGTTTGCGGAGAACATCACCATCGGCGGGTCGAACGTCAGGTTCTGCCACTGGCTGTATGGCGCGAGGTTCTCCACGCCGTCCCGGCTGACGCTGGAGAGCCAGCCGATCGGGCGCGGCACGGTGCACGCCTTGAAGGGGGAGTAGGGCAGGGGGTTCCGCTCGGTGGCAGGGCTGTATTTCACGATGACTCCTCGTGTTTCGGGAAGGGTGTCGGGTCAGTTGGCTGCGGCGGAGGCCGGCTCGGCGGGTAACTCCGCAACCGGAAGGTGTTCCCTCCGGACAGCAGCGGACAGGACGTAGTAGAGACCGCCGGCAACCAGCAAGCCGAGCACCCAGGCGACCTCGGCGCCACCGAGCCAGTCGGCGATGGGGCCGACATACAGGCTGCTGTTCATGAACGGGATCTGGATCGCCACGCCGATCAGGTATGCGGTGAACGCTGCCTTGTTGATCCGGCCGTAGCTGCCGTGCGGGTCGAACAGGTCCTGGATGCGGTACTGCTCGCGACGGACCCAGTAGAAGTCGACGAGGTTGATGGCCGACCACGGGGTCATGAAGTAGAGCAGGAAGAGCAGGAAGTTGGTGAACGATGTGAGGAACGAATTGGTCGCGGCCAGCGCGATCGCCAGCGCCGCCGCCGAGATCAGCGTGACGTAGATGGCGCGGTGCTTCGGTCGGATCACCTTCTGGCCGGTGATGCTGGTGACGATCGTGACCACCGACATGTAACCTCCGTACGCGCTCAGCGTGTCGCCGGTGAGCTTGCCGCAGATGACGGCGAGCAGGACCAGGGCGGACAGCGCGCCCCCGAGGTCGGCGAGGTAGCCGACCTGGTCGCTCAGGAACGCGGCGCCGCCGATCGCCGCGACCAGCGCGCCGAGCACCATGGCGAGCGAGCCGCCGAGGACGCTGCCGAGGAAGGTCCAGCCGATGGTTGCCGACTTGGGGGTGGTCTCCGGCAGGTAGCGCGAGTAGTCGGCGATGTACGGGCCGAAGGTGAGTTGCCACGACGCGGAGAGTGAGACGCCGAGGACGAACGGGGCGGCCGCGAACTCGTGGTGGCTGAAGGCTGCGCCCGTGTGCGAGTCGAAGCCGATCCGCACGAACAGGCCGACGAACACCACGCCGCTCAGCACTGCCGCGAGGTGGGAGAAGCGATGGATGTAGCGGTAACCGTAGATGGCCAGCACCGTTGACACGACGGCGAACAGGACCGCCCCGAGGTGCCGGGAGATGTGCAGGAGGTTGGCCAGTGCCTGGCCGCCCAGCACCAGTCCTGTCGCGTAGAAGCCCAGGAAGATCATCAGGGCGAGGACGAGTGGGAGTATGGCGCCCAGGTAGCCGAATTGGGCTCTGCTCTGGATCATTTGCGGCACACCGAGCCTCGGGCCCTGCGCGGAGTGCAGGGACGTGAAGAAGCCCCCGGCGATGTTGCCCAGCACGATCGCCGGGATCGACCAGAGCGCGGTGTTGCCCAGGACGACGAACAAGGCGCCGGTGACGACTGCCGTGATCGAGGTGTTCGCGGCGAACCACACGAAGAGCAGGCTCCTCGGTGAGCCGTGCCGTTCATCGGGCGGGATGAAGTCGATCGATCGCTGTTCGAGTGTGTTCATGCTCAACCTCACAAACGTGCCGTGCGGCGGTTGCCGCGGCGAGGGTCGTAGTGATGTGTACCACCACGCTTCGTCGATACAGTATGCAACCGATATACTGGTTGCACAATGGTTTGATGGAGATTCTTCTTTCGCAGTGGGGCGGCGAGCTCGGCGGCTCCTGCCGGTCCGTCCTACGATCGGCGGCAGACGGAGGTGGGACGTGAGTGAAGGAAAGGCCGCGCAGGCCTATCGCGCGATCGAGCGGATGATCGTGTTCCAGGAGGTGCCGCCGGGCTCCCTCGTGTCCGAGTCACAGCTGATGGAGCGCACCGGACTCGGTCGCACGCCGGTGCGGGAGGCGCTCCAGCAGCTCGCCCGCAATCGGATGGTGGAGATCCACCCGAACAAGGGCGTGCTGATCCCGCCGACGTCGGTGGAGGCCGAGCTGCGGATGCTCGAACTGCGCCGGGCACTCGAGGCGCTCGCGGTCCGGTTGGCCGCCGAGCGCGCTGGCGCCGACGTGCGCGAGCGGATGACTGCGATGGTGGAGCTGCTGGCAAAGGACGCCTTCACGCTGGAGGCGTATGCCGACACCGTCAAGGACACCCACGAGCTCATCGTCGAGGGCGCCGCCAACGAATACCTCGCCGACGCCATTGCACCAGCGCAGGGTCTGTCCCGACGCTTCTGGTTCGCGCACGTCGTCGATGAGCAGGCCGAGATCGCAGCGGGATCGTCGTTGCACAGCCGCATTCTCACGGCGATCCTCGACGGGGACGCCGACGCCGCAGAGGCCGCCTCGCGTGCCCTGAACGAATACCTCATCGACTTCTCGTACGCCACGCTGCGGAGCTCACGCTGACGCCGGGCCGGCGGTGGCCGCAGCCCTACGGCGAGGGGATTCACGCGGGTCCTTTGCGGGTATGCATCCGGCGACCGGTTGCATAAGGAGCGCACCATGGGCCTGACGCCGCACGAGGAACGGCAGATCCACGAGATCGAGGAGTCGCTGCTCGAGAGTGATCCCGGCTTCGCCGAGCGGATGCATCGACTGCTGCGGCCGCACCGCAAGCTCGTGGTCGCCGGGCTGTGTCTGCTGGTGCTCGTCGTCGTACTGGTGGTGTCACGACCGGAGAATCCGACGGTCACGGTAGCCGGTACGGCAGCTGCGGCGTTCCTCGCCGGCTGGTGCCTCGGGCAGGTCCGCAGCGCCGACCCGCGGGTGGTGATCCGTCGGACCCGTGCGGTGGCACTGCGTGCGGGCCGCACCGGACTTCGGCCCGTGCGATGGGTGTCGCGGCGGCTGTCGCGGCGTCTCTGAGTTGTTCGGGACTCGTTGCAGGGCAGCCAGGTCAACGAAACGGTGTGTTCGTCACTTCCCGGGTATCGTGCGCCTCCATGGCGAATCCTGTGCACCACATCGAGCTCTGGACGACGGATATTCGCCACGGCGGTGCGTCGTTCGACTGGCTGCTCACCCGCATCGGTTGGGACGAGGATGTCGACGCCGCTTGGGATGCCGGCCGTGTATGGCGCCGCCAGGGCGCGCCATACATCGTGCTCGAGCAGTCCTCTGCGGTGACGGGACGGCACGAGCGGATGCGTGCCGGGCTCAACCACCTCGCGTTACGCGCGCCCGATCGTGAAACTCTGGACCGGCTGCGTGACGACTCCGCCGCGCATGGCTGGTCAGAACTCTTCGCGCAGCACTATCCACACGCCGGCGGCCCTCACCACACGGCACTGTTCGTCGAGAACGAGGAAGGTTTCGAGTTCGAAATTGTCGTCGACGACGACTGAGTGGCAACTACCGTGTGAACGGTGAGGCTGACCGCGGAGTCGGCGCGCGAGCTGCTCGTGGCCGATGGGCATGGAGTGCTGTGCACCGTGCACCCACGGCGTGGGGTGGACGCGGTGCCGGTCGTCTACGCGATCACGGGGGAGTATGTCGGCATACCCATCGACACGGTGAAACCCAAGTCGTCGACCAATCTGCAGCGGGAGCGCAATCTGCGGGCCGACCCGCGTGCCACGCTTCTGGTCGAGCACTGGGAGCGCGAGGACTGGTCGCGGCTGTGGTGGGTCCGGGCGCAGCTGCGGTGGCGCGAGGGCACCGACCCGGCGCTCGCCGAGGAGCTCGCCGGGCTGCTGGCGAGCTCCTTTCCGCAGTACCATCAGCGGCCGTTTGCGAAGGTGCTGATCCTGCAGCTCACCGGGCTGACCGGGTGGGCCGCGGAGGGCGGCTGACACTTCCCCGGAAAATTCTTGGCACCCGATGTCGAAGATGCTGGAAGCTGATCGACGTACGTGTGACAGGCACCTCCCACCAACCCGAGGAGAGATCGAGATGCCACGTTTCATGGGATTCGTCCGGATGGAAGAAGGCATCGGCACGCCCCCGAAGGCGCTGTTCGATGCGATGGACACCTACATCGGGGAGCAGGCCGCCAAGGGCATCTTCCTCGACGGCGGCGGGCTGTACGGCACCGAGGACGCGGTGAACTTCGTCGTCCGCGAGGGCGAGGTCAGCCGGGTCGACGGTCCGTATGCCGAGGCGAAGGAGGTCGTCGGAGGCTGGGCGCTCATGCAGTTCGACAGCCTGGAGGAGGCGATCGCCGGCAACAAGGAGTTCGCCGAGCTGCACGCGAAGTACTGGCCGGAGGTCTCGATGGTCGCGACGCTGCGGCAGATCTCCGAGGGCCCGGAGGAGCCCGCCGGCTGAGCACCGCTCACTACGCTGGCCTGGTGCCGGCGCAGACCCAGGCGGGGGATCCGCACCACGCCATCGTTGCCGCGTGGCGGGCCGAGTCGGCCCGCCTCGTCGGCGCGCTCACCCGCATGACCCGCGACGTCGCGCTCGCGGAGGATCTTGCCCAGGACGCGCTCGTAGCAGCGCTCGAACAGTGGCCGGCGGGCGGTATACCCGACAATCCCGGCGCCTGGTTGATGACCACGGCGAAGCGGCGCGGCATCGACCATTTCCGGCGCGCGGACGTGCTGCGTCGCAAGGTGGCGCAGTTGGAGCATGCCGGTGCCGGAGAGGAGGGCACTGTGCCCGACCTCGATGATCAGGTCGACCACATCGAGGACGATGTGCTGCGGCTGATCTTTCTGTCCTGTCACCCGTCGCTCACCGCCGAGTCTCGCGCCGCGTTGACGCTGCGGCTGGTCGGCGGGCTCACCACGGCGGAGATCGCGCGCGGCTTCCTGGTCAGCGAATCGACCATGGGACAACGGATTTCGCGCGCCAAGAAGGCGCTTGTGCAGTCGCGTGCAGAGTTCGAACTGCCGACCGGGCGGGAGCGGGTCGAGCGGCTGGACGACGTCATGGCGGTGATCTATCTGATCTTCAACGAGGGGTATGCCGCCACCGCCGGCGCCGACTGGATGCGGCCGGACCTGGCGAACGAGGGGATGCGCCTGGCGCGGATGCTGGCGACGCTCGCGCCGGACGAGGTCGAAGTGCTCGGACTGCAGGCGCTGCTGAAGTTGCAGGGTTCGCGGATGGCGGCCCGGCTCGACGAGAACGGTGCACCGGTGCTGCTGGAGGCGCAGGACCGGACGCGCTGGGACCAGTTGCTGATCCGTCGCGGGCTGGCTGCGCTGCGGCGGGCGGAGGAGATGGCCGGCCGGGGTCGGCCCGTGGGGCGGTACTTCCTGCAAGCCTCGATCGCCGCGCAGCACGCACGTGCCGAGCGGGCCGAGGACACCAACTGGCGACGGATCGCCGCCCTGTACGACGTCCTCGCCACCGCCACTCCCGGACCGGTGGTGGAGGTGAATCGCGCGGTAGCGCATGGCCGCGCGTTCGGACCCGACGTCGGGCTGGCGGTGCTGGACGCGCTGCCGGACGACGCGCTCGGCGACTCGCCGCTCGTGCCGAGTGTGCGCGGTGATCTGCTGGAACGCGCTGGGCGCCATACAGAGGCGCGCGAAGCGTTCACCGAGGCCGCCGCGCGGACGAAGAACGACAGCGAACGCCTCATCCTGGAGGGCCGGGCAGGCCCGGTTTGAGCGCTGTGGACAGCGCCTGTGTAGTTGGTTATACCGGTTATACTTTCCTTATGAAGACCGCAGTATCAATCCCGGATGATGTCTTCCGCGACGCCGACGAAACCGCTACGCGACTCGGCTGGAGCCGGTCGCAGCTTTACACGCGGGCGATCCGTGACTTCCTCGAAGGTCAGGAAGACGACCCGGTGACCGCAGCACTTGATGCGCTCGCGGAGGACGCGGCGGTGACTCCGAACACGGGTCGTGCGCTCATTGAGTCCGGGGCCTGGGAGTGGTAGTCCGCGGTGAGGTCTGGTGGGTCGATTTTGGAGCGCCAGTCGGATCTGAGCCGGGTTTTCGCCGGCCTGCGCTCGTCGTCTCCTCGGACCGATTCAATCGGTCGAGGATCTCGACGGTGATTGTGACGGCGATGACCAGCAATTTGCGTCTCGCCGATGCGCCGGGAAACGTCGAGTTCGAGTCTGGAGTTGTCGGCCTCACGAAGCCATCGGTCGTCAATGTGTCTCAAACGCTCGTGATCGATCGCGGACGCCTGACCGACGTCGTCGGAAGGTTGGACTCGGTCGCGATGCGGCAAGTCGACTCCGGCCTCCGACTGGTCCTCGGGCTTTGATCGACAGCAATCGAGTGTCGTGGTCATCGTGTCTCGCGGTCGCGCGTCGTCAAGATGGTCACACCCTCACGCCTCGGAAATCTTTCTGTGAACTCACGATACGTCTACCGGGGTGGCATAACGTGCGCCTCATTGTCCAGGCGTGGTGGACGCGCCGGCTGGAGGAGGATACGGACGTGAACACTGCTGAGGACGACGTACTCGAGCTTCTGGACTTCGCCTGGGATCGCCTGCGCCGGCGCATGGAGGGTCTCGGGGACGCGGAGTGGAGGTGGTGCCCCTCCGATGCCGACCATGACATCAGCATTCAATGGCGACTGGACCACATCACCGACCTGCTGAGGGCACCGAAGAACTGGATCTGGCTCGGCCTGCCGACGCCGGACGCGTCCGCGACGGCCGGGGCGGCCAGGACTGCGTCATCCGCGTGCACAGCCCTGGCAGCGGCGTATGCAGATCTGCGGGCGGTGCTCAGTGACGCCGCGCCCACGTTCGGGGTGGAGCTCGGTCCCGTGGCGGGGCCGTTTGAACTATCCACCCGACGTGCCTTCGTGCTGCACATTGCGGACGAACTCATTCACCACGGTGCCGAGGCCGCCCTCCTGCGTGATCTCTACGCCGGTCGTTCTCGCTGATCGCCGTGTGCGAAGAGTGCTGCGCTGTATGACGCCAGCCTGAGACCGAGCAACCCGGACGCTACGGGGCGTCGGCGATCATGAACCTCGCAGGTGCGCAGCATGATGCTTGGGCCTTCATCGATCACCTGCTCAGCGTCCAGGAGCGCCCGGGGGAATCGCCTCTTGAACTCGTCGACGAAGGCGAGTGGGTGAGTGCGCGCCGTCAAACCATTGTTGACACTGTAAACATTGCGCCATACGGTAATGCAAGCAGTGTTTACATCGCATCACCGCGCGCGGGTTGCACACCTCGAGTCGCACCGGAAGCGCCGGGATGCGAGTCGAGGACCATGCACCACCTGCCAACCAGGCACGAGAGGGCGTCACCGATGACGAACATGGAAACCGTTGAGGTAGAGCTCGGCAGCAGAAAACTGAGGGTGCCGGCCGACGGGCTCTTTGCCCGGTACCGCATGGACACCGATCTGGATGTCGTGGAGGCTGACCCGCGGGTCAGCACCGTCGACTTCTTCCGCACGTTGCCCAAGACAAGCGTCGAGTCGGCGATCGGGACCACCCGCACACCGAACTTCTACTACGCCATGTCCAAGGCGCAGATCACCTACCTCGCACCGACCAAGGCGCTACGCAGCCGCCTGCCTGACGGGCTGGACCCGCTGACCGTCGCGCCCGGGATCGGACTGTTCTCGGTGGTCTTCTTCCGGTATGACGTGTGCGACATCGACTTCTACACCGAGGTCACCGTCGGGATCGCGGTCAGGGAAGTACGGCACGGCAACCTCCCGCCGGTGGACCTGCTGTCCGCGCTGGGCAACGACCATCTGTACGCGTACGTGCTCTCACTGCCGGTGAACACCGAGATCGCCCAAGTGCGCGGACACGACGGCTACGGGTTCCCCAAGTGGGTAACCGACATCGACGTGGACATCGACGCACGCCGTGCCACGGGCCGGGTCGCCAATGACGCCGGGGGCACCGACATCGCGCTGTCGGTGGCGACTCCGAAGCAGAAGCGGGTCGCCAGCGGGACGAGCGTGTCGACGCTCACGTCATACACCGAACTGAACGGTGGTTGGAACCAAACGCTCAGCCAGACCAACAACCTGGTCTTCGGCAGCGACCTGCTGACGGGGGACGTGGGCCTTGAGCTGGGGTCGGGGAGGTTGAGCGACGATATCCGCTCCCTGAAACCGAAGCGACCGCTGCGGTTGGACGTGTTCACCGAGTGCCAGAACGCCCTCCACATCCCCGTACCCGTGTCGTTCCCCGCCACGCACGGACCCTTGAAAGGCGCGAAGTCATGACTGCCGTGCTGATGGTGTTGTCCGCAGCCCGCCACTGGACCCTCAAGGACGGGACCCTGCATCCGACCGGGGTGTGGGCCGAGGAATTCGCGGTGCCTTACCAACTGTTCACGGACGCCGGCTTCGACGTCACGGTTGCGGCGCCCGGAGGCAAGCAGCCTGTCATCGACCAGCTCAGCCTCGGCCTCTCCGGCGGCCTGCCGTCCAAGACCAAGAAGATTGCCACCGACGTGCAGCGCCTCCAGCCGGTGCTGGATCATCCGGCGAACTTGTCCGACATGGATCCGGACGACTTCGACCTGGTCTTCTACTCCGGCGGCCACGGACCGATGGAAGACCTCGCCGTGGACGAGGTATCCGGCGCCCTGCTCACCAAACGGCTCGCGTCGGGTCGTCCGCTGGCATTGCTGTGTCACGCACCTGCTGCCGCGCTGGCGGCCGAAAACCCGGACGGGAGCTGGCCTTTCGCCGGCTACCGAATGACCGGCCTGTCCAACCGCGAAGAACGCCTCAACAAGTTCGCCTGGAAAGCCAAGTGGCTATTGGAGGACCGGCTCAAGGAAGCCGGCGCCGACTATTCCAAGGGCCTGCCACTACGTCCGCACATGGTCCACGACCACAACCTCTACACCGGTCAGAACCCCCAGTCCTCAGAGCAACTCGCGCGGCGACTCATCACCGAGCTACAAGCTCCGGCCGCGTCTCACTGACCCGTACGTCAACCCATCCGAAGAAGGAGCAGCACGATGTCCGAGATTCCTGCACCCATCACGCCCTACCTGGAGCCGGCAGCCAAGGACCTTGCCGAGGCGACCGCGCAGCACCCGCGGATCTACGAGATACCGCCGGAGGAGGGCCGCAAGATCCTGGCCGACCTGCAGAGCGACCAGTCCGTGCCGCGCCTGGACTGTTCTACATCCACGGCGCCGGCTGGGTGTTCGGCGACGAGCACACCCACGACCGACTCTTCCGCGAACTGACCGTCGGTGCCGCAGCCACCGGGATCTTCCCGGTCTACGACCGGGCGCCGGAGAAGGGCTATCCCAGCCAGGTCGAGCAGAACTATGCGGTCGGGCAGTGGGTCAAGGAGCACGGTGCCGAGCACGGCATCGACGCGTCCCGGCTCGCGGTCACCGGCGAATCGGTCGGCGGATGTATGTCGGCCGTCTTCGCGCTGATGAACAAGGACCGCGGCGGCCTGGACCTCGAGGCGCAGGCACTGCTCTACCCGGTGACCAACGCCGATTTCGACACCCCGTCATACCGCCAGTTCGCCGACGGCTACTACCTGACCCGTGACGGGATGCAGTGGTTCTGGGACGCATACACCACCGACCCGGCCCAGCGTGCCGAAAAGTACGCCTCCCCGCTGCAAGCCACCCTCGACGAGCTGAAGGGGTTGCCGACCACCCTGGTGATCACCGACGAGGCCGACGTGCTGCGCGACGAAGGCGAGCAGTACGCCAACAAACTGCGTGAAGCAGGCGTCGACGTCACTTCCGTGCGCGTCGCCGGCATGGTCCACGACTTCCTGCTGCTGGACAGCCTGCGCGACACCAAGGCATCCAACGTCGCCCGCAAACTGGCGATCGACTTCCTGCGCACCGCACTCAACGGCGGCGGGGAGGCGTTCGCGAGCTGACCCGGGTGGCCGACGTGCGCTAGGAGATCCGTGCCGACAGCAGCGCGGTGATCGTCTGGCGCACTCGCGCCCGGACGCGTTCGGTTGAAGTGGTGTCCAGCTTTCCGTCCAGATGCAGGAAGGCCAGGCCGTGGACGACGGACCACAGTCCGGTCGCCAGCGCCGCCGGATCATCGGTCTGGAATATCCGCCCGACCGCCTCGCCCAGGTAGGCGTGTATGGCGTCGACCGCCGCGACCCGATCCGGGCTGGTGCGGTCGCAGCCCTCGGCGAACATCACCCGGAACAGGCCGGGCCGGGACAGCGCGAATTCCACGTAACCGACGGCGAGTTCGGCCACATCGTCCGCGGTGCTCGGTCGCGGCTGCCGAGAGGCAAGGTCGGTCGTCAGCTCCTGGTAGCCGACTGCGGCGACGGCGGACAGCAACGACAGTCGGTCGGGGAAGTGGCGGTACGGCGCCGCACTCGACACACCGGCCTTGCGCGCCACGGCGCGAAGGGACAGCTCCACGTCGCCGTCCTCGTCGAGCATCTCCAACGCGGACCGAACCATCGTCGCTGGCAGGTCGCCGTGGTGGTAGCTCGATGCTGCCGTGTCAGCCATGCCCGAACCTTATCCACCAGTCTATGTTTACGTTGATTACATTATCTTCTACGGTTGTAGCAGGCAATCTCGACGTCCGGTGGCAGGGCTGCTCCGGTGTTCGGCGAGACTGTCCGGTCAAGGCAGACTGATTTACGGAGATGACGAATTCTCGCGCGGTAGAAGTCGCTCTGGCGTTGTTCGCCGACGCCAGGGCACTTCTTCCTGCTCACGACGTGGAGTTCAAGCCCGAGGGCGAGACGATTCACGTATGCGTTGCCGGCGATCACGGTGTCACGCTGCACCTCTCGCCGGTTGACGACATGGCGGAGGCGCTGGTCGCGGCGGCGAGCGAAGCGTCGGACTACGTCACCGAGGCATTGGGCGCGAAAGGGTTGGTGTGGCCGCAGTGCCCGATGCACCCTCGCACACATCCGCTCGTCGCGGAGCAGCGAAACGAGACCGCCGTCTGGATGTGTCCGGCTGCGGGGGCGGTGGTGGCGAAGATCGGGCAGCTTCAACGCTAGCCCTGTGCGACGCCGGTTCGGCTACGGCTCACCGTGCGACCGAGGTAGGCAGCATTCACATACGCGACAACCGTTTCCGTCATGCCATCCCTCGTGGTGGCCGCACTTGCAGATGCGATCTGCGTGCGGATGCTGCTTGGTCCGCTGCCATGGGAGGTGCACGACTACTTCCTCCTCAGTGCCGCTCGGGCTCGATGATTCGTGGGATCGCGGTAGCCGCGACCATGAACACCGTCAACCTATGGCGGCTTGCTGAACGATTGCCGCGAGTGGCAGGTGGATAAGGACACCGCGGTCACGACCAACAAAAAATCCGCCAGCGGAGCTGGCGGAAAATTTGGTCGGGGTGACAGGATTTGAACTGTTCACGCGCGGTCTTCGGCTAACACTCTGATCTGCACTACAAGCATCTGACCTGCAGCGATGTAGACTCTAGCGCGTGAGAGGAATGGGCACAAGAGGACACGACGATCCTCGAATTATGCCCGGATTATGTCCCGGTGTGTCCGCGAACGGCACGTCATGACGCGCGCAAAACGAGACTTCGGGACGATCCGGAAGCGCGCCAACGGCCGCTATCAGGCCTACTACATGGGACCCGATCAGGGCTTCCATCGTGCGCCATCGACCTTCCAGACGAAGTCAGACGCGGAGGGCTGGCTCGCCGCCGAGCGTCGGCTGATTCAGAACGACGAGTGGTCGCCGGCGAAGTCACGTCGGGCGAAGGTGCGACGGGCGACCGAGGCCTTCGGGCCGTATGCGGAGGCATGGCTGGCACAGCGCGAGATCAAGCAGCGAACTCGAGCCCTCTACCGACGCCAGCTCGATCGCTTCATCCTTCCGGCGTTCGCCGAGATGTCTCTGCGGGACATCACGCCACCCGTCGTTCGCACCTGGTACACGAGCATCGACCCGACGCGGCCCACGCAACGAGCCCACGTCTACTCGCTGCTGCGCGCGATCCTGAACGAGGCGGTCCGGGACGACATCCTGGCCAAGAACCCGTGCACCATCCGAAGCGCCGGCATCGCCAAGCGGCAGCGGCCGATCGACCCGGCGTCGCCAGAGGAGATCGTGACCCTGATGAACGAAATGCCTGACCGATATTGGGCATTCGTGATCATCGCCGCGTGGTGCGGGCTGCGTTTCGGTGAGCTTGCCGAGCTACGTCGCGGCGACATCGACGTGAAGACCGGGCTCATCCACGTGCGGCGAGCAGTCACCTGGGACCACAGCACCCCGGTCGTCGGCACGCCCAAGAACGGCCAGCAGCGCTCGGTGTCGATGCCACCGCACATCGTCGACGTAGTGAGCGCGCACCTCGACCGGTTCGTCGAACGCCCCTCGGACGCGCTGCTGTTCCCTGCCGTCGGTGACAGCACCCGCCAGATCCACTCCAACACCGTCCGCCGCCACTGGATCAAGGCAAGAGAGGCCGCCGGACGACCCCACATGCGTATCCACGACCTGCGGCACACGGGCGCGGTGCTCGCCGCCCTGGCCGGCGCGACACCGAAGGAGACCATGGACCGGCTCGGGCACCTCAGCGCCGAAGCAGCGATGCGTTACCAGCACGTCGCGCGAGGCCGCGACGCGGAGATTGCGGCGAAGCTGTCCGAGCTGGCTGGTTATTGAGTGTGCGATTGCACCCGATCTGGCTTGCCGTGTCGTCTCGCCGTAGACGTATACGCGGCGATGTGGGGCACCTTGCCAGGTATGCCGATCGGTTGCACGTGACTACCGCACTGTTCCCGAGTGAAGGCAAGGGCCGCCAGCACGGACGCTCGAGGCAGTACGTCGTGCGACCCAGACATGCGGCGGAGTGACGCAGGTCGAAGACGCCGACTGCCGGCGGAGTGACGCGCCATCGGGCCGGTCTTGCGGACACGGAGTTGAGGAGGCTCCGGTGCGTTGCTTGTCGGCGCTCCCGGTTAGGCTCTCATCTGTGACGTCTTTGCAGCTTCGCCCTGCGCAGCACGCCATACCTCGGGATGCCAAAGCGCCAGAGGTGTCGCGGGTAACGGTTCTCAGCGTCGGATACCTAGTCCTGGATGTGATCACGACCACCCATGTGGTGGGCCGGAATGCGGGCGGGACTGCAGGCAACGTCGCGGCCGACCTAGCTTGGCTCGGCCAACGATCCGGACTGCTGGCACGCATCGGCAACGACGTCGCTGGCGAACTTCTGCGCAACGATCTCTCGGGTGCGGGCGTCGACACCAGTCACGTTCACTGCAGCGCGGATGTGGAGACGCCGATGCTGATCCAGCGACTCACGGAGTCCGGACCCGAATACCTCTTCAGATGCCCTGTTTGCAACTACAAGTTCGCCTCGCACCGGCCTGCGACTCGCGAGCAGGCCGAGGAGGCAGCGGGTTCGTGTCCCGAAGTTGTCTTCGTCGATCGCGCGAGCAAGGCATCCATTGATCTGATGGGTAAGGTCAAGCAGCGGGGCGGAATTGTTATGTTCGAACCGAATGGTCCCGGGCGGCGGGGGCTCACGGCCGAGGCGATTGCGCTCGCAGACATACTCAAGGTCAGCGAGGAGCGGGTCCCAGCGCTCGGGTCGCTCTTGAGCAGTACGCCGGGGAGCCAGGTTCAGGTCCGAACGCGGGGGGCGAGGGGACTTGAGTTCCGTCTCGGGCACGGTGCGTGGCACTCCCGGCGTGCACACCGGGCGCGGGTGAGTGACTCGGCGGGTGCCGGTGACTGGGTCACCGCGGGCTTGCTGGCTTATCTGACTGACTATCCGAGGCTGACCCACCGCAACATCAGCGATGGCCTCGATCTGGGGCAGGCATTGGCTGCACTTTCGTGTGCCTTCGTAGGGGCACGCGGAATGAACAACACATTGTCCTGGGGCGAGGCTCAAGGGCTCCTAGACCGTCCTGGTTTCATCTCTTGGCAGGGCGCAGAGCGGAAGTCCGCCTACCGCTCCGAGGTTGTGACGCCAGCTCACCAGATTGATGGCTGTACCGCGTGCGGCAATCGTGCCTAGGACCGTAGTTGGTCGTAGGGCTCGCCTTTGAGCCAGACGCACGCCAACTGATCGGCGACCCGCGCCTCGGGTTCCCAGTGCCCACCATCAAGGGTGCGCCGGGTGGCGCGAACGGCCAATACCTGTAGCTTCCGCTCGTACGCCGCGAGCAGCGCACCGATCGATAGCAGTTTGCTGCCGTGGCTGCTGAGAGTGACGTCGGCGCCGCCAATTGGACCGAGGATGTGCTGGTAGTCGATATCGAACTTGACCAGGGTGCGGTACAGGTCGAACGGATTGGTCTCCGCGGCGTAGATGAAGCTGGTGGGCTGGACCTCGAACCGGTCTCTGATCAGGTCGCGATGCTCCAATAGGAGCTGGTCGGCGAGCCGGGGATCGCGCGCTGGGAACGGCAGCACCGGGCACACTTCCTGGGGGTCCAGGAAGTCGGCAATCTTCTTCATTGCTGCCCCGGACCCTCGTCCCAGGACCGGAGCCCACACTCGCACCGCGTTGGAGCGTGCCCGTTGACTGCGCTTGCCGAAGCCCGGCAGCTGGTGGGCTGCACCGAGGCCGTCCTCCGTGATGTCTCCATCGAGTTTCGGGTTCTGGGTGACGAGCGCCAACAGTTCGGTCGGGAACCCCGCTGTCCCGGCTCGCTGAAGCAGTGCGCTGAGCATCGGAAAGGCCAAGGTCGTCGGGAACGCCGAGAGGTCGAACACGACGGCATCGATATCTTTCAGCGCGCTCTGCGCGGCGAGGTCACGCGCAAGCTGCCGGCCTGCGCTCGCCTCATCGTGCACGGCCGGGTAGTTCCAGGCGCGGTGGGTGCGGGTGGCCAGGTCTGCGATTGCCGTCTCGTTGTCGGCGCGTCGAGCGGTGAGGTCGTCACCAGACGCCTCGCTCGCGGGTTGAGGATCGATGGCCAACACGTGGGGCGCCGATCCGGTGGCGTCGATGAAACGCGCAAGCCCCGCGGTCGACCGAGGATCGAACCCGGCCGAGAGTACGAACAGGGTGCGGTCGTTGTCGTGACTAGCGGTGGTGAGCAGTTCGTCCACGACTGCCGCGCCGTTGGGCGCGCCATCGGTCGCCATCATTGGGTTGTCCCATGACAAGGACGTATTGGTGGGGGCAGTCTGGGTCACAGGAGCGTCCCCTGTCGCGGATCGGCTGTCTCGCCAGCGCGGCGAGGCGGTTCGACCATCCAGCCTGCCATCTGGATGAGCTTGCGTTCGCGGAACGCTCCCAGCCCGAGCGGCATGTCGAAGGTTGGGCACAGCAGTCGGTTGAGATAGATGACCATGTAGTCGGCGTTCTTGACCCGGTAGTTGAGCTCGATCCAGACCACGTTGTGCGCGATTGCGGACTTGAGCCCGCAGTAGAGAGCTGCCATCTCTGGCAGCTCTCTACTGGAGGGCTCGCGGAGTTTCGCGCGGTCCGACATGAGGAGAGCAGTCCCGGTAACGCCGGGCGGATAGGGAATCCGCGGCTTGGCGGCCTCCTCCTTGCTGATGCGCGCGACACCGTCGACGAACCTCTGGATGTAGTTGCCGTGGGGCAATTGGGTGAGACTCCGGTAGTAGTTCCGGCTTGCATCGCGGGCGATCTTGTCCTGGATCGACGGCGTCAATGCCAACTCGCGTCCTGTTACATCCTGGGTCTGGAGGCGTGCCATCAAGTCGCCGCAGACTTCGAGGAATTGCTCGATATTCGCGCTTCCGAGACGGGCGTAGGTCTCGGCGCCGACGTAGTAAGGGATGCCGCAGTTGATGGCAGTGCGCATGTAAGCCGCTTCGCGCAAGGAACTGCTGCCACGGGAAACTAGTTGATCAGCTGGCAGGGGAACGTCGAAGAGTTCCTGCTGTGCTCGAGTTCGGTCGCGTTCGATCAGCACGTCGATCTCGGACAGACGTGCCAGGCCATCGCGGCCGTCGAGCTGCACGGTCTCCGCGAGCCAAACGGCGTACCGAGGATCGTCTCCGACCTTGTCGGCGATCCTGCTCCGTACTCTGGCGAAGGGATCCTCGGAGGCGAACTCCAGCGCCGAATCAGGCTCGACTCCGAGCAGGTTGGTTAGGGAGGTGTCGTCGGTGAGCATTCTATCGAGCGCTGGTGAGGCGCGTTTGTCGGCGATGTCCAGCAGCACCTTGCGAAAGCGAGTGGGGGTGAGTGTCTGGCCCGTGAGTCGGTGGAGAGCCGCGGCGCTGCTGGTGCGGTCCCGGGCCAGCGCCTCGAGCTCGATCACGTCGAAGTCGCGACCCTCGTCGCCAGCCCCGAAGAGTTCGTCGTCATCGAGGGCCACGTTCCGCGTCGCCATCCACCGCCCCACGGTGTGCGCCCGGCTTCGCAACTCTCCTAGGAGGGCTGTTCGCTGGCTCTCAGCGAGGGCGTGGGCGTCGTCAAACATGATCAGCGTGCTGGCCGAAACTGGCGCACCTGCCACTTCTATCCCGGTGGCCGATAAGGCCGTAAGACTGTGCAGTCTGCCGTGCCCCGTGGGCATCTCCCCAGATGTGGCGATGATTTGGTCAAAGAGGTCGAGGAGTTCGTCCTCTGCAGCCTCCGCGGCGGCGATGAGGTCGGAGCCGCTGGTTCCTCCGAGACGCATGAAGGCGCGCGTTGCATCGGGGGTCCGAGGACGGAACTGCACCAGGTCGGGATCCTCATCGGGAGCCCTTCCCGCGAATTCAAGGCAGGCGCGGATCAGGCCCTGGATGACGCGAGCGTCGAGCAGCTTGAACAGCAGCCGCTTCTGGAGGTCAGAGTCCTCGGCTACGTCGACAAGGCCGGCGTAGTTCTGGTCGAGATTCTCCAGCACACCGATGACAAGCGGTCCGTTGACGTCCAAGACGCCGAAGTCCGTCAGGAACGAGACGAGGTGGGCGGTCTTGGAGCGACGTTGATGGATGTAGTTCAAGGTCGGAGCGGTCAGGCACTTCATCAGGCTGGTCTTGCCAGCCCCCGGCGCGCTCCGCAACACGTAGAACTGATCGAACGGAGGCGCCGGAAGCGCGTGCAGCACCTCTGGGGCGAAGGTGGCAGTGAAGAGCCCGAGATTGCGGGAGGCTGCCTCACTGTGTCGGGTGCGGAAGGGGTTCGCGCGGGTCATCAGGGGCGATCCGAATGGTGGCGTTCGTAACGGGGAAACAGGGCTCGTCTCTCCATGCTCGTGTAGCCCTCGCGGCGCCGGCCAGTGCTGTCGGCCCAGAGCGGACTGACGCTGTTATTGGGAGCGTTGTGGTGCAGGACGATGGGCAACGCGCAGTCCTTGTAACCGCGCGCGGCACAGGCCTTGTGCTCGTCTTCTAGGACCGGATCCCAGAAGACGTCGCAGTCCGCCAGCAGGTCGGCGTCGGTGACCTCGCACGTGTCGTCAAACACCTGGATCACCTCCAACCTCCAGCGATCGGCCAGCCCCGCCTTCTGGAGGGCGTCCTCGATGTGGCGCTTGGCTCGGGCGCTGGCCATGTAGATCAAGATGGTGGCGCTGTAGCCCTCGTCAAGCACCGCCGGTTCGTCCTCATCAGCGGTTGCGAGTGATGCAGCTTCCTTGAGAAACTTTGCGATCTTGCCGTCGGGGGAAACGGTGCCGTCAGCGTTCTCCACGATGTCGATCAGGCTGGTTCCGCTGCCATAGAAGTCATCGACCAGGAGCACGTGGTTGAAGGTGAAATCGTCCGCCTCCCCGCCGTGAACTTGCAGCGCCGTGACGAGCTTCTTCCTGAGGTCGGCGCGTCTAGTGGGAGGCACAGCGGGCTGGGGGATGAACTGCTCGTGGGACAGGTCGGAGTTGCGCCTCAAGACATCGAGGCGGGCACCGTCGGATAGGGCAAAAACGAGGATGCGGCGCAGTTCAACTTTGAAGGCGGGCGTGCTCACGAGCTGGGCCTTGCGGTGCCGCGAAATGCCGCTGGCCATGGCGACCCGTTCGAGAACGGCTGGTCTGATGACGTCCGGATATGCCACGGCGATGAGATGATCGACTTCCGCAGCGCTGATGAAGACAAGCCGGTCGAGGAGGAAGTCGAGCCATCGCTTACGGGTCGCCTGGTCGAAGCCCTGCAGCCACCGTGCGAGGCTCTCCATGAATCGCTGGCCCGCTCGGAAACCCTCGTAGGTGTCCCACTTGAGTTCCGCCATCGTCGTCAGCTTCGGGACGAGTTCGGCTTCGGCTGCCTCGTCGAGGTCGACGAGCCTGCCCAGCAGTTGATTGGCGAGTGAGGTCTTCAGCTGCTCCTCCTCATACCTGGCTGCTTCCACGAGAACCTGGCGCCCGCCCGCTCTCGTAGTTGGACAGCCCGAAGATATCGTGTCAACAGCGCTGGTCCAGCGGTCCCGTCTTCGGAGAGGTTCCAGCATCGGCTTCCGTCTGCGGACACCCGGTCAACCGACAGTGAGAGGTCTGAGTAGGACAGCAACTCGAAGTCGTTGCCTCCGACTTCTCCTTGGTCGCCGATCAGAAGCACGTTGCTGCTATCGACCCCGAGATGATCGACGACCGCTCGCTTGCTTGTGGACCGCGACACTATGTCGACGCTGTGTCCGCTCTCGACGACCTTCAACCGTTCGCCCAGCGCGGGCTCAAGAATCGCGGCTACCGCTGCGCCGGTATCGGCCAGCGCAGCGCCGCCTCTTTGCACCGTGACCTGCCAGCGCCGGGCCGACAGATCCCATCCCTCGCCCACGAGTCGCCGGGAGAGGATGTCGGCAGCCGTTGCCAGGTCTCCATCCGCGACGGTGCCGCGCTCGACGTCTTCGGCGAGCGGATTGATCACCGCACCGTTGTAGATCCCGATGACCACTTCGTTCCAGAGCGGTTGCCGAATCCACCGGCGCAGCTCGTCGATGACTGATGGGCCTCGCCCCGACGCGAATGCGATTCGTACGCCGTGCTCCAGCAGCCGGTGAATCTCGTCCTGGACTTCCTGCGTCGGGGGCTTCGTCCGACGTGCAGTGGGGACACAGGTGCCGTCGTAATCGAGCACCACAGCTGCCAGCGGTCGTCCGCAAACGGACGTGCGCCACGTCTGCCACGCGTCCATCCAGGCGTCGAGGTCGGCTCGATTCCGGTCGACCATCCCGGCGGCGATCGCCTTGACACGCGCCGGGCGTGATCCGTCCGGGCTCGACGCGAGACTTGCCCAAGGCAAGTGGTAGAGCTTTCGTCCAGTGGTGCTGACCGGCGGTTGCCCAGGGTCGACCCCGCTGACCGCGCCGATCTCCCCGGCGAGCCGCATACAGCCAACGAGGCTGTCCAGCGTGCCGACCGGACCCGATATCCGGGTGGACAGGTCCACCGCGCGAAGCGACGACGGAAGCACCCCGATTGTCTTGTTTACCAACGGCTGCGAGCCAGGGTCACCCAGGGTGACGACGACCGTAGACGCCGCTCGATTGAGCAAGCCGACATGTCGGCCATGCGCCATGTTCCGCAGATCGGCCAGTTGCACGTCAACGAGCCCGGTCTCCGAGAGGCGCGCCTCCACGTCATAGGCCGCTGCGAGTTGGTCCGGCCCGTAGAGCACCAGGGCGCGTCGGACTTCTTCAGGCCACGGCGACATCGGGGCATCCAGCATCGGAAGCCTGTCGGGCAGGTCAAACCCGGCGGCTCTCAACCACGCACTCCCCATCGCCAAGATGCTGTTGGTCGCCAAGAACCCGTCCTTGGCCGTTCGCGGCAACGTCACGATCTCATCGACGACCGCGGCTAACTCAGGGGCTACCTTCGAGGCCGATAGCTGGGTCAGTAGCACCACCCTGTTGCCTGGCCCGGCTCGCACCGCTCGGGCTGCGAGGCGCACGTCGGGGTGTCGCGCCCGCGCACTGAACAGGCCCACTGTCGCATTCGTCGGCCGAAGACCATCACCGAGCGCCAACGTCAACGGAGTCACGGCGCTCGACGGGTATGAGCTGTGGGCCCCATGAACGCGAGCGGCCAACTGCGCCATCGCCAGCGCTCCGCCACTCCCTACGAAGTAGGCACTGTGCCGGTTGAACTCACTCTGAACCCGGCTGAGCTTGGCCAAGTCCTCGTCTTCGAGCGCCCGGACAGCTTGGTAGGTCTCCGATAGCTCTCCCAGCTCGTCTGCGTACCGTCGTCCCAAGGTCTCAACTCTCTCACATCACTCGATCTTTCGTTGAGTACTACCAGACGTCGCCGACAATCCGGACATCGAGCCTCTGTCCGCCATCGCCATCGCCACGCGGCGGCCGCCGCCGGATCAGATCGCCCTCGACCTACCCGCAATTGGCTGGTCGTGTTGTGGCGTCTGGCGAGGGAGCTATGGAGAAGGGCCTGCGGCACGATCAGTAACAAGCTGACCTGCTACGTACCCGGCAATAACGGCGGAGCGATGTGTCCGCGTGTGACGGGCCGCGGTCTCGAGCTCGACTGAGTGCTGGACGAACGGCCCGACACGACTGGGCGAGGGCCGCGGTGACCTTGCCGGTGGGGCGAGGTAGAGGCGATGGCGTTGCCTAGGATCAAGCTGGCGTCATTTTGGGCGGTAAGACGCGCACGTGGGGCTTACATCTGTTGCCTGAGGTCGCGCGAGGTTATGCGGTGGGAATGAGCACCATCAGGCGGTCGACGTCGGCAGGGTCTACTCGCAGGACGCGGGGTCCGCTGCGGTAGGCGGGGAGTTGGCCGGCGGCGATCCTGCGGCGGATTGTGCGGGTACTTAGACCGGTGCGCTCGGCGGCGTCTGCGAGGGTTTCGAACTGACGGCGGGGAGTTGAAGTGGTAGGCATGGTGTTCTCCTTTCACCTACCTGAAGGGGTGTGTCGTGTCTCTGGCGGTCGGATTCGGAAAGAGATCCTGGAAGGGGGTTTCGATCGTTGGGAGGACTCGTGGCGGTTCGCTCACAACGGAGCCGCGAACCGAGGAGTCCGCGTTTGCCTGTCTCTCGTACGGACAAGGTCGCTGCGGCGCGCGGCCAGATGGCGGCGGGAGTGCGAAGAGCAGCCGACCCGCAGGTGATGGGTGAGGCGACGGCAAGTTGTCCGTCCACGGCTGCCGGGTCATGCGACGTTCTATCGGTGTGGGTTCAGTCATCGGATTCTCCTGGGACTTGGAAGTCGTGGCGTCGGGCTTCGGCGGCGAACCGGGGGACGTTCGAGCGTGCGAGGATGCCGAGCAGTCGCGTCAGCGGTGGCCTGTTGGCGTCGAGTACCTGACCTGCCAGAGCGGCGCCGACTCGTGCCGGGTGGAGGTCGAGCTGGTCGAGGAGGAAGTCATCGGGGTGTACGACCGTCAGCGCATGGGGCTCGAGTGAGGGCCCGGGGAAGTCTGTGGTGTTGAACGTGACGAGCACTTCTGCCTGACCACGGACGGCGGCGGCGAGCACGTGTCGATCCTTCGGATCACAGGTCATCGCATGGACGAGGTCCTCGTAGTCCGTCACTGCGGCGTCGGGGAACGCGACGCGCATGGCCGACACTCGCCGGGCAGCGCCGGTCGGGCCGACCCTGCTGGTGAGGTTGCGTTCGAGCTCGGTCAGCACATCCTCGGACCACAGGATCCGGTACGGGGCCGGGCTCGGCGAGGCGTAGGAGTGTGTCGTTGAGGGTGCCGCCGAACAGCGCGCAGGTGTCGAAGAAGACCGGAAAACTCACGGTCAGCGGGTGCGCGGTGCCGGGCCGTCGGTGGCCTCGTACAGGCCGTCTTCTTGACCTTGCCGCTGCATATCCGACAGGGCGCGCCGCCGGTCGATCCGCTGGCGCTCCTGGAAGTCGACCAGGTCGCTGAGTCGCACGAACCGGTGCCGGCCGGGCTTCTCCATCGGTAGATCACCGCGCTCAAGCATCCGGACCAGCGTCGGGCGAGAGACGCCCAGGTAGTCTGCGGCCTCCTGGGTCGTGAGCATCGCGTTCAGGGGCGCGACAGTGACGCCCATCCCACCGGCGAGGGCTTCGGCGACCTGTTTCAGCACGGCGTACATGGCCGGGGGCAGCTCAAGCCGCGTGCCGTCCGCCGCGACGAGGGACGGCATTGCCTCGGGCGCCTGCAGGCCGGCTGCTTCCAGTGCGCGGACGAAGTCGAGGATCTGGGCGTCTTCGCGGTCATCGGTGATGTAGGTGCGTGGTGCGGGGACCGCTGCGGCGCGACTCATGATCTGCCTCCTTGGGTTTGACCCCACCCTAGCCTAAACGAACAAAACGAACACGATGTCGTTTCTGGTTCGGCTGTGGAAACAGAAGATCCCCAGAGTTGCGCATCGTGGAGAGGCTGTGGGGATGTGGTACCTGCACGATACAGGCCTGCGTGAAGGCTGGCATCGCGTGCCAGCGCGCGATCTTCAGCATGAGGGGCTGGCATCTCCGAGCGCCTCACGGCCCTTGAAGGTGCCGCTGGTGCTCGGCCCCAGAGTCGTTATCTCGGCAGTCGTAAGCGTCGCCGACCGGCGCTGTTATGCCCGACAGGATGCCATACGCGCCGGTCCTGACCGCGTTTTCGCAGGTCAGAGCCGGTGTGTTAACCGGTCGGGGTGACAGGATTTGAACCTGCGACCTCTTCGTCCCGAACGAAGCGCGCTACCAAGCTGCGCCACACCCCGTGGCATGCCGCGTGCACCCGATGGATGTGCGCAGCGAGATGCAACGATACAAGCTGACCTGGGGTTTCGCCCAATCGGGGTCGGCGGGGCGCGAGTGAGGCTGCGAGACCTCGATGACGGGCTCGCCTATCGGCTCGCCCTACTCGGCCACCGCGGTGGTGACTCGGCCACCGCGGTGTGGGCTCGGACGGTGCGATCGAGGGTGCGGGACCTCGATGACGGGCTCGCCTATCGGCTCGCGCTACTCGGCCACCGCGGCGTGGGCTCGGACGGTGTGCTGCGCCGGTTCAGGCGTAGCGGCGCAGGATGGCGCGAGCGTGGTCGACATAGCCACCGCCGAAGAGCACGGCGTGCAGCAGCACCAGGTGCAGTTGCATGAGGGGCACGCGGTCACGCCAGCCGTCGGCCAGCGGCGCGGCCTCGAGGTATGACGCGAGCAGCCTCTCCAGCTGCGGCGCGCCGAAGAGGGCCAGCGCGGCGAGGTCGGACTCCGGATGCCCGCCGTGTGCGGCCGGATCGATCAGCACTGCGCCGTCCGCGGTCCACATGACGTTGCCCGACCACAGGTCACCGTGCAGCCGCGCCGGCGCGGGGCAGGAGCCGTCGAACTCGCCGTCGCGCAGCCGCCGCAGGACTGGCTCGGCAAGCTCCGCGAGCGGCGCGAGCCTGGACACGCGGACTCCGTCGCCCCGCTGGTCTCGATATGCCTCCCCCGCTTCGCTCCTCCGGCACTCGACCCGCGGCTCGAGGAGGGGAGCGAGGCGCAGGTCGGCATACATCGCACCCCACGACTCGTAGGGGCGCAGCGGCAACGGCAGCATGTCGTCGGCCGGGCCCTGGAAGCCGTCGCCGTCCCAGCCGTCGGGGCCGACGCCATACGCGGACGCACCCGCGGCGTGTGTTGCTGCCAGTGCCCGGCCGAACGCCTCCGCCGCGGCAGGAGTCGGAGACGCTGAGCGGAGCCGCTGCAACGCCAGCGTCTCCTGCTCGATCGCGACGATCTCGACGACCGTCGCGCCGCCGGCGGCACGCAACCAGTCGAGCCCCGCCGCCTCCCACTGCGCAGCCCGTGGCGATGACGCGTGCTTGACGAAGCTCATCGGGCTGGTTTCGATACGCGCTCGTTCCTCGCGCTACTCAACCCGCGGGGTGGCTCGTTCCTCGCCCTACTCAACCCGCGGCTCGTGCTCAACCCGCAGCTCCGGCAGGCACGAGCGTCAGCAGCGTCGCCTCCGGCCGGCAGGCGAAGCGCACCGGGTTGTACTTGTTGTGCCCGAGTCCCGCGGACACCTCCAGCCATGCCGCATCGTTCGGTGCGTCGGCGTCGGAGTGTCCCAGCGCACCGGGCCACCATCGCGAAACCCCTTTGGCACGAGCGTTGTCCAGGTCGCAGTTGGTGGTGAGGGCGCCATACCCCGGCACACAGACCTGGCCACCGTGCGTGTGCCCGGCGATGATGAGCCGCGCACCGTCGGCAGCCATCGCGTCCAGCACCCGCGTGTATGGCGCATGCACCACCCCGACCGTCGTGGCGACGCCAGAGGCAGCATGCCCCGCGACCGACGGATAGTCGTCCATCTCGATGTGCGGGTCGTTGACGCCGACGAATTCGACTGGCATCCC
The DNA here is from genome assembly GCF_014190805.1 of Flexivirga oryzae. Classification (NCBI taxonomy): domain Bacteria; kingdom Bacillati; phylum Actinomycetota; class Actinomycetes; order Micrococcales; family Dermacoccaceae; genus Flexivirga; species Flexivirga oryzae. Next base: position 468,720 of record NZ_JACHVQ010000002.1, on the reverse strand, counting down.
TTTGATCTCGAGCGTCGTGCGCACATTGTCCAGGTCGGTCCACCCGCCGCCGGTGAAGCCGCCGACCAGCTCCTCGACCGGCAGGGTCGGCACGTTGAGCTCCGGACCGCGTCTGTGGGCCCGGCCGATGCCGACATACTTCAGCGGGTTCTTCGGCGCCGGCGCGTAGTAGTCGTTGGACCCCAGCACGAACGCACCCGGGAAGTCCAGCAACGGCTCCATCGCATGCAGCACCGCCGGGACGGCATACAGGTCCGAGCAGTTGTCCCCGGTGTTGAGGACGAAGTCCGGCTCCAGCGCCGCCAGCCCACGCACCCAGTCGATCCGGTGCTGCTGACGCGGGATCAGATGCAGGTCGCTCACCTGCAGCAGGCGCACGGGACGCGACCCGGGCGCCAGCACCGGCACCTCGAACCGTCGCAACGTGTAGAGATGACGCTCGACGAGGGACGCCCAGGCGAGTGTCCCGAGCCCAACGCCGACGACAGCGGCCGAGGTCTTGGTGAGTGCATGCATGAGGCTGCCAATTATGCGATGGGAATCCGTGCGGGTTCGATCGACCCACGGTGCGACACTGGTGCGCATGACGAGCAAGCAGAGTCTGCGTGAGGACATGACCGCCGCCATGCGCGCCCGCGACAAGGTGCGCACCGGCACGCTGCGGATGGCACTCGCCGCGGTCACCAACGCCGAGGTCGCCGGCAAGGCGGCCAAGGAGCTCACCGACGACGAGGTCCAGCAGGTGATCGCCAAGGAGGCCAAGAAGCGTCGCGAGGCGGCCCAGGCGTATGACGACGCCGGTCGCACCGAGCTCGCCGACACCGAGCGGGCCGAGCTGGCCGTGCTCGAGGAGTACCTCCCGAAGCAGCTGTCCGACGACGAACTGGCGACGCTGGTCGCTGACGCGATCAGCGAGACGGGTGCGTCCGGCATGGCCGGCATGGGTCAGGTGATGAAGGCCGTCCAGCCGAAGGTCGCCGGTCGCGCCGACGGCGGCCGCGTCGCCGCCGCGGTCAAGCAGGCGCTGCAGGGCTGAGCCGGAGCCGGGTCCCTTCGATACGGTCGCTCGTTCCTCGCGACCTACTCAGGGAACGCTGGACCGGTACCTCGTTCCTCGCGACCTACTCAGGGATCGCCGGACCGCGCAGGGTGATCAGCCGACGTGCCGTGGCGGGCCGGTGTGGCTGCGTCCCGGTGGGGGAGTCTGGGTCTTCGTCGGCTGCGGCGGCTGCGTCGTCATTGTCGGCTTCGGCGGCTCGGTCGACTTCGGGGGCTCGGTCGTCTTCGGCGGCTGCGTGGTCGACGTCGACGGCGGTTGGGTCGTCGTGGTGGTGGCCGGCGGGCTGTAGGTGGACGTGTAGGTGTAGGTGTACGTCCGTGCCGTCGTCGACGGGGACGGCGCCGTCGTGGGGGTGCTGCCGTCCGGCAACGGGAAGTACTTCACTTTCTGGCCCTTCAGGGCACCGTCCATGATGCCCTTCCAGATCGGCGCCGCCAGGTCACCGGCGAAGACGTAGCCGCCGCCGGGGCTGGTGTAGAGGTGCCCGGCAAGGGTGACGTTCCTCATCTCGGAGAACCCGTTCGCGTGACCGACCCAGACCGCCGTGGCCATCTGCGGCGTGTAACCGACGAACCAGATGTTGGTCGAGCGGTCGTTGGTGCCGGTCTTGCCCGCCGCCTGCCGGTTGCCCGCCAGCAGGGTCTTGCCGCCGGTGGTGCCGTAAGGGCTGGTCAGCACCGTCTCGAAGATCTGCGTGGTCTCGGCGGCGACCTTCTTGTTCATGATGCGCTTGCACTTGGTGCCGGTCAGCTTGAGCTTCTTGCCGTTGCCGTCGGTGATCGACACCACCGGGTGGGGCTCGCAGTACACGCCGCCGGACGCGACGGTCGCGTAGGCGTTGGCCAGGTCCAGCGGGGTGGTGTTGGAGGTGCCCAGGGTGATCGAGGACGGGCCCGCCTCGATCGGGTTGCCGTTGCCGTCGCGGATGCCGAACTTGGTGGTCGTGTTGAGCACGTTGCACGCACCGAGGGTGCTCACCAGGTGTGCGAAGACGGTGTTGACCGACTGCGCGGTGGCGTTCGCGAGGGTCATCTTGCTGCCCGCCCGCGGTTGCGGCGCGTCGTTCGGGAGCGTCCACACCTCGCTGCCGCCCAGACCGCACTTGCCCGGGAAGTCCTCGCTGGTGAACGCGTGCGCGTTGGCGCCGGCACTCGATTTCGCGTCGTACGACGGCACGGTGATCGTGCTGTCCGGCGTGTAGCCGTTCTCCAGCGCGGTGATCACCGCGAACAACTTGGCGGTCGAACCGTAGGGGTAGCCGCGGCCCGAGACGGTGAAGTCGGACGCGTTGAGGCCCCGGCCGGAGGAGTTGGAGTACTTGGTGTTCTGCCCGCTACCGAGCACCAGACCCGTCCCGGGCTGCACGACCACCGCCGCGGAGTCGATGCCCGCGCTGTTGCCCTGCGGCACCTTGGCCCGGACCTCCTTGTTGATGACGTCGGCGATCTTCGGGCTGAAGCTGGTCCTGATCGTCAGGCCACCGCTCTGCAACGTCGCCAGGCGCTCCTTCGGTGTCTTGCCCAGCGACGGCTGGGTCTCCAGCCAGTTGATGACGTAGTAGCAGAAGTACGGGTACTTCGAGTCGGCGCAACTGTTGGACGACGTCTGCGTCGGGTGCAGGCCGAGCGGGGAGTTCTGCGCCTTGATCAGCTGCTTCCGGGTGATCATCTTCTGCTGGTACATCTTCTGCAGCACGACGTTGCGCCGGTCCAGCACCAGCTTGGGGCGGACGAACGGGTTGAGCAGACCCGGCTCGTTGACGATGCCGGCCATCATCGCCGCTTGCGGGACGGTCAGCTGCGAGGCGTGCACGCCGAAGTAGGTCAGGGCGGCAGCTTCGACGCCGTAGATGTTGCCGCCATACGGCACCAGATTGAGGTATCCGTCGAGGATCTGGTCCTTGGTGTACTTCTGCTCCAGCGACACCGCGTACTTCAACTGCTGCAGCTTGCGGACGTAACCCTCCATGCCGGTGCGGCTGACGGCCTCCTTGGCGGCCTGCGTGTCGCCGGAGTTGAGCGCCTGGTTCTGCAACGCGATCTTGACGTACTGCTGGGTCAGCGTCGACGCACCCTGCGTGCCGTTGCTGAAGATGTTGGAGGTGATCGCGCGGGCCAGCCCCTTGGAGTCCAGCGCACCGTGCTCGTAGAAGCGCTCGTCCTCGATCGCCACCTGCGCCTGCTTCATCGGCTTGGAGATCTTGTCGAACGGCACCACGATGCGGTTCTGACTGAACGGCGTCGCGAGCACGCTGCCGTCCGCGGCCAGGATCTTCGACTGCTGGGCCAGCGGATTCATCGCGAACGACCCGGGCATCTCGTTGAACAGCTTGATGCTGCCGTTGGTCGCCTGGCCCGCCGCGCCGAGCGCGGGTAGGGCCAAGCAGGCCGCGATCAGCCCCATGGCCACTGCTGTGGCGATCAAAGCTCCTAGGAGGCTGAGCACGGTGCCGAGACGGGTCGCAACACGCATGGTGGGCAGCCTAACCGCCGAGGCTGTCAGATCCCGCATCCGGCGCGGCCCGACATCATAGACGAAATGAGAGCCGCCCACGTATAGTGCGAAAGGACTATTTGGAAATAGTTCCCCGGGGATCTGGCGGCCGACCCGAACGGTCAATACGGTGACCACAGAACACGCGGGGCGCGAGGACGTAAAAAATCCAAGCTGGGTGGGGAAGGCCGAGAAGAGAACATGACAGCTGTACTGCCTGACAAGGCGACCTGGGACGAAAACTGGCCGGCCCGAGCGCTGTGCCGCACGGGGTCATCACCTGACGAGCTGTTCGCCAAGGGTGCCGCGCAACAGTCGGCCAAAGTGATCTGTCAGAAGTGCCCGGTCGTCGCCGAGTGCCTCGCGGACGCCTTGGACAACCACACCGAATACGGCGTGTGGGGCGGTATGACGGAGCGCGAGCGCCGCGCCCTGCTGCGCCGCCGGCCGGACGTCCGCTCCTGGGCGCAACTGTTCAAGCTCGCGCGTGCCGACGAGGCGCGCTCGCACACCGACTGACCTTCCGGCTTCGCGCGTTTTCCCGCGCGAGCGGCTGGCTACGGTCGTTACTTGCTCGGCGTTCGGCGCCCGCCCTACCCGCAGTCAGTCGGCCAGCTGCGCCCCGATGTCCCGCAACTGCTCCACGTCGTTGACGTCCTCCGCCGCAGCGGCGACCAGCACCTGCGGGATCGTCGGGTGCGCCGCCGTGAAACGGCCGATCGCGGCCTCCTGCCGCATCGCCTGCGCGGCGTGCTCGGCGTGCAACCGCAGCAGCGCCGCGGTGTCGGACGGCTGCCACTGCGTGCCCTCCCGCTCGGGTAACGCGTCCGCCTCCTCCGCCGCCGCGTCCGCCCGGCCCTCCCGCAGTGACGGCACCCGGGTCCGTTCGACCCGGTTGACCACGAGACCCGCCAGCGGCATACGCTCCTCCGCCAGCCGGCCGGCGAAGAACGACGCCTCCCGCAGCGCGTCCCGCTCCGGGGTCGCCACCACCACGAACGCCGTCGCCGCATCGCTGAGCAGGGCGTACGTCTGGTCGGCGCGCTCCCGGAAGCCGCCGAACATCGAGTCCAGCGCCGCCACGAACGTCTGCGCGTCCCGCAGCAACTGCCCGCCCAGCACCTTCGACATCACCGCGGTCACCGTGTTGACGCCGACCGACATCACCTTCAGATAGGCCCGGCCGCCCGCCTTCGCCGGCGACATCAGCAACCGGATGAACTTGCCGTCCAGGAACGACCCGAGCCGCTTCGGGGCGTCCAGGAAGTCCAGCGCCGACCGTGACGGCGGGGTGTCGACCACGATCAGGTCCCACCGCGCGCCGTCGCCGGCCTGCTCCGCGTGCAACTGGCCCAGCCGCTCCATCGCCATGTACTCCTGCGTGCCCGCGAACGAGCTCGACACCGCCTGGTAGAAGGGGTTCTCCAGGATCTGCTGCGCCTTGTCGGGCGCGGAGTGCCGCAGCACCAACTCGTCGAAGGTGCGCTTCATGTCCAGCATCATCGCGTCGAGCGAGCCGCCGTTGGACCCGTCGATCGCCTCCACCGGGGCCGGCTCGTTGTCCAGGTGCTCCAGCCCCAGCGCCTGCGCCAGCCGCTTCGCCGGGTCGATCGTCAGCACCGCCACCGTGCGCCCCTGCTCCGCGGCTCGTATGGCGATGGCGGCCGCCGTCGTCGTCTTGCCGACGCCGCCGGAGCCGCAACACACGATGGTGCGCACCGAGTCGTCGCGCAGCAGCGTGTCGATGTCGAGGGTGGGCGGCTGCGTCATACCGCAGCCTCCTGCTCGGCCAGGGCGGCGGTGAGCTCCAGCAGGCCGCCCGCGTCCATCCCGCCCGGGATCAGCGGCAGGTGGAAGGTCGGCAGACCGAGGCCGTCGAGCGTCTCGCGCTCGCGGTCCTGCAGGGCGAGCCGGTGCGTCAGGTCGATGCCGGTCTGGGTCAGCCCGCCCAGCATCCGCGGGCCGACGCGCAGCCCCACCGCTGCCAGGTCCTCGGCGAGCGGGTCCTCGTCGAAGTCGTCTGCCGCGAGCAGCGCCAGCGTCTCGTCGCTGATCGGGGGTGTGACCTCCTGGTTGACGACGATCGCACCGAGCGGCAGGGACAGCGCGCGCAGCTCGGCGACCGCCTCGACCGTCTCCTGCACCGGCATCTCCTCCAGCAGGGTCACCAGGTGCACCGCGGTCTGCGACGACTGCAGCAGCGCGGTGATCGCGTCCGCCTGGTTCTTGATCGGGCCGACCTTCGCCAGGCCGGCCATCGCGTGGTTGACCCCGAGGAACTGTGCCACCCGGCCGGTCGGCGGGGCGTCCAGGACGACGGCGTCATACAACTGGTCGCTGCGGGTGCCGCGCCGGCTCGGGCGGCGCCGGACCGCCTCGTAGACCTTCCCGATCAGCAGCACGTCCCGCAGCCCGGGCGCCACCGTGGTGGCGAAGTCGATCACGCCGAACCGCTCCAGCATCCCGCCGGCCATGCCGAGCTTGTAGAACATCTGCAGGTATTCGAGCAGGGCGGCCTTCGGGTCGACCGACAACCCCATCACCTGCCCGCCGCCCGGGCCGGTCGCGACCTGCACCTCCTCGTCACCGGACAGCCGCGGCACGTCGAAGACGCCGCTGATGCCCTGCCGGCCCTCCACCTCGGCGACCAGCACCCGCTTGCCCTGGGTCGCGAGCGCCATCGCGAGGGCGGCCGCGACCGTCGTCTTGCCGGTGCCGCCCTTGCCCGTCACCACGTGCAGGCGCACTCCGCCTGCGTCGCCGAACGTCATGCCGCCCACGGTATCGGGAGGCCGCGGGCGTCATACCTGCGTCGTCATACTCGAGGGTGACGACGGTGCCGGGTCGCTCACCTACGCTGACTGCATGACGTCCGTCGAGGGGAGCCGCCCGGACGCGCTGCTTGCCGACGCGTCACGCCGGTGGGTCCGGTTGCTGCCCTGGGCTGTCGCGTTCCTGCTCGTGGTGTCGCTGCTGCCGACCACCGTCGGCGTGCTCAGCGCCGACTACGGGCTCAACGACGGGATCGCCGGCGCCCTGGCCGTCCTGCAGACCGTGCCGTTGCTGGTCGCCGTGGTCCTCCCACTGCAGTCCTGGTACGTCGTCTTCGCCGCCGACGTCGCCGGCGCGCTCGCGTTGCTCGCCGTCGACACCGCCGGGTACGCCTGGCCGTACCCGCCGATGGAGATCGTCGGGTATGTCGCGCTCTGCCTCGCCGTCGGCCTGCGCGAGCCGCGCCGCATGCTGCTGGTGGTGTGGGGTGCCACGACGGTCGCGAGCATCGCGCTCACCCTCCTCGCGCCGGCCAGCACCAGCAACACCAGCGCCGTCGTCATCGTGCTGAGCGGCGTCGCCCTGGTCCTGGGTGCGGCGCTGCGGGAGAGGTATGACGCGCAGCGGCGACTCGCCGAGCAGGAGACCATCAGCGAGGCCGAGCGCAGCAGGCGGACCCTGCTGGAGGAACGTGCCCGGATCGCCCGCGAACTGCACGACGTGGTGGCGCACAACATGTCGATGATCACGGTGCAGGCCGACACCGCGAGCTATCGGCTGCACGACCTGTCGCCGCAGGTGCAGGAGGAGTTCACCTCCATCGCGGCCACGGCGCGCGAGTCGCTGGGGGAGATGCGGCGGCTGCTGGGCGTCCTGCGCAGCGAGGAGAACGGCGGGGAGCTCGCGCCACAACCGGGCCTGCGAGACATCGGACACCTGGTCGAGGCAACCGAACGCGCAGGAGTGCCAGTCGAATTCACGCCGTGCGAGGTCGAAGTGCCAGAGGGGGTCGGGCTGTCGGCATACCGCATCGTCCAGGAGGCGCTGGCCAACGTGGTGCGGCACGCACCCGGCGCGCCGACCCGGGTGGCGCTGACCGCCGGCGACGGGCAACTCGTGGTGCGCGTCGCCAACGAACGCTCACCGGAGCCCCCCGATGCGCCGCTCGAAGAAGGCGACACTGGGCACGGCCTGGTCGGCATGCGCGAACGCGTCCGGCTCGTCGGTGGCACCCTCGAGGCGGGCCCGCAACCGGGCGGCGGCTTCCAGGTGATCGCCGGAATCCCGCTCACCGGAAAGGAACTCACGTGACGACGCGGGTCATCATCGTCGACGACCAGGCCATGGTGCGTGCCGGGTTCGCGGCGCTGCTGTCCGCCCAGGACGGTCTGGAGGTCGTGGGTGAGGCACCGGACGGCGAGGAGGGTGTGGCACTGTGCCGGCGGACCCACCCGGACGTGGTGCTGATGGACGTGCGGATGCCGAAGATGGACGGCCTGGAGGCGACCCGTCGGATCCTGTCGTCGCCGGGTGTCGCGGACCGGACCCGGGTGCTGATGCTGACCACGTTCGACATCGACGACTACGTCTACGAGGCGCTGCGCGCGGGCGCCAGCGGCTTCCTGCTGAAGGACGCCCCGCCGGCCGACCTGATCTCGGCCGTGCACGTCGTCGCCGCCGGGGACGCGCTGCTCGCACCGTCGGTGACCCGGCGGCTGATCGCGGAGTTCGCCCAGCGGCGGCCGGCCGGGGGAGGCAAGCCGGCGTTGCGGCTGAACGCGCTCACCGACCGGGAGACCGAAGTGCTGACCCTGGTGGCCCGCGGCAACTCCAACGCCGAGATCGCGGGGCAGCTCTTCGTCGCCGAGCAGACGGTGAAGACGCACCTGAGCCGGGTCTTCACCAAACTCGACCTGCGAGATCGCGCCCAGGCCGTGGTGTTCGCCTACGAGTCGGGGCTGGTGACGCCCGGCGAGTAGTACCCGGGTAGGGGTCGGCAAATGGCTCCCCGGAGTGATGCGGGTGGGACAACCTGCTCCCTACCTTCGCCGGCATGAACACTTCTACCGCTCTTCACTACCGACTGCAACACGTCGACGACCACACGTTGCTGGCGTGTGACCCGCCCGGTGGGGTGCGCATCGTCGAGGCGTTCGGCGACGTGGCGATGGCCGACCACATCGCGATCGTCGTGCCCGGCAACGGGCACCACCTGGGCAACTACTTCACCGACCGCGGCCCGGTCAGCCCCCGCACCCGCGGTGAGCTCGTGCGCGACGCCATGGCCGCGCAGGCACCCGGGGAGCGTGTCGCCGTCGTCGTGTGGGTCGGCTACCGCACCCCGGCCGGTATGGCGTCCGCGTTCTCCAACCGGTACGCCCGCGACGGTGCGGGCGACCTGGCCCGGCTCACGCACTACCTGCCGCGCTCGGCACACCTGACGCTGATCGGGCACAGCTACGGCAGCGCGGTCTGCGGTCTGGCGCTACCGGCCGCGCGGGTCGAGGACTGTGTCGCGCTGGGCAGCGCGGGCGTCGGTGTGTCCCGGCGGGACGAACTCGGCACCGGCACCCGGTTGTGGGCCGCGCAGACCGAGACCGACTGGATCCGCTTCTTCCCGCACGGCCGGGTGGGGCCGCTCGGGCTGGGGCGGCCGCCCCTGCACCCCGCCATACAGGCCCGGCGGTTCGGCACCGGTGACATCACCGGCCACTGCGGCTACTACACCGCGGGCAGCGAGTCGGTGCGCAACATCGCGCGCATCGCGGTCGGCCGGTATGCCGAGGTCACCCCGGCGGGCGTCCGCGCGGTGGCGACGGCGCCTGCCGCCGCCATGGAGGTCGCAGCATGAAGACCCCACGAAGTTCTCCCCCGCTGCGCTCCTCCGATACTTCGCGGGGACCCCGCGTCAGGCCTCGGATGAGTGCGCCGACGACCGAGCCGGCGATCCTGTGCGAACGGCTGCGCAAGAGCTTCCCGGGCCGCGGTCCGGTGCTGGAGGGCGTCGACCTCGCGGTGGCTCCCGGGACGGTGCACGGACTGCTCGGCCCGAACGGCGCCGGCAAGACCACCCTGGTGCGAATCCTGGCGACCTTGCAGCGATTCGACTCCGGCCGGGTCCGGGTCGCCGGGCGCGACGTGACTCGCGATCCGGCGGCCGTACGTGCCCGGATCGGCATCGCCGGGCAGTACGCGGCGGTCGACGAGGTGCTCACCGGGCGGCAGAACCTGGAGTTGTTCGCGCGGCTGCACCACCTGCGCCGGGCGGCCGCACGGCGGCGGGCGGCTGACCTGCTGGACCGGTTCGACCTGGGCGCCGCGGCCGACCGACCGGTGCGGCACTACTCCGGCGGGATGCGCCGCCGCCTGGACCTGGCGGTCAGCCTGATCCGCAACGCCCGCGTGCTCTTCCTGGACGAACCCAGCACCGGACTCGACCCGCGCAGCCGCGGCGAGGTGTGGGACGCGGTCGGGGAGCTGGCCGCGGCGGGAACGACCGTGCTGCTCACCACCCAGTACCTCGAGGAGGCCGACCGGTTGTGTGACCGGATCTCGTTGCTGGACCGGGGCCGGATCGTCGCCGAGGGCTCGCCGGCCGAGCTGAAGGAACGCGCCGGGGGAAGCCTGGACGATGCGTTCCTGCAGCTCACCGCGGTGCGGTCGGCGGACGCGGCGGACGTGGCCCACGAGGCAGACGCAGCCGGCGCGGCCGGCGCGGCCGGTCGGAGGGCGGGGTGACTGCCGTGGTCGAAGTCCTTCCGGTCGCACCGCGTCCCGGCCTGCGCTGGTTCGCGTCCGACACCTGGGTCGTCGCCCGGCGACACCTGATGCGGCTGCTGCACCGGCCGGACGAACTGCTCGGCACCCTGCTGATCCCGGTGCTGGCGGTCGGGATGTTCGGCTTCGTCTTCGGCGACGCGCTGGGTGCGGCAATGACCGTCCCCGGCGGCGAATACCGCGAGTTCCTGCTGCCCGGGCTGTTCGCGCTCACCATGGCGTTCGGCATCGGCAACACCACCATCTCCGTAGCGGCCGACGTACGCGGGGGCGTGCTGGACCGGATGCGGTCGCTGCCCATGTCGCCCGTCGCCGTGCTGGCCGGCCGATCGCTGGCCGATCTGCTCACTGCGGCGGTCGAACTGGCGATCGTGATGACGCTCGGCTTCGCCCTCGGGTGGCAGTGGCACGGTGGGTTGGGGGCGGTGCTCGCGGCGTTCGGTCTGCTGGCGCTGCTGCGCGTGGCGTTCTCCTGGGTCGGCATCCTGCTCGGTCTGCTGGTCAGCGGGCCGGAGGCGGCGATGAAGTACTTCGCGTTGCTGTTCCCGCTGGCGATGGTCGCCGACACCGTCATCCCCACCGACCTGATGCCGGGCTGGCTGTCCGGTCCGGCGAGCTGGAACCCGTTGTCCGCCACCGTGATCGCAACCCGGGGCCTGCTCGGGAATCCGGCCGGGCCGGCGACCTCGTGGGTGGCTGAGCACGCGACCGGGGCCGCTGTCGCTTGGCCGGTCGTGATCACCGCGGTCTGTATGCCGCTGGCTCTCGCCCGGCTGAGGAGGTTGGCGCGATGAGCCTCGTGCTGCTCTTCCTGATGGTCGTCGCGGACGGCGTCGTGCCACCGGTCCCGAGTGAGGCCGTGCTGCTCGCGCACGTGCCGGCGGCTGCCGCAGCGGGGTGGCCGGCGCTGCTCGGTCTGGTGCTGCTCGCCGCTCCGGCGGCGGTGCTCGGCGACCTGATCACCTACCTGATCGGGCGGCGTATCGGCACGAAACGCTTTGCGTGGCAACGTCGTCCGCGGATCGCCCGGATCCTCGAGCGCACCAGCGCCGCTCTGGACCGGCAGGGTGTGCCACTCATCGTGTCCGCGCGCCTGCTGCCCGGTTGGCGGGTCGCGATCACCTTCCTGGCAGGGGCCGGCGGGCTGCCGCTGCGCCGGTTCCTCCCAGCCAGCGTGCTCGGGTCCACGCTGTGGGCGTCATACCTGGTGGGGATCGGCGCCACCGTCGGCGCACTCACCGGCGCCGGCCCGATCGTGGTCGCCGCGATCTCGCTGGTGACCATGGCCGTGCTGGGGCAGGCCGTGCGGTGGACGCGCAGCAGGCGAGCACGGCACGGCATACAGTGTGGTGATGCGCCGACATTGAGTCACCTCGTTGACCTACCGGGCGGCTGCCTACCGGGCAAGCCGTGAGTTCATCGCGTTCTTCGCCGTCAGCCCGCTCTACTTCGCCGCGCACGGTGCCGGTGCGACCGCGCAGGGGGCGCTGTTCGTGCTGTGGTCGCTGACCTCGTTCGTCTGTGAGGTGCCGTCGGGCGCGCTCGCCGACAGCGTCAACCGCCGTCTGCTGCTCGGGATCTCCGGAGTGCTGTACCTGGGGTGCTTCGCGAGCTGGGTTCTCTTCCCTGTCTATTGGGGCTTCCTGCTCGGCTTCGTGCTCTGGGGCGTCTCGTCGTCGCTGATGTCCGGCACCTTCGAGGCGTTGCTGTACGACGAGTTGGCATCCGCCGGCGCGCAGGCGTCGTACAACCTCGTGCGGACGCGGGCGGAGACGGCCGCGGTGGCGGCGATCGCGGCCGGCATGCTCGCGGCCGGCCCGCTGATCGCCCTGGGCGGTTTCCGGGCGGTCGGGATCGCGAGCGTTGCCGTCGCCGCGATCCACCTGGCGCTGACCGCGGTCCTGCCGCGCGCCGCGAAGCGGGACACGGTTGCCGAGCACCGCTACCTCCAGCACCTGCGCGACGGGCTGTCGGAGGTCACCCGGACACCGGCGCTGCGACGGACCGTCCTCGCGATCGCCGCGATCGTGGCGCTGGTCGGCCTCGACGAGTACTTCTCGCTCTTCTTCGCCGAGGCCGGACTCGCGCCGGGATGGGTCGCGGTGGCGATGGCGGTGACCGCACTGGCCCAGGGCGTCGGCACCTGGACCGCCGGGCGGCGGGCACTCCCCGGTCCCCGTGCGGTGCTGTGGCTGACGCTGCTCGGCGGCGGTGGCTTCGTCGCGGGCTCGGCGGCGGCCCTCCTGCACAGCGTCGCGGCCGCGGCCGGGGCCGCCCTGCTCGTGGCTGTCGCCTACGGACTCGTCACGAATGTGTATGTGGCCCAGGAGAACCGGCTGCAGCACCAGATAGTGGGAACCTCTCGTGCCACGGTCACCTCGGTGAGCGGAGTGCTCGCCGAGGTGGGTGCGATCACCAGCTTCGCACTGGTGGGAGGCCTCGCACACTGGTGGTCGGTCCCGCTGGTGCTGCAGGTGGTGACGGTGCCGTTCACGGTGTTCGGGGCGGTCGCCGGCGGCCGGTCCGATGCGCGGGGGCGTCCCGAAGTGCCGACGGTCGGTCGGTAGGGACGGGGTTGTGCCCCGGAGGCGTCCCGAAGTGCCGACCATCGGTGGGTAGGGACGGGGTTGTGCTCCGGGGGCGTCCCGAAGTGCCGACGGTCGGTGGGTAGGGACGGGGTTGTGCTCCGGGGGCGTCCCGAAGTGCCGACGGTCGGTGGGTAGGGACGGGGTTGCGCCCCGGGGGCGTCCCGAAGTGCCGACGGTCGGTGGGTAGGGACGGGGTTGTGCCCCGGGGGCGTCCCGAAGTGCCGACGGTCGTCAGGTGAGGACGGCGTCGACGGCCGCGACGGTCGGCGGGAAGTATGCCGATCGCGGGTCGATCAGCTCGAAGTGTCCGCAGCCAGCGAGCACCTGCAACGGCACGCCGCCGCCCACCGCGGCCTGGTAGCTCTCGGAGACCTCCACCGGCACCCGGTCGTCGGCGGCGCCGTGCACCAGCCGGACCCGGGTCCGCGGCGGGCCGAGCAGTGCGGGATCGGCGGCGCGCCATACCTTTTCGGGGGCGGAGCCCAGCAACGCAGCGGCCGCACCGTCACCCAGCCCCAGGTCCCGGGTGAGGTGGAGGTCGACGCAGCCGGCCAGCGAGACCACACCGACGACTCGCACCTCCGGCTGGTAGCTCGCCCAGGTCACCAGCTGGCCGCCGGCGGAGTGCCCCAGCAGCACCAGGCGGTCCGGCAGTGCCGGGTCGTCCTGCACGGCACCGACCGACGAGAGCACGTCCGCAGCCATGGCGGGCCAGTCGCCGGGAATCCGGCGGTACTCGATCGTTGCGACGTGAAACCCGTGTGCTGCCAACGCTTCGGACTGCGCACCCGCGTGCGTTCGGTCGTATGACGGACGCCAGAACCCGCCGTGCACCACGACGACCGTAGCGTCGCGCGGTGTGCCGGTGGGACGCCGGACGTCATACAGCTGATCGGCGTGCGCGCCGTAGGCCACGCTGCGGTCCGGTGGGGGAGCGGGCATCGACAGGATGGACACGTCGCCGACCCTACCGGCGAGCGAGAGGCGCAGAAACCGACCCACAGGAGTACCGGAACGGGCGATTTTCGTACTCCCGCCAGTCAGTTTGTGCCCCTCTCGGTCCGTGGGTTCACCGGGAATCCGGAGGCGGTCGGGCGGTGCGCCGGGTGGGGAATACAGTGACGGCATGACCAAGTGGGAGTACGCAACCGTTCCGCTGATCGTGCACGCCACCAAGCAGATCCTCGACCAGTGGGGCGAGGACGGCTGGGAGCTCGTCCAGGTGGTGTCCGGTCCCGATGGCAGCAACCTCGTTGCCTACCTGAAGCGCCAGAAGGAGCAGTGACAGATGTCCGCAGTTGAAGACCGCCTCGCCGAGCTGGGTCTGCAGGTCCCCGAGGTCACCAAGCCAGTGGCGGCCTACGTGCCCGCCCTCCAGGACGGCAACCTCGTCTACACCTCCGGCCAGCTGCCCATGGTCGACGGCGCGCTGCAGGCCACCGGCAAGGTCGGCGCCGAGGTCGCACAGGACGACGCGGCCAAGCTGGCGGAGCTTTGCGCGCTCAACGCGATCGCGGCGGTGAAGTCGATCGTCGGCGACCTCGACAAAGTCACGCGGGTCGTCAAGGTCGTCGGATTCGTCGCCAGCGACCCGGGTTTCACCGCGCAGCCCGCGGTGATCAACGGCGCCAGCGAGTTGCTCGGCAAGGCGTTCGGTGAGCGCGGTGCGCACGCGCGCTCGGCCGTCGGTGTCGCGGTGCTGCCGCTGAACGCCCCGGTCGAGGTCGAGATCACCGTCTCGGTGCAGTAGCACCGGCGTGACCACGACGCGCGACTTCGAGCCGCCGCAGCAACTGCGCGAGCGGGCCCGGGAGTGGCTGTCGACGCCGGCGGATGAGCGCACCGCCGCTCCAGCACGGTTGGCGTCGACGGTCCTGCTGCTGCGCGAATCCAGCGGCAGCACAGAGGTTTTCATGCAGCGGCGGGTGTCGTCGATGAAGTTCGCGCCGTCGATGTGGGTCTTCCCGGGTGGCGGGGTCGACGCCCGCGACGAGACGTCCGGTGTGCCCTGGGCCGGGCCCGCTCCGCGGGAGTGGGCCCGGCTCATGGGCGTGCCGGAGCCGATCGCGCAGGCGCTGGTCATCGCGGCGGTGCGTGAGGTCTTCGAGGAGTGCGGCGTGCTGCTCGCCGGACCGAGCGCCGACGAGGTCGCCCCGGACGTCAGCGGCGACGACTGGCAGGCCGACCGCGCCGCGCTGGTCGATCGGAGCGTGGCGTTCGCCGAGCTGTTACAGCGTCGGGGGCTGCTGCTGCGCTCGGATCTGCTTGCGCTGCAGGACCATTGGATCACCCCCGAGCTGGAGCCGCGCCGCTACGACACCTGGTTCTTCTCGGCGTTGCTGCCCGCGTCGCAGGTCGCCGACGACCGCACCAGCGAGGCCGAGGAGGCGGTATGGCGCCGCCCCGCCGACGCGCTCGCCGAGGTCCGGGACGGACGCACTCGGATGTTCCCGCCGACCGTCGTCCAGCTCGACCGGGTCGCCGCCTGGCGCGACCTCACGCCGGTGACGGCCAGCCGCGAAGGGCTGGCGGCGGTCCTGCCGGAGCCGGTCGACCTCGGCGACCGGGTCGTACTGCGCTCCCACCTGAACGACTGAGAGACGCCGCGCCCCCGGGACGCGGCGTCTCGCCATACACCCCTGGCCGACAGGCTCAGCAACTACCGACAGGCCCAGCAATTCCGGACAAAATCGCGCGAAATCGCCGGTGTTAGTGAGCCTCTGTAACGAAGATAGGTGCGTGGCGTTGTGTCCTGGGTTGTCAGGCTGCGGGTGTGAGGGTGACGGTGTAGCCGAGGTCGCGGAGCATTTTCAGGGCACGTGTTTTCGTGCGGTCCGGGCGTAGCCGGGTGTAGTAGTCAGCGCCGGGTTCCTGGTAGGGCTGGCCGGTGTGGCCCATGGCCCAAACGATGGACAGCAGGGTGCGTTCGATCGCGACGATGGCTTTGAGTTTGCCGCGGCGGGCAGCGATGCGGTGATACCGGGCGCCCAGGCGCGTGTTTCTGGTGCGGGAAACCGACATGGCCGCGATGCCCAGGGCGCCTTTGAGGTGGGAGTCCCCGGGACGGGCCGTGGTCGATCCCGTGCGTCCGGCGGACTCGTTTTGCCCGGGCGCGACCCCGGCCCACGCGGCCAGGTGCCCGGCGGTGGGAAACACGCTCATGTCCGCGCCGGTCTCGGCGATGATCACGTCCGCGACGGTGGTACTGATTCCCGGGATCGCGCAGATCAAGTCCCGGAAGGAGCGAAAGGGTTCGATCTGTGCCTCGATCCGCTGGGTCAACGCGGCGATCGCTGCGTCGTCCTGGGCGATGCGTTCCAGGGACATCCGCACCAAGAACGCGTGATGCTCAGTGAACCGGCCGGTCAGGGCTCGTTGCAGGTCCGGGCGCTTGTTGCGCATGCTGCCGCGGGCCAACTCCGACAGGGCGATCGGGTCGCGTTGCCCGGCGACCATCGCGGTCAGCATGTCGTGACAGGACACCCCGCTCAGGTTGGAGGCCACCGAGGACAGTTTGATCCCGGCGTCCTCCAACTGCTTTTCCAGCCGGGCGATCTTGCGGGTCCGTTCGTGGGTGATCACCTCCCGGGAACGGGTCAGATCCCGCAACGCCCGGATCGGTGCCGGCGGCACGAAGCTGGATCGCACCAGCCGGTGTGCGCACAAGTCCGACAGCCAGGTCGCGTCATTGACGTCGCTCTTGCGGCCGGGGATGTTCTTCACGTGCCGGGCATTGGCCAAGATCAGTTCGAACCCGGCGTCCTCGAGCAGGTAGTAGAACGGTTTCCAGTAGTCACTGGTCGATTCCATCAACACCCCGGTCACCTGCTGATCGATCAAGTACTGGCGTAACCCGAGGATGTCATCAGTCATCGAACCCCAGTCCGTGACCTCATACCCGGTCTTGCGGCGGCGAGTGCCTTGTACCCGGACACAGACTTTCGCGCCCTTTTTTGCGATATCGATCCCGGCACACCGGGCGTGTACTACTTCCATCACGGCCTCCTTCAGACCGCCGCCGGCCCGGCCCCAGGACCGGGGTCGGGTGCGTGTTGCGGGGAGGGCAGGAAAGAAATGAAGTCTGTAACGCGTGCTCGTAGCAACAATCCACGGTTCCCGTGGAGTGTCAAGTCCCGGGTTTGGTTGAGGCTCAGCGGGTTTGATTTTCTTATGCTGCGCCGGTCGCGTGTTGCGTCCAGTACGCTGCTTCGACCTCGACCGGAGGTTGATAGTTGAGCATGGAGTGGATCCGGTGGTGGTTGAACCAAGCAACCCAGTCCGCGGTCGCGGTCTCGACGTCGTCGATGCCGTCCCAGGGGCCGTCGAGGTGGATGAGTTCGGCCTTGTACAAGGAGTTCAACGCTTCGGCCATCGCGTTGTCGTAGGAGTCCCCACGGGACCCGACGGACGCGACCGCGTCGGCCTCCTCCAGCCGGTGGGCGTACCGCAACGCCCGGTACTGCACGCCCCGATCACTGTGGTGCACAAGGCCGTTGACGTCATGCCCGGCACGGCGGCGAGCGAACAGGCCCATGTTCAACGCGTCCAACGCCAGGTCGGTGTACATCCGGGTGGAGGCCTGCCAGCCCACGATCATCCGGGAGAACACATCCAGCACGAACGCCACGTACACCCAGCCGGTCTCGGTGCGCACGTAGGTGATGTCCGCGACCCACAATTTGTTCGGGGCGGCCGCGACGAACTGCCGATCGACCAGGTCCTTGGGCCGGCCGGTCTCTGGTGCCGGGCGCGTGGTGCGGGGGAACTTTCCCCGTACCGTGCCGCGGATACCCAGCTGCTTGCACAGTCGCTCCACGGTGCACCGGGCCACGTCGATCCCGTCGCGGTTCAGCTGCGCGTGGATCTTGCGGATCCCGTAGACCCGCATCCGCCGGTCGGCGTGGATGCGCATGATCTCCTCCTTCAACTCGGCATCGCGGCGGGCGCGTGCCGAGGGCGGTCGCTTCTTGTGGGCGTAGTACGTGCCGGGGGCGATCTTGACGTCCAGTTCGGTGGAAAGGACGCGGCAGATCGGTTCGACACCCCAGCGGTGCCGGTGCTCGTCGATGAACGCGACGACTACCTGGATGGGCGGTCGGTGAAAGTCGGCCCGGGGCGCGGTGTCCGCCGCAGGGGCGGATTCCGTTTCCCCGGGCCGCTTCCCGAACCCGGCGTGCACCTTTCAATGCACCGGGCTCTCCACAGGTCTGCTCAGGCAGCCTGCCCCTGGGCCGGTTGTGGCCAGGGGCTGGGGATGAGTGTTCCGCGGTATCGGTACCAGTTCGTGCGGACCTTGGCCGGGTCGTACAAGACGACCCGGTCGTCCGCGGGCCACCACCTGCCGCCGCAGTACCGGCGGCGTAGGTCCTTCCACGTGGCGTGACGGTGCTTGCGCCGCATCCAGTTCCACACCCGCGACCACACGACGTGGTTGAGGTAGGAAAACACGCGCGACGACACCCCGTGCCGGAAGTAGCCGCACCAGCCACGGACCGCGTTGTTCACGCGTCGCAGCAGCTCGGCCAGTGGTTGGCTCGTGCCGACCTGCCGGGACAGCGACTTGACCTTCCTGGTCACGCGCCGCACCGCAGCGCGTGAGGGGTAGGTGTAGACGTAGTACCGGCTGGTTCCCCTCTTACGGTGGCGTTGAAGATGCCACCCCAGGAAGTCCAGTCCCTCATCGATGTGGGTGATCAACGTCTTGTCCGGCGAGAGCCGTAACCCGATCGTTGCCAGCACGACGGCGATCTGCTCGCGAAGAACAGCCGCGTCCTGCCGAGTGCCTTTGACCATCAGACACCAGTCATCGGCGTACCGGACCAACCGCACCGACGGCAGCCCGTGACGGCGACGCCGGTGTCGCTGGTCCTTACTGGCGCGCGGCCCGCCCGGGTGAGCCGCGATGTGCTCATCCAGCACGGACAACGCGATGTTCGCCAACAACGGTGACAGCACTCCACCCTGCGGGGTACCCGCGGTGGTCTCTTCAAAGGCCCTGGCCTCATCCATCAGCCCGGCCTTCAAGAACGCCCGCACCAGCGCGATCACGCGCTTGTCCTTGACGCGACGACGCACCAGCCCCAACAAGGCCGTGTGGTCGATCTCGTCAAAGCACGCCTTGATGTCTCCTTCCAGCACCCACTGGTAACAGCGTGGGCGGCTGGCCAGGTAACGCACCTCGGCGACCGCGTCATGCGCGCGGCGGTTCGGGCGGAAACCGTACGAGCACGGCAGGAAGTCCGCCTCGAAGATCGGCTCCAACACCAGCTTGACCGACGCCTGCACCACCCGGTCCGCGATGGTCGGGATCCCCAACCGTCGCTTCCCACCGGACGGCTTCGGAATCATCCGCTGCCGCACCGGTAAGGCCCGAAACGTCCCGTCACGCAACGCCGCCCGAAGATCGGCCAGGAACACGTCCACACCGATCCCGTCCGCAACACTGACGGCAGTTCGTCCGTCGACCCCGGCAGTACGTGCGCCGGTATTTCCCGCGACCCGATCCCACGCCACCAAAAGGAACGCCGGATCGGCAACGAGGTTGAACACGTCACGAAACCGCTGATCACGATCCCGCAGCGCCCAACCATGCAGTTTGGTCTGAATCTTCAGTACCCGCTGCTGCGCCGTGAACAGCGCAGCTTCCAGTTCGTCGGTATTCACCATCGACACCCGCCCATGTGGGACGGGAACCTCCTGATCTTCCAGTGACACAACCTGCTCGACCTGCTGGCCCGCTTCGCCCTGTGCCCGGCTTTCCCGGACTCCTACGGCGGGTCGTCACGCCCGCGACTACTACCAGGCCTCCGCCCCACCCCGCGGCGCACCGGTGGTGACCGACCCGAGCCCGGACAACGGGCTCTCGCACCACGGGGTGGTTCCCACGTTCACCATGTCTCGATCAGCCAGTCCGGCACCCAGCTCTACCCCGGCAGCATCGCTGCGGCTACGCCGTAGCCCTTCACCGCAGCCTTCCCACCGTCAGAGCTACACGGCTTCGAAGTCACCCACCGGTCACCACACGGTGCCCGATGAGCGTGCGCTGCGCACCGGCCCAGATCTACCAGGTTCGAGCCGGCTTCGCGATTACGGGGCGTCAACCACTGGTTCGCTCTCGCTGTACCCTCTGACCTCGCCTCACAGGCCCGCACCGTCTGGCAGTACCGGCACGCCCTGCGCTTGTCGGGGCCGCTTGCCACCCGGCGCGAGTCACCACCCGCACCAGGCTGCCCCCAGGCTTCACCAAGCTGCTACGACAACCCGGCGGAGACGGTCTCCCACCGCCTCTCGATAACACGGCGCCTCGTGGCGCACAACTCCGCCGCGAAGAAAGCCGCGGCCGACTTCAGGATCTCGTTACTACGACGTAGTTCCCGGTTCTCCTTCTCCAGCAACCGGATCCGCGCCTCGGAGTCTTCCGGCTCGACCGGTAGATCCGCTGCTTCGGCCTTACGGACCCACATCCGCAACGCCTCCTTGTGCACCCCGAGTTGCTCGGCGACCCGAGCGATCGCGCCGGTACGGGTATCGGGGTCACGACGGGCCTCCACGGCCAACCGGGTCGCACGCTCACGAAGCTCCAGCGGATACTTCACATTCGCCATGATCGATGGGATTCCTTCCAGGAAATCTGGCTTCCCCTCAATCAAACCAAGGACGATTCAGAGCCCTCCGCCACCATGCTCGGTGCCAGGCTCACCATGGCGCTAGAGAGGAACGGCGTCTAACCGCAACACACTCCACCAGTGTCCCGCCAACAGCCCACGAACAGCCAGCCACCACCACCAGAAATCTTCCCCACCCACGGTGGGCCAAGCGAAGCGGCCCGGCAAGCTCGGTGGGTTTGTGAGCCTCTCGGGGGTCAGCCGTTGGCGAGCGCGCGGACGCGGGAGATGTCGCCGTTGAACCAGTCCTTGTCGAGCGGCGACGAGGTGTACTGCCAGATCGTGTAGTACGGCCAGCCACCGGGCAGCGTGCCCGGGGCGGACGCGTAGCGGGCCACCATCAGCGGGTTGGTCGCGTTGAACGCGGTCGAGTTGCCCGTGCAGGTGCTCCACCAGTCGTAGTTGGTGTAGATGACCGCGTCCCGGCCGGTCTTGGCCTTGTACTCGTTCAGGAACGAGTGGATCCAGCTGACCATCGAGGACGCGGACTTGCCGTAGCAGGTCGCGCCGTACGGGTTGTACTCCATGTCCAGCATGCCCGGCAGCGTCTTGCCGTCCTTGGACCACCCGCCTCCGTGCGCCACGAAGTAGTCGGCCTGCGCGGCGCCGGACGTGGTGTCCGGGGTCGCGAAATGGTAGGCGCCACGGATCATCCCGACGTTGTAGGAGCCGTTGTACTGCTGCGCGAAGTAGGGATTCGTGTAGTAGGTGCCCTCGGTCGCCTTCGTGTAGGCCCACTTCACGCCGGCGCCCCACTGCGCGCTCCAGTCCACGTTGCCCTGGTGGCTGGACACGTCGATCCCGAGGGTCTGACCCGCGGCCGCCATCGGGCGCGCGCCGGCCAGCGGCGTGCGCGTGAGCGACGCCGACCGGTGCGCCGACCACCCGGCATACGCATCACCCGGCTGATGGATGCCGGCGCGTGCGGCCGAGCTCGTCGGCGTGACGGAGCCGACGACCGCGGCGTGTGCCGGGGTGGCCGACACGGTGCACGCGACAGCGCCGGCCAGGCAGACGGCAGGGATCAGGGATTTCCTCATGTGCTTCCTCCAGGGACGTGCGTGGTGCCGTCCTGGTGAGGTGCACGACGCATCGGTAAGGAATTCCCAGGGTATTGAGACTTGGTAAATTGATTACCGCGCGGAGGTAAAACTTTGCCGGATCAGCCGGTGGCCAGGGCACGCACCCGGGAGATGTCGCCGTTGAACAGGTCCTGGTCGATCGGTGAATCGGTGAACTGCCACATCGTGTAGTAGGGCCAGCCGCCCGGTAGGGTGCCGGCCGAGGAGGAGTACCGGGCCACCCAGAGCGGATTGGTCGAGTTGAACGCGGTCGAGTTGCCGGTGCACTGCTGCCACCAGCCGGTGGTCGTGTAGATGACCGCGTCACGACCGGTCTTGCGCTTGTACTCGTTGAGGAAGGACCGGATCCAGCTGACCATCTGCGATTTGGTCTTGCCGAAGCACGTCGCGCCGTACGGGTTGTACTCGATGTCCAGCATCCCCGGCAGGGTCTTGCCGTCCTTGGACCACCCGCCGCCGTGCGCCACGAAGTAGTCGGCCTGGCTGACCGGGGAGGAGTACGCGGGGTTCGCGAAGTGGTAGGCGCCGCGGATCATCCCGACGTTGTAGGCGCCGTTGTACTGCTGGTTGAAGTAGGCGTTCTTGTAGTAGGTGCCCTCGGTCGCCTTCGTGTAGGCCCAGCGCACGCCGTTCTTCCACTGTGCCGACCAGTTCACGTTGCCTTGGTATGCCGACACGTCGACGCCCAGGGTCCGCCGCGTCGCCGCGGTGACGCCGACCAGGAGGGACGTCGACCGGCTGGGCTCGGCGTGCTGTTTCCAGCCGGCGTAGCCGCCGCCGAGCGCCGTGATGCCGGCGAGCCGGGCGGCCTTGGTGGGGAGCGTGTTGTGTCGGGTCGCCGCGTGGGCTGGCGCCGCGGTGGCCGCGAGGCCGAGCGCGGCGACGGCGGCGCAGATGGTGGGCAGGGGCTTCTTCATCGACGGTCCTTTGCGCGAGACTGGAGCTGGGCGGGGAAACCTCAGCTGCAACATCTTTCACGGTATTCACGCTGAGTAAATGCGGTACCAAGGTTCTGTAAAGGTTTGGCAGATCAGCGCGCCGATCGGCTGCTGCGGTGGCGCCCATCGGTAGCGGCTAGCGTTGTTTTCATGACGACTGATTCGGTATGGCGCGGCGGCCCCCTCGGCGATCGGGCCCACGCCGTACTCGCGCCCAACCCCGGACCGATGACCCTGGACGGCACCAACACCTGGATCCTGCACGCCCCGGGCGACGACGTCGCCGCGGTGGTCGATCCCGGTCCGCTCGACGAGGGCCACCTGCAGGCGGTGCTGCGCCGGGTGGCCGAGCGCGGCGCGCGGGTCGCGCTGACCCTGGTCACCCACTGGCACCACGACCACACCGAGTCGCTGGGGCGCTGGGCGGAGCTGGTCGAGGCACCGATCCGCGGCGGAGGGCACGGCACACCGTTCGACGATGACGAGCGGATCACCGTGGGATCGCTGCAGATCCGGGCGTTGGCAACCCCGGGGCACACCGCGGACTCGGTGTCGTTCCACCTGCCCGACGCGGACGTGCTGGTCACCGGCGACACCGTGCTCGGCAGGGGCACCACGGTGGTCGCGCACCCGGACGGTGCCCTCGGCCCCTACCTCGACTCGCTGGCGAAGCTGCACGCCGTCGCCGCGGAGCGCCCGACGCTGCTGGCTCCCGCACACGGTCCGTCACACGCCGATGCCGCGGCCGTGATCGCGACCTACCAGCAACACCGCGCGGAACGGCTGGATCAGGTGCGTGCCGCGCTCGCGGCCGGTGACGCCGACGCCCCCGACGTGGCACAGGCGGTCGTCGAGCGGGTGTATGCCGACGTGCCGCGCGAGGTGTGGCCGGCGGCCAGGTCGAGCGTCGCCGCCCAACTGGATTACCTGCGGGCCACCCCCTGAGGGGAGTCGTTCACCAGGGCGCGGTCGCGACGAACGTCGCCTCGCCCTGCCATTCGAGGCCACTCACCTGGAACGCGTAGGCGCCCTTGTCGCTGTCCCCCTGCACCTGCACCAGCATCCAGGTCTTGGCGTTGTCCGGGTCGACGAGCTTGTAGGCGATCAGCTTCCGCCCGTTGGCGGCGGTCAGGTTGATCGGGCCCTTGGCGCCGTAGTAGCTGACGAGCCGGTCGACGTGGCTGCTCGTGTCGTAGGCGAGCATCTCCAGCTCCAGTCCGTCTGCCCGAGCACAGTTGAGCCGGTAGTTGTACTGCGGCATCGTCCCGGTCACCTTCTTGGTCACCGCCGCGCATTTCAGCCCGGTGTAACCCACGCCGGTCGGCGTCTGCGGCAGCAGCGTCGGCCACAACTGCTGCGCCGGTTTCACGGCGTCCCACACCGCGAGCTGGCCGGGCCCGTCGTCGCCGGTCGGCATACCGGACTGGCTCGTCGAGCTCGTCGAGCTGGTCGGGTCGGTGGTCGTGGTGGGAGGCGGCGCCGCGTCGCTGAGCGACCGGCTCAGGCCGTAGCCCCCGGCCGCCAGCACCAGCACCGCACCCGCGCCGGCACCCCACACCAGGGCCGGCCGCCGTCGCCGCGCCGCTGCCGGCGCCGCCGCCTGCTGCACCGGCGTCGCCACTGCCGGCCCGGTGCCCCGCAGCGCCTCGGCGAACTCGCGGCACGACGCGAAACGGTCCGCCGGGTCCTTCGACAGTGCCCGGACGATCGCGCTCGAGACGTCCGCGCCGAGGTCCGGCCGGGTCGCGCTGAGCGCCGGCGGCGGAGCCGTCAGGTGACCCTGCACCACGGTGGCCACGTTGTCGGATGCGTATGGCGCCCGCCCGGTCAGCAGGGTGTGCACGGTGCACGCCAGCGAGTACTGGTCGGAGCGGCCGTCCAGCTGCCCGCCGCGCAGCTGCTCGGGGGATGCGAAATCGAAGGTGGCCAGGGTCTGCCCGGTGCTGGTGATGTCGTGCGAGTGGTCCAGCACGGTGGCGATCCCGAAGTCGGTCAGCAACGCGCGGCCGGGAGCCTCCGACTCCAGCATGATGTTGGCCGGCTTCACGTCCCGGTGCAGCACCCCGCGGGCGTGCGCGTAGTCCAGCGCGTCCGCGGTCTGCGCCGCGATGGTTGCCGCCCGGTCCAGCGGCATCGGGCCGTGGGCGCGCAGCAGGGCGGCCACGTCGGAGCCCCGCACGAACTGCATGGAGATCCACGGGACGCCGTCCTCGACACCGCGGTCGAGCACGGACACGATGCCCGGGTGGTCCAGCCGGGCGATCATCTCGGCCTCCCGCTCGAAACGGGCCAGCGCCTCGCGGTCGTCCGTGGCGGCGGTCAGCGTCTTGATGGCGACCGTGCGGGGCAGCCGCGGGTGGTCCGCGGCATACACCGCGCCCATCCCGCCCCGGCCCAGCAACCCCCTGATGCGATAACCGGCGAAGATGTCGCCCTCGTGCAGCCCCCGTGACACGGCTCCGGTCAACCCTCCGCCGGGGTGAGTGCGGCGAGCACGACACTGATGTTGTCCGCGCCCCCTGAGGCGTTGGCGAATTCGACCAGCCCCTCGACGAGCTCGGCGGGGGACTCGCCGCGCGCGGACCGCACCCGCTGGACCAGGTCCCACAGGTCGGCCGGGGCCGAGCAGTAGTTCCACAGCCCGTCGCTGCAGACGATCAGCCAGCCGGGTTCCTCCACCGGCAGGTGCGCCAGGCGCGGCGTGACGTCCTTGGGTGCGTTGCGGCCCAGCCAGCGGGTGATCGCGTGCGCGTTGGGTGCGTTCTCGGCGTTCTCGCGCGGCACCCCGCGCCGCATCAGCTCGTTGGCCATCGAATCGTCCTGGCCCAGCTGCACGGCACGTTCCGGACCGGACGCCGGGATCCAGTAGACCCGGCTGTCGCCCACGTTGCCGCCGACGATCAGGTTGTCCTCGACGACGGCCGCGGCCATCGTGCAGGACGGTGGTGTCGGGTCGTCCTCCTCGGCGGTCGCAGCCGCCGCCGCGCTGCCCGCCTCCGCCGCCTCCGCGAACGCGTGCGCAGCCGTCTCCAGCCACGTCTCGACGGGTATGTCGTGACGTGGCATCGGCTCGGACAGGCGCTCCATCGCGGCCACCGACGCGGCCTGGGACGCCAGTTCCGACTCGGTCGAGGTGGACACCCCGTCGCACACCACGAGCACCGCGCGGCCACCGACCTCACTGGAGGCCGCGAGCGCGATGGAGTCCTCGTTGCGACGGTGCCGGCGACCGATGTCGGACAGGCCGGCGACCCACGGGTGTGGTGACAGCGCAACGTGATCGCGCGGATCCTGCGCCGCCTCCGGTGTCTGGCTGTTGTCCACTCCCTGGCCTTTCTTCCCACGACCGCCACTGGTGCCCGACAGGCAGACGGCACCGGCGCGTCGGCGGTTCCCCTGGCGACGAGGTCAGTATGTCGGATCGGTGGCCGCGGTGGCGGCCCTTCGGGCGCAGCCGGTCCGCTGCGCCGACGTCAGCGCGCTCGGCGCTGCAGCCGGTCGAGGTCGATGAGGGTGACGGCGCGGGCCTCGAGCTTGATCCAACCGCGCGAGGAGAAGTCGGCCAGCGCCTTGTTCACGGTCTCCCGGGAGGCGCCGACCAGCTGTGCCAGCTCCTCCTGGGTGAGGTCGTGGGCGACCAGCGTGCCCTCGTCGGACGGCTTGCCGAAGCGGCGCGACAGGTCCAGCAGCGCCTTGGCGACACGACCCGGCACGTCGGTGAAGACCAGGTCACCGAGCGCCTCGTTGGTGCGCCGCAGGCGCGCGGCCAGCGCGGACAACATGGTCATGGCGACCTCGGGGCGGGTCCCCAGGAACGACCGCATGTCCGGGTGCGACAGCCCGACCAGCTCGGTGTCGGCGACGGCGGTCGCCGTGGCGGTGCGCGGGCCGGGGTCGAACAGGCTCAGCTCGCCGAGCATCTCGCCCTCGCCGAGGATCGCCAGGAGGTTCTCCCGGCCGTCCGGTGAACGGCGCCCGAGCTTGACCTTGCCGGAGGTGATGACATACAGGGAGTCGCCCTGCTCGCCCTCATGGAACAGCTCCTGTCCCCGCGCGAACTTGGTGCGGGTCATCGTCGAGAGCAACGCCTCGGCGGCGTCGTCGTCAAGGGCGGCGAACAGTGGCGCTTTGCGCACGGCCTCAGTATCCACGTCCTGCAGTCTGCCACGAGCCGGCCGCAGAAGTTACGCACCTCACACCCAGACCCGAAACGCCGGGCGTGATGCTCGCTTCCGGCGGCCGCCGGCGAGACCGTTGACCAACCGCGAGCGGCGCTACGGCGTCCTCGGGGTGAGGGCCGCGAGGGGTTGCGGCCGGGAGAGGCGGCAGCGAGCAGAACCATGGTCCAGACGACACACCGGATGGGTGGATCCGTCGGCACGGTCCGGACACCGCGACCGATGCAGCACTTCCGTGCCCTGGACGGCATCCGCGCGGTCGCCGTCATCGGTGTGCTGCTCTACCACTTCGGGGTCCCGCACTCCTCCGGCGGCTTCCTCGGCGTCGACCTGTTCTTCGTGCTGAGCGGCTACCTCATCACCGGTCAGCTGATGACCCGGTGGGTGTTCGGCCCGTCGATCGGGGTCCGGTCGTTCGGGAAGTTCTGGGGAGCCCGTGCCCGTCGTCTCTTCCCGTCGCTGGCGGTCGTGCTCGCCGTGACCACCGGCGTGGTCGCGGTCGCCGACCGGGTGCAGCTCAGCGTCTACCGCGGTGACCTCGCGGCCGCTGCGACATACACCTCGAACTGGTGGTACGTCTTCCACCACCGCTCCTACTTCGTGGCCTCCGGCCGCCCGCCGATGCTGCAGCACCTGTGGTCACTGGCCGTGGAGGAGCAGTTCTACCTCGTCTGGCCGGTCGTGGTCCTGCTGGTCACGCTGGTGGTGCGCAAGCGGTGGGCCCGCAAGGGTGCGCTGCTGCTGGTGGCCGTCGGGCTGGCCGTGGCGAGCGCGCTCGTGATGGGGATGGGCAGCGCGCACGCGCAGGTGCCGCAGCTCGGCGACCCGTCACGGTGGTACTTCGGCAGCGACTCGCACGCCATCGGGCTGCTGGTCGGATCGATCCTGGCGATCGCCCGGGGCGGCGACGGGCTGGGCGGACGACGTCATACGACAGCGGGGCGGGCACACCCGTGGTCCACCCGGGTCGGTTTCCTCGCGCTCGCCCTGGTGCTGGTCTGCCTCTCCCAGGTCGGCGAATACTCCACCTGGCTCTACCGGTTCGGCTTCCTGCTGTTCAGCGTCGTGACCGCCGTGGTGATCGCGGTCGCGGTGCAGCCGGGCCCGCTCGAGCGGGTGCTGGGCAACCCGATGCTGGCCGCGATCGGCCGGCGGTCCTACTCGATGTACCTGTGGCACTGGCCGGTCGCGTGTATGACGCGCCCCGGCCTCGACCTCGCCTGGCCCGAGTGGAAGGTCTTCCTGCTGCGGGTCGGCATCACCCTGGCCCTCACCGAGGCCACCTACCAGCTCGTGGAGTGCCCGATCCGCCGGCACGGCTGGCGGGCCGTCTGGCGGCGCATCCGCGCGGTGCGGATCGGCCGGGCCCGCGGCCCGGCGCTGCTCGGCGGGCTCGGGGCGGTGCTGGTCGCGTCGGTCTGCGCACCCGCCGGAGTCGCCGCACCGCACCAGACCTCGTATGCCGCAGGCGGTGTCTACGTGCAGTGCCCGACGGCGGCGAACGGCACACCGCACCTGCCGGCGAGTGCTCCACCGGGCGCGCGGTGCGCACCCGGGGACACCGACCACCCGGCGACCGCACCCACTGCGACGAGCACCCGGGCCGCGAAACCCACTGCGTCCTCGACGAGTTCACCGGCGCCGAAACCCACCCACCACGCGACGGCGACTGCCACGACGCAGCCGACCACTGCGTCGTTATCGGCGCCGTCGGCGGCGTCGGAACCGGCGCCCACGACCCATCAGGCGGTGCCGCCCGCACCACAGGGCGTCGAACAGCTGCGCAGCCTGCCCCTGGTCGTCTACGGCGACTCGGTGCCGCTCGGCGCGGTGCCCGAACTGACCGGTGAGTTCGCCTCGGTCACCAACCACGCGACCGAGGGCGAGCAGTCGTGGGACCTGCTGCCCGAGTTGACCGCGGACGCGCAGGCGGGGCGCCTCGACGGCGCGGTGGTGCTGTTGCACACCGGGGACAACGGCCTGATCTCCGAGTCGCAGCTGCGCACCGCCCTGGCCGCGCTGCACGGTGCGCGTCGGGTGGTCGTCGCGACACCGCACACGCCTCGGCAGTGGGAGCAGCCGGCCGTCGCGGTGCTGCGCAAGGTGGTGCCGGACTACCCCAACGCACGGCTGATGGACTGGAACGCCGCCGTCGCCGACCAGAGCAGCTGGTTGTGGAGCGACGGCATCCACCTGACACCGAGCGGCGGGCAGGCCTACGCGCACCTGGTCGCGCGGGCGGCGGTCGAGAAGTAGCGTCACCGCCGCCGACTAGGCTCGACGCCGTGAAGCGCATCGACATCTCGGGTGAGTCCGACCTCTCCCGCACCCGCCGCGCCCGCAAGATGTTCCGTGCGCTGCAGGAGCAGTTCCCGCACGCGCACTGCGAGCTGGACTTCCGCACTCCGCTGGAGCTGTTGGTCGCGACGATCCTGTCGGCGCAGACCACCGATGTGGGGGTCAACAAGGTCACGCCCACACTGTTCGCCCGCTACCCCGACGCCGCGGCATACGCCGGCGCCGACCGCGAGCAGCTGGAGGAGCTGCTACGGCCGACCGGCTTCTACCGGGCCAAGGCCAAGTCGGTGATGACGCTCGGGCAGGCGCTGGTCGAACGCTTCGACGGGCAGGTGCCGCCGCGGCTGAAGGACCTGGTGACCCTGCCCGGTGTCGGCCGCAAGACCGCGTTCGTGGTGCTGGGCGACGCGTTCGGGCTGCCCGGGCTGACCGTCGACACGCACTTCGGCCGGATGGTCCGCCGGATGGGCTGGACCGACCTGGAGGACCCGGTCAAGGTCGAGGCCGCGATCGGGGCGATGTTCCCGCGCAAGGACTGGACCCAGCTCAGCCACGTGCTGATCTTCCAGGGACGGCGGATCTGCCACGCGAAGCGGCCCGCCTGCGGCGTCTGCCCGGTGGCGCGGTGGTGCCCGTCGTACGGCACGGGGGAGACCGACCCCGACAAGGCCCGCAAACTGCTGAAGTTCGAGCTCGCACCCGGCGCCACCCGGCCCCCCGGCGTGCCCGAGCCGGCGGCGGTCTCGCCGGTATGACGGCCGAGCCCGCCGGCGCGCCGGAGCCGCAGTGGTTGCGGGATCTGGAGCACCGGGCGCACGAGTCCGCCTTCATCCCGCATCTGCCCGCGGCGACCGGGCGTGCCTCCGCGGTGTTGATACTCTTCGGGCCCGCCGGCTCCGGCGGCGAGGACGTCGTGCTGACCGAGCGGGCGCTGACCCTGCGCAAGCACGCCGGGCAGGTGTCGTTCCCCGGCGGTGGGGCCGACCCCGGCGACGCGACGCTGGTCGACACGGCGCTGCGGGAGGCGCGCGAGGAGATCGGGCTGTCCCCGGACGGCGTGCAGGTCGTGGGGGAGTTGCCCGTGCTGCCGCTCAGCGTGACCGGTTTCCAGGTCACCCCGGTGGTCGCGTGGTGGCGTGACCCGTCGCCGATCCGGGTCGTCGACCCGGCCGAGGTCGCCCGGGTGGAGCGGGTCGCGCTGGCGGACCTGGTCGACCCGGACCACCGGTTCAGCTCGGTCCACCCGGCACGATCGTTCGACGCGCCGGCCTTCGAGGTGGACGGGCTCTACATCTGGGGATTCACCGCGATGGTGCTCGACGCCACGCTGCGGCTGGCCGGGCTGGAGCGGCCGTGGGACCGCGAGGACAAGCGTCCGGTCCCGGACCGCTACTGGCGTGGCGGCTGACCCGGTCGATCGGGGGCGTCAGACCTTGGGCGGCTTGATCGCGGCGACCGTGCGCTGCGCGTTGTCGATGGTGCGGGCCGGCTTGCCCTTGACCTTCTTCAGCGCACTGACGCCGAGCAGGGCGAGGATCAGCGTGATCACCAGCAGTACGCCCGAGGTGATCAGCAGGCCGATCCACAGCTGCAGACCGGCGGCGTGCAGCCCCCAGGCGAGGGTCAGCAGCAGGAAGCCGAGCAGGTAGAGCGCGAACAGCCCGGCGCCCGCGAGCAGACCGGCACCCTTGCCGCCCTTGGCGACATCGGCCTTGATCTCCACCTTGGCGAGCGCGATCTCGTCCTTGACGATCGTCTTCAGGTCGGTGGAAGCGTCGGCGACCAACTGGCCGAGCGTCCGCTCCGTGCCCTTGGTGATCTGGGCCATCGATTACTCCTCGTGAGTAGGTGTCTGATCGCGCCTTCGCTGTCGTGCTGCCAGCCAGCATAGGGTCATCGAACTCATCGGTACTGTAGCGACTTGAGCCGGATCGGCTCACCGGCCGGGGTTGCCGGGCGGGTCAGTGGTCGGTGCGGGAGCCCGTTCCGGGGCGTAGCAGTCCGGGACCCCGTCGCCGTCGGCGTCCCGCGACTCCGCCTCGTGGATCCGCCGGTAGGTCGCGTTGCGCAACCGCAGGCAGACGCTCGCGAGCAGCGCCGCCAGCAGGGAGCCGGCCAGTACGCCGAGCTTCACGTGGTCGTCGGTGACCGACCCGCCGCCGAAGGCGAGTTCGCCGATCAGCAGCGAGACGGTGAAACCGACACCCGCCAGCAGCGCGAGACCGAAGATGTCCGGCCAGGTCAGCTCGTCGTCCAGCTCCGCGCGGGTCAGCCGCACGGTGAGGAAGGTGCCGCCGAAGACACCGATCGTCTTGCCGACGACCAGGCCGATGACGACGCCGATGAACACCGGATCGCCGATCGCGTCGCCGAGCCCGCCGCCGACCACCGTGACGCCGGCCGCGCAGAACGCGAACGCGGGCACGCAGAACCCCGCGGACACCGGTCTCAGCCAGCGGTCCACCCGTCCGCCGAACGAGACGCGTTCGCCGGGACCCGCGGTGACCGGCATCAGCAGCCCGAGCGCGACTCCGGCGACCGTCGCGTGCACGCCGGAGTTGAGGACGGCGAGCCAGGCCAGCAGGGCGGTGGCGAGCAGCAGCACCGGGTTCCGGCCGTACCGCAGGGTCGACGCGAAGCCGGCCAGCGCCACGAGGGCGACGACGAGCCAGCCGATGCTGATGCTGCTCGTGTAGAAGAACGCGATGATGCTGATCGCGATCAGGTCGTCCACCACGGCCAGCGTCAGCAGGAACGACCGCAGCGCGCTCGGCAGGTGGGTGCCGATGACGGCCAGCACGGCGAGCGCGAAGGCGATGTCGGTGGCGGTCGGGATGGCCCAGCCGGCGAGTGTGCCGTCGTCATACACCTGCCAGCCGGCGTAGAGGATCGCCGGGAGCGCGACACCGCTGCAGGCCGCGACGATCGGCACGGCCGCCTTGCCGGGGTCGCGCAGCGCCCCGTGGGTGAACTCGTGCTTCAGCTCGAGCCCGGCGAGGAAGAAGAAGATCGCCAGCAGCCCGTCGGAGGTCCAGTGGGCGAGACTCAGGTCCAGATCAAGGACATCCGGGCCGAGGTGCCATGCGGTGAGGGCGTGGTACGCGTCGCGCCAGGGGGAGTTGGCCCAGACGAGTGCGGCGAGCGCGGCCAGCAGGAGCACCGCGCCGCCGACGGTCTCCTGGCGCAGCAGGCCCGCGATGCGCCGCGCCTCGGGCCAGTCGCCGCGGGCGAAGGCTCGTCGGATGGGCCGGATCGTCATACGCGCCTTTCGTGTGCGGGGTCTGCAAATTGCGACGCCGACCAGACTTCCCGGCACACCGGCGACTACTCTACCGGCCCGCCGTTGACGGTCGAAATGGCCGTTGACGGCGCAATAGGGGGGTCAACGGCGGTCTCGGGCGTCAATGACGGGTTGGACCGTCAATGGAAGCCTGCATCGGTCCGGATCGGTTGCCGCTCCGGGTCCCAGCGGCGCCACGGCGCCCTCGATCGCGGGATGCCAGCGTTGCGCAGGACGGTGCGCAAGGGATGGCCACGGAGCGCGTCGTCCCAGACCCATCGCTCCGACGGCTGCCCGGCACGCCGTGCCCGGTCCTCTCGCTGCTTCTCCCGCCAGAGGGCATCGGGCTCGGCATACTTCAACTCACCGTCGAACTCGCCGCGCCTGTTCACCCAGCCGAAGTCGGAGAATCCGAAACAGCCGCCGCCGTCGGTCAGCGGCATCTGGAGGTCGGGTTGGGTGAAGCCGAACTCGTAGATCCGTGCCCTGCTGAGCGATTCCCCAGGTGACTCCGAGCGACCGTCGGCCAGATGTATGGCGAGCGCAGCGCGCCGTCGACCGGCTGCGCCGGGCGGTATGGCGGCGACCTCGGCATCCAACTCCGCCAAGGTGCACTTGTGCTCGTGCAGCGCCGCATCGGCCGTCACGAGTCCGGCCGCCAGGTCGCCGATGCGGGCCAGGTCGACGACGGTGCGCGCGACCGTGGTGACTGGGATGCCGCGCAGGTCCACCGGATCCGGCACGACTGCAACCCGGTGCCTGCGGATCAGCTTGCTCCCCCCTGAAGCACCCGAATCCGTCACGACGTCAACGCGATCCGGCCACCGCCCGAGGATCGGCAGCCCCCACAGGACGGCTGCTGCGAAGAGGCAGGCCGTGGGTGGCGGCGAGGTGCGCATGGATTCGTAGGAGCAGACCACGAGCGCGCGGAACCGGTTCCCTGCGTCCAGCTCCGACCAGCGGGCCTGCTCGATGTAGGAGCCTCGACGGATTCGACGCAGCGTGGCCTTGCCGCGGCGCGCTTCCTCCGACGGGAGGACGCCGCGGCGCAACAGGTCACGCGTGTGCAGGAGGTCGTCGGGGTGCAACGGTCGCTCGGGGGTGCGCATCGTCCGATGATGCGCTGCCCGGACGGGGTCAAAACGGTTGTCCACAGGGGAGATCGGGCGCGGCGCTCGGCCGTTGACGGCCGAAATGGCCGCTGACGGCGCAATAGGGGGGTCAACGGCGATCTCGGGCGTCAACCGCGGGTTGGGGCGTCAGTCGGTGAAGCCGATCGCCTGCGCGGCGGTGCGGAAGGTGAACGTGCACACGGCATCACCGGGCTCGAAACTGCCGACGAGTTGCCCGAACAGGTCGAAGCTGATCACTCCGAAGATCTGGGTCCAGGCGGCGGCGAAGCGCAGCAGCACCGGCTCGGGCAGTTCGGTGCCGAGCGTCGTGCGCAGGTCGCGTGCCTGCCGGCGCAGTGCCTGGCCTGCTGGTGGCATGGGGGCGTCAACGCTGAGTTCTCCTGCAGTCCATGCATTTTCGATGAGTTGTATGGCGACAGCGGGTATGCGGGCGGCGTCGGTGATGGTTTCCTGCGGTGCGTGGTATCCGGGCACCGGTGAGCCGTAGATCAGCGCGTACTGGTGCGGGTGCTCGCGGGCCCAGGTGTAGATCGCCTCGCAGACCGCGACGAAGCGGCGCCCGGGGGCGGTGCGACCGGCCGCAGCGGCCTCCGCCGCGACCGCGACGTCCCGGTAGCCCTCCACGATCAGCGCCGTCAGCAGGTCGTCCCGGCTCGGCACGTAGCGGTACACCGCGGAGGACACCATGCCGAGGTCCCGGGCGACGGCGCGCAGCGAGAGTGCGGCCGCGCCCTGCTCGGCCAGTTGCCGGCGGCCGGACTCCAGGATCCGCTCCATGGTGTCGATGCGTGCGCGCTCGCGAGGGGTGGGGGACATGGGAACCATGCTCGCAATAGTGAGCATCGAACACAAGAGAGAGCAGTGCTCTTGTTTTATTCGAGATGACATGGTTTCCTTATTTCAGAGAGCGGTGCTCTCGGATTCCTGCGGAAGGTGAAAGTCATGGCAACTCAACTCGACCGGTCCACTCGGGTGATGAATTCGCTGGTGAAGGGGATGTCCCGGATGGGCATCAGGGCCTTCGGGGCGAAGGAACTCGTCGTCATCGGGCGCAAGTCCGGTCAGCCGCACAGCACTCCGGTCAATCCGGTGGAGGTCGAGGGGCAGCTCTACCTAGTCGCGCCACGCGGGCAGACGCAATGGGTGCGCAACGCACGCCACAACCCCCGGGTCACGGTGCGCAGCGGACGGCGTGAGGCGGCATGCACCGTGCACGAGGTGCACGGATCGGACGCGGTGCCGGTGATGCGGCACTACCTGAAGCGGTGGGCCTGGGAGGTGGGGAAGTTCTTCCCGGAGGGCGTGACCGCGACGTCGACCGACGCCGAGCTCGAGGCGATCGTCGCGGCGCATCCGGTGTTCCGGTTGGAGCGGGCGTAGGCCGGGCGCTGGTCCGAAAGGACTCGGCGGTTGTCAGGCTGATGAGGTTGACTTGAGCCATGCCGTTGACCGATCGGGAGATCGAGGAACTCACCCTCGCCGAACGGCTCGCCCTGGTGCATCGGCTGCGACACGGCGAGGTGGTCGACGCCGTGCGCGCACCGGTTGTGCGCAAGGCGCGCCGCGGCCGCGCGGTCGCACTCACGGTCACCGCCGTCGCGACGGCACTGCTGGTGCCGTGGACGGCATACCTCGCACTCAGCCTCCCCGAGCACTACGAGTCGCACGCCTGGCGGCTGACCTGGGTGGGCTTCGACGTGCTGCTGATGGTGCTGCTCGGGCTCACGGCGTTCTTCGCGTGGCGCAAGCGGATGCTCGTGGTGCTGACCTCGTTCGCCGCGGGGGTGCTGCTGCTGGCGGATGCGTGGTTCGACGTCACCACGGCCGACCGCGACAGCGTGCACCTGTCGGTGGCGTCCGCGATCGTGGTGGAGATCCCGCTGGCCATCTTCCTGATGGGTATGGCGATCGGCATCTCGTGGCGCGTCGCCCGGCTGCTCAACGCGTTGACCGGGGACGGCCCCACGGGGCGGTGGCGGATGCCGATCAACGCGCAGGTCATG
Organism: Flexivirga oryzae; assembly: GCF_014190805.1. Taxonomy (NCBI): domain Bacteria; kingdom Bacillati; phylum Actinomycetota; class Actinomycetes; order Micrococcales; family Dermacoccaceae; genus Flexivirga; species Flexivirga oryzae. The sequence goes on along the minus strand of NZ_JACHVQ010000002.1, from coordinate 433,454 downwards.
TCCGAGGGGGACGACAGGCATGGTCCGCGGCAGGGGGTTGACATCACGAATGGTAAGTGAGAACTTACGGTTCGTGACAACTTACCAAGACGCGTGGGCCGTGCTGTCCGACCCGAGCCGGCGGGCGATCGTCGAGGCGCTCGCCCGGCAGCCGCGGGCGGTGGTCGACCTCGCGGCCGAACTGCCCATCAGCCGACCCGCCGTCTCCCAACACCTGAAGGTGCTCAAGGAGGCGGGTCTCGTCGCCGAGCAACCTGCCGGCACCCGCCGGGTGTACCGCCTCAACCCCGTTGCGGTCGAGGCCCTGCGTGACCAGCTGGACGCCTTCTGGGCACGCACGCTCGCCAACTTCGGCGAGCAGCCGAGCGATACGAAGGGAAACCAGCCATGACCACCACACCCGAAGTGCTGCGCACCGTGACGGTGCCGTTGCCCGTCGAGCAGGCGTTCCGGATGTTCACCGAGCAGTTCGACCGGATCAAGCCGCGCGACCACAACCTGATGGAGGTCCCCGTCGCGCGCACCGTCATGGAGGTGCGGCCCGGCGGCCGGATCCTCGACGAGGCGGAGGACGGCACGCAATGCGTCTGGGGCGAGGTGCTCGCCGTCGAACCACCCGGCCTGCTGCGGTTCGCCTGGCTGATCGGGCCGGACTGGCAGATCCAGCCGCGCGAGAACGCCAGCGAGGTGGAGGTGCGGTTCACCCCGGACGGCGACGGCACGCTCGTGTCGTTGCGGCACTTCCGGCTCGACCAGCACGGCCCCGGAGCGGGAAGCATGCCTGCGGCACTCGGCGGGGACAATGGCTGGCCGGTCTACCTGGGCCGGTTCGCCGAGCTCGCCGGGACCGCTGCCGCTGTCTGATCGGCCGCCTGAGCCGCCCCCGCGGCCCAGCCCTATCCTCGGAGCGTTCCCGACCAAGCCCGAGGAGGGCCGCCCCGATGGCTGCTGAGTTGACGCGACTGCTGGCGCTGCCCGGAGTCGCCGGCGCCGTCGACGCCGCGCGGGACGCCTGCACCCAGCTGCGCTGGCACCAGGCGCTGCGCCGCCGGATCCCCGAAGTGGCCGCCGAATCACGCGTGCGCGGCGCCCGGGCCAGCGCGTTCCTGGAGGGCGCGGAGTTCCCGGTCCCGGTGGTGCGCGACGTCATGCGTGGGGCGCTCGCGCTGGAGCAGGACGGGCCGCGGGAGCGGGTGCTGCGTGGCGCCATACAGGTGACGGCGGCGACCGAGGAGTTGCGCTCGGTCGTGCTGACCGCGCCGGCGCAGGCACTCGCACGACTGCACATCGCGGCCGCCGCGGGCACCGCGGCACCCGATCAGCTCGGCCGGCCGCGGCTGGCCGGGGAGACCTCGACCGAGCTGAAGGACCTGGGGGTCGCCCCACCGGCCTCGGAGGCCGGGGCGCGGCTGCGGGGAGTCGTCGAGCTGCTGGGCGCCGCGGAGGGCGAGCCGGGAGTCCTGGTCGCCGCGATCGCGCACGCTGAGGTCGCCTCGGTGCGGCCGTTCGTGCAGGGAAACGGCCTGGTCGCACGCGCATTGGAGCGGCTGCTGCTGCAGGTGCTGGGTGTCGACCCGACCGGTGTCGTCGTGGGTGAGGCGGGCTACTCGCGGCAGGGTGGAGTCGCCTACCAGGGAGCGCTCGCGGCATACGCCACCGGACGTCCGGACGGGGTCGCGCTGTGGCTGCGGCACTACGCCGAGGCGATCCTCGCCGGGGCCGTCGAGGCGACCGACATCGCCGATTCGGTGCTCGCGGGGCGGCTCACCGGCCGCTGAACCAAGGGCGGATTGTCCGCCTCCGACGCACCGGATTCAAGTCTTGTATGACGGCACGGATCGGAGTAAACCTGGTCTCACGAACGACGGATGGGAATCCGACGACCACCGCTATCGAGACCGGCACCCACGCGGAGACAGTCCACGTTATGGACCGCTCGTCCGGGGCCTTGCGCCGCGGCGACAAACCTTGAGGATGCACGCCTGGTAACCGGAGGTAGAAAGCGGTTGAGGACCCCGCCACCTTGTGTGGCGGGGTCCTCGTCCTTGTCCGCACTGCTGTCGCCCCACGAAATTCTCACGAAATCCTTACGGTGTGCGCCGTCCTTCTGGGAAAGGTAAGGATTTCTTATGGGATCGTCTCGGATCGTTGTATTGGGCAGTTGACCGGTTTCACACTGGTTGACGAAGCGCTCCCTTCCAGGTCGAAGCGCCGCATCGGGTTCCTAACCCCCCCCCGGGGATTCGGTGCACACAGAAGGCCCCCGCCCACCCCCCCGGCGGGGGCCTTCTTATGCACCGGACGCGCTCGTCGACGGGGTCGGGTGTGCGGATGCCGGCCGGCGCCCTCCGGTCCCCTCATCCACACCCCGGTGAAGCGTCGGCCGACATCCACAGTTAGCGACGTCCGCACTGCCGATCGGGTTCCACCCGACCCACGATCGGTCCATGAACGACGTGATGACGATCGCGGTGCTCGGCGGCGGCACCGGCGCGGGGGCGACGACCGCACTCGTCGGCCTGGCCGTGCGAGCGGCCGCTGCGGGCCGCGAAGTGACGGTGGTGGACGCCGATCCGTGCGGTGGCGGCATCGACGTGGCCTTCGGCCTGGAGACCGAGCCCGGGGTGCGCTGGGAGGACCTGCTGGGCTCGGACGGGCCGCTGGACGGGGAGCGGCTCACGCAGCGATTACCGGCGCGGTCCGGCGGGCCGAAGGTCCTCTCCTTCGGCCGGCAGTGGTGTGACCTGCCCGCCGACCTGCTGGAGCACGCGATGTCGGCGCTGCGTCAGGTCAGCGAGCTGGTCCTGGTCGACCTGGGTCGCGACCTGCGGACGGCACGAACAGCGGAGTACGACGAGGTGCTGCTGGTCTCGCGCGGGTCCCCGTGCGGACTGGCGGCCGCTGGCGCCACCGCGCAACGACTCGGCCGGCCCGCGCTGTTGCTGGTGCGCGGCATGCGCGAACAGCAGGCGGTCGACGCCGCGCAGGCCCTCGGGCTGGAGTGCGCGGGTTGCCTGCCCGAGGACCGGCACCTGTCCGGGGACTGCGAGCGCGGCCTACCGGCCGGGTCCCGGGGCCGTTCGTCGTATGCCGGTGCGTGCGACCGCCTGCTGCGCGAGTTGCTCGTGTCGAGGAGGGCCGCCGCATGAGCGCCGCGCACTCGGATGCGCGCGGGTCCGGCACGGGAGACGTCGCGGTGGGCGATGCGCTCTGGGAGGAGATCCGCGAAGGGCGGTCGCCGACACCGGAGCGGGTGGACGTGCTGGCGGCTGTGGACGCGGCGGTCCTCGGGCAGCGCAGTGTCCGGACCCTGGCCGGCCGGCTGCGGTCGGAGGTGTTCGGCGCCGGCCCACTCGATCCGTTGCTCGCCATACCGGGGGTGACCGATGTGCTCGTCAACGGGTCGACAGGTGTCTGGGTGGACCGCGGGCGGGGTCTGGAGCGGGCCGACGTCGAGGTCGGGGACGCGGCGGCCGTGCGCAGGCTCGCGGTGCGGCTGGCCACCCTCGCCGGCCGGCGGTTGGACGAGACCGTCCCCTACGTCGACGGGTTGCTTCCCGGCGGGGTGCGGCTGCACGCCGTGCTGCCGCCGCTGGTCGAGGGTGCGGCGCACATCAGTCTGCGGGTGCCGCGGCGGTGTCCGCCACGGTTGGCGGAGCTGGCCGACACCGGCACCTGTGATGCGCGGGGGCTCGCGGTGCTCCGTCGCATCGTGGCTGCGCGCGTGGCGTTCGCGGTCAGCGGCGGCACCGGCTCCGGGAAGACCACCCTGCTGGCGTCCATGCTCGCCGAGGTGGCCACGGCCGAGCGGATCGTGATCGTCGAGGACGTCCGGGAGTTGCAGGTCGACCACCCGCACGTCGTCCGGCTGGAGAGCCGGGCGCCCAACGTCGAAGGGAGCGGCGAGATCTCGCTGTCCACCCTGGTGCGGCAGTCGCTGCGGATGCGCCCGGACCGGCTGGTGGTGGGGGAGGTCCGTGGCGCCGAGGTGCGTGAGCTGCTGAGTGCGCTCAACACCGGCCACGAGGGAGGCTGCGGGACGGTGCACGCCAACACCAGCGGCGACGTACTGGCCCGCTTCGAGGCGCTGGGTGCGCTGGCGGACATGTCCGGCGACGCGGTGCGGTCCCAACTCGCGTCGGCCCTGCAGGTCGTGGTCCACCTGCGCCGGGAGAGCGCCGCGCGCCTGGTCGACGAAATCGGCGTCATCGGCTGGGACGGCGACCGGTTGCGGGTCGCACCCGCGATGCGTCGCACCGACGGTGCGCTGCGTGAGGCTGCGGGCTGGCCGCAGCTGCGGTCGCTGCTCGAACTCTCGGGTGGCCGCTGATGATCCTGCTGGCCGCGGTCTGCGTGTGCGCGGGAGTCATCGCCTGGCCGGTGCGCGGCGGCCCCGTCGGACCACGTCCACGGAGGAGGTGGTGGCGTGCTGCACTCCCGCGGCGGAGCAGGCCCGGCGCCGACCTGGACGCGATCACCGGCATGCTCGAGGGCATCGGTCCGGCGCTCGCCGCGGGCGTCACCCCCGCGACGGCCGTGGCGACCTCGGCGACACTGGCCGCCACCTCGGTGACCCGGCCCGGGCTCGGCGGCGACCTGGCGCACCTGGGGCGACGCGCTGGTGACGGCGACGAACTCGCGCCGCAGTGGGCACGGCTCTACGCCCGGCACCGCATCGCCGCCCTCGACGACATCGCCCGCGCCTGGGCGCTGTCCGAGCAACTCGGGTGCCCGATCGGTGATGCGTTGCGTGCGACGACCACGATGCTGCGCGAGCAGGTCGACCTGCAGCGATGCATCGCGGCCGCGACCGCCGGGCCACGCGCAACGATGCAGCTGCTGACCGCCCTGCCGATCCTCGGAGTGGCCATCGCGGCGCTGATCGGGGTGCCGCCCTGGCAGCTGTATTCCGGTCGCCTCGGCATGGCCGTGCTGATCCTCGGGGCGCTGTTCGTGACGGCCGGGCGGCTCCTCACCCGGCGGATGATCCGGCGGGCATCGGCACCGGCGGCGCTGTCGTGACAGTGCTGGCGGCGGCGGTCGTGTTCGCCGTGCTGCCGCTGGTGTGGCCCACCCGCGGGATCTCCGGTCGCGCGGCGGTGCCCGCACCAGCGCCGGTGCCCGCGTGTCCGGGCGCGGCCGGCCGGACCGAGGACGTGCTGAGCGTGGCCGGTGCCCTCGAGCTGATGGCGCTCGCGCTCGGGAGTGGCGTCCCGCTCGTGGTCGCCGTCGAGCAGGTCGCGCAGCGATCCGGACCCGTCGTCGCCGGTCACCTGCGCCGGGTCGTCGCGGCGCTGCGCTGGGGGGTCGAGGACGCCAAGGCGTGGGAGGGGCTGCCGGAGGTATGGCGCCCGGCCGCTCGGGCAGTCGCACTGGCGGGGATGGCGGGCGTGCCACCGGCCGGCCTGCTCACCCGTGCCGCCGCCGACCTGCGCCGTGCCGAGCAACGCCGCATCGAGGAGGCCACCGGTCGCCTGTCGGTGCTGGTCGTCATACCTCTCGGGCTGTGCTTCCTGCCGGCGTTCGCGCTGCTGACCGTCGTTCCGGTGGTTGCCGCACTCGCCGGTGACCTGCTGGCCGGTGCGGCGTGACCTCCCGACCATGCGTCGAACCCGGCGCACGGAAACCGCCCTCGGGGAGGGCGATCCACCTCACAAAGGAGAAATCACATGTCACGAAGGACGATCCGGCTCGGTGTCCGGTTGCAGCACCGCCTGATGCAACTCGGCGACGCGACCAGTGCGCGCCGGGAGCACGGGATGACCACGGCGGAGTATGCCGTGGGCACCCTGGCGGCGGTCGCGTTCGCCGCGGTGCTGATGGTCGTGGTGAAGTCGGGTGCGGTGAAGTCCGCCCTGTCCGGCATCATCCAGGCGGCGTTGAGCGTCGGGTGACGCGGGGACGGTGGTCGCGGCGGCAGCGCGCCGACGGCGGGATGGTCACCGCGGAGCTCGCGGCCGCCATCCCGGCGCTGATCTTCGTGTTGCTGGTGGCGGTCAATGCCGTGATGATCGGCATCGATCAGGTGCGGTGCGTCGATGCGGCGCGGGCGGCGGCACGGGCTGCCGCCCGCGGCGACAGCGCGCAGGCGGTGCAGGAGGTCGGTGCGCGGGCGGGCCCGTCGGGGAGCGCGGTCTCGGTGGCGGCTGGGGGTGCGATGGTGACGGTCACCGTGTCCGCGCCGGTGCCCGGCCCCTTCGGATGGCTCGTGGGCGGGCAGCCGCTGCGGGCCTCCGCGACCACCCCGGTCGAGGATGCGGATCCGGCGCCATGAGTGCTGGTGAGCGTGAGCGCGGATCGGGCACCGTGCTCGTGGTGTCGGCGATCGGTGTGCTGGCGTTGCTTCTCGGCGCTGCGATGGCGCTGGTGTCCGCCGTGTCGGCGAGTCATCGTGCGCGTGCCGCGGCGGACCTGGCCGCGTTGGCCGCTGCCGATGCCCTGGTGCACGGCCGCGCCGCTGACCCGTGCGCGGTAGCGGGCACGGTCGCCGCGCGCAACGGGTCCACGGTGCTCGCCTGCGTCGTCGGCGGTGCAGCGGTCACCGTCACGGTCGCCACCGCACCGGGCTGGCCGGGACTGGGCCCGGCGCGTGCCGGCGCACGCGCCGGACCCAGTCCGTAACCGGTGGTCGGCTCTTACAGCCGTTCGAAGACCGCTGCGATGCCCTGTCCGCCGCCGATGCACATGGTGACCAGTGCGTACTTGCCGTCGATGCGCTCCAGTTCATAGAGCGCCTTGACGGCGAGGAACGCGCCGGAGCAGCCGATCGGGTGGCCGAGCGCGATCGCGCCGCCATTGGGGTTGGTCTTGTCCATGTCCAACCCCAGGCCGCGGGACACCGCGATCGCCTGTGCCGCGAACGCCTCGTTCGACTCGATGACGTCCATCTGGTCCAGCGTGAAGCCGCCCTTGGCGAGCGCCTTCTTCGTGGCGGGGATCGGGCCCTCACCCATCACGTCGTTCGGCACGCCGGCGACGGCATACGAGGCCAGCCGGGCCATCGGCTTGGCGCCGGCAGCTTCGGCCGCGGACGCCTCGCCGAGCACGAGGAACGCCGCGCCGTCGTTGATGCCCGACGCGTTGCCGGCGGTCACCGTGCCGTCCTTCTTGAAGGCCGGCCGCATCCCGGCCAGCTTCTCGACGGTGGTGCCCGGGCGGACGTGCTCGTCGGTCTCGAAGACGACCTCACCCTTGCGGGTCTGCTTGACGATCGGCAGGATCTGGGTCTTGAAGCGGCCCTCCTCGATCGCGATCGAGGCGCGCCGGTGCGACTCGGCAGCCAACTCGTCCTGCTGCTCGCGGGTGATGTCCCACTTCGCGGCGAGGTTCTCGGCGGTGATGCCCATGTGACCCACACCGAACGGGTCGGTCAGCGCGGCCACCATGCCGTCGATCACCTTGGTGTCGCCCATCCGGGCGCCGTTGCGCATGGCCGGTGACAGGTAGGCGCCGCGCGACATCACCTCGACGCCGCCACCGACGCCGAAGTCGGCGTCGTCCAACAGGATGTTCTGCGCGGTGGTCACCACGCCCTGCAGGCCCGAGGAACACAGCCGGTTGACGGCCATCGCCACCGAGTCCATCGGCAGACCGGCCTGGATCGCGGCGACCCGCGCGACGTAGGGATACCGCGACTCGGTGGGGATCACATTGCCCACCGTCACGTAGTTGATGACGTTCGGGTCGATCCCCGAGCGATCGACGGCCTCCTTCATCACCGTCCCGGCCAGGTCGGCCGGTTCCAGATCGGCGAGGCTTCCGCCGAAGCTGCCGATCGGTGACCGTACGGCGGACAGTACGACTACATCTCGTTCGCTCATGCCAGTTCCTTTCACGACGGGGGCCGGTCGCGTCAAAAGCCTTCCTGGCCAAGGATGTCCACGCTGACCGACTCGGTCGGTCCCGTCTCGATCACCCGTTTGTCGGGCACGCTCGCAGCCTAAACCGGCGACTGCCGTCAGACACGCTCTCGGGGAACGGTGCTCGCAGAGTGAGACCTACGCCCACACGCCGCCGTGCTTGGACCGCCACCACGTTGCTGCGTCTCCGTCGGCGATCTCGCGGTAGAGGTCGGGGTGGTCGGTAATTCCTGTTGCGTAGATGCCGATGTACCGGAAGTCCTTGTCCTCGATGAACGGTGTGAAGTCGTCCTGCTCGGTCAGGATGCCGGCGTGCGCCATACCCGTGAGGGTGTTGACGATCAGGCCTTTCCGGTCGCCCTGCTTCAACAGCAGGCGGAGCCGCTCGGCGTTCTCCCGGGTCGCCAGGCGTGACACCAGGTAGGTGGCGAGTTGCCGGGCCGGCGGGGTGTCGCCGAGCATGGCGAGGTCAGCCGCCGCGTCACAGATCGCGGCGGCGAACGGACTGCAGTAGATGAGGTTCGCCGCGTGGTGGCGCAGCCCGAAGTGCTCGCTGCTGAGGATGAGCCGGAGCAGTTCCGGCAGCACGCTTCCGCTCGGATGGTCCGGCCAGGAGTTGGCCAGCGCCGCGCGGGTGTATGTCGCGATCTCGCCACTCACGTCGCGGTCGACCCGTGGCCCGGTCAGTCGGGACATCGGGTGCACCTGGTCGATGCGCCGCAGGATCGGCCCACCCAGCCCGAACGGCAGTTCCGCTGCCAGCGTCGCGACGGGCTCGTACGAGCCGAGCGACCAGTGATCGAGACGCCGTGTCAACTCCGCGGCGATCAGCTGCGCCTGTTCGTGGCTCAGATCGTCTCGTTGGATCGGCATGACCAGCGCCACGGCGAATTCCAGGATCTTGTCGTCCGGCACCGATCGCAACTGGTGGACCAGCACGTCGATCACGGCCGGGTTGCGGATGTCACCGACGACGCTCCACGCTTCCAGCTCGCCCGAGGAACCGGGTGCCGCGGTCAGCTCCCGGGCGGCTGCGAGCAGGTGCACCGCGTAGCGGTCGTACTCGGCGACCGTGGACAGCGCCTCGATGCGAGGGAAGTACGCGGCGTTGACCGAGCGCATTCCTTCGTCGAGGAGTTCGCGGATCCATGCCGCTGCCAAGGCGTCCGGTAGCAACGACTGCCGGTCGTAGGTGATGGCGTCCATGAGCCGCAACCAGTCGCTCGCGATCAACCGCTCTCCGGCGGACCAGCGCACATACGCGTCGTTGACGACCTCCTGCCGGACCTCCATGGACTTCGGTACCGAGCGGAGGGCTGCCAACTTGTCGGATCCGGGCGCACCCGCGGCCAGGCGTGCGGCCGAACGCAACGGGGAGCTCAACGCGCCCACCGACATGCCGAGCACCCGCTCGTACTTCGCGATCGCGGCGATCGCGACGTCCCCTTCGCCGTTCTCGGCCCGTGAGACCTCCGTCTCGGACAGCGGCACCCCACGCTCGCGGGCGGCGGCCGCGAAGGCCCGGCCCGTCATACCGCCGAATTCGGATGACATCCGGTGTGACCACAGCAGCCAGCCCGCCACGGCGTTCATGTCGTGCAGCGTGTGCCATGGCCCGGTGACGACGGGCCCCTGACCGACGTGCCCCCTGCGTTTTGCAACCTCCCAGACCATCACCGAATTTTGCACCCGTCGTGCGGGCCCGGTGCTGTACTCCCAAGTATCTTGCGCAAGAAGTCTTGCAGCGCAAGTCCGTCTTTTCGGTGCACCGGCCGCCGACATCATGGACCTCGTGACTTGGCCTGTTGCCGGTCGCTCGGGGAACCTTTCGCACGGACCGGGGCGGCCGCCCCGTGAGTGGACCCTGATCGAGGACCTGCGCCGGTGCGCGGGTTGGCTGCTGTGGTCGCGCCGGATGTCGTCGGATCTCGGCCTGGTGCCGGTCAAGGAGCTGGCTCCGGTGCTGGAGTCACTCGGGCTGTCCGAGAGCCAGGTGAGTCGGGTCGAGCACGGCAAGGTGGACGTCCCGCTGCGCACCATTCACAGCTACGAGCGGCTGCTCGAGCTGCCGTACGGTGAGCTGCAGGCGCCCCTGCTGTCCTTGTCGCGCGTTGTCGACGACGACCTGGGGCGGCGATGGCTGCAGCCGTCGGCTGTGCCGGAGGGGCGGTCCGGGGCCATCGTCGACGAGATCTTCGATGCGGAGGAGGCCGGCGCGCCGATCACCGGCGCGCAGTGGTTGCGGTTGGCACACGCCGTCGCCACGGGCGTCTGCGACGGAGTGCCCACCCGGTTGTTGTTCCGGTGGGTTCGGCGGCTCCTCAGCGAGTTGATGCGTGGCGTGAACAACGGCTACTTCGTACGGCTCGAGGCTGCGTCGACGGTGGCAGCGTACGACCACACCGCACCCATGGTGCTCAGAGCAGTGCGCGAACTCACCGCAGTCCCTGGGGTTTCCGGGGCGTATGACGCCTGGGCGGTGGTCGGCGACATACGCAACCCCAGGCTGCTGGACCAGTTGATCGAACCGCTGCAAACGGTGCCGGAGAGTACGTTCCGAGCATTCTGCGCCGCGCTCAGCCAGCCGGGCTTCGATCAGCGGTTGACGACCGAACAGATGAGGAGCATCTGCTCCGCCTGTGCGGCGCGACTGCCGACCGCGGGGCACACCACCGTTGAAGTCGTCGACCGGTTGATCGGTTGGATGCCGCGCAGCGTGACTGCGGCCGTTCGTGAGGAGATCGCCCGGATACGGCCGCGCACTCGCCGGTCGGACACGTCGCAGGACGACCGTGACCTGGACGCCGAGCTGGCGGTGTATCTGCGATTCGCGACCGAGGCTGCCTGGCCGGGCCGGCCGGACGGTCAGCTCGAGGCCTTGTTGCGCGTGGTGTTGCTCGGTGAGCAGTTCGGGCAACGCATGCACACCGGCAGTCTGCTGTGGGTGAGCCCCTACGCTGCCGCGTTGGCCGAAGCAGCCGTATTCGTCGCATCCTCAGATGATTTCGGGGCCGCCGCCCATGACGCAGCGATCTACGTGCTGAGCCGCACCGTCACCGCCGACAACGAGGAGCTGTTGCGCTCAGTGCTGGCGGACACCCGGCGCAGGGACCTGCGCAGCGCGTGCCTGATGGCGCTCGGGCACATTTCGGCGCTGCGGACGGAGGACGACCTGCGGCCCTATCTGTGTGACAGCGAGTTGCGGTGGACGGCCATCTACGTCGCCGGCATCACCCATCACCCGCAGTTGATGTCGCCGGAGGCGGAGAGCCCCGATGCCCGGTGGTGGCAGAGCGTGGGGCCGGGTTGCTGGGAATGACAGGCGAACTCAGCGCGTCCAGGTGTATGGCGTCGTCGTCGTGACCCGTCGGAAGCCGGACCGTTCGAGGATCGGTCGGGAGTACTCGGTGGAATCGGAATTGATCAGCCGCTTGCCGGCACGCAGGGCCGCCTGGGCACGCTTTGCGGTGAGCGCTCGGTAGATGCCGCGGCCGCGCCACTCGGGCAGCGTCGCGCCACCCCAGATGCCGGCGAACTCGGTGTCCGGAACAGGATCGATCCGGCCGGCGCTGACGACCTGCCCGTCCGCCTCGGCCACCCACAACTCGAGACCGGCGGCGTCCGGCTCCGCGAGCCGTCGCATCGTCTCCTCCACCCGTTCGGTCGCGGTCTCCGGGTCGCCGAACACAGAGGCCTGCATCCGGGTCATCGCCTCGATGTCGCCGCGCTCCGTGACTCGGCGAACTGAAACCCCATCCGGCAGAGGAACATCCGTTGCCAATGCCTGGGCTTCGCCGATCATCACCGACTCGGGTTCTTCGGCGACGAAACCGTGCTGGAGCAGCAGGGTGTGCAGGTTCGGTACACCGTCGTGCCCACGGGTCTTCCACTCGAACTGGGTGATGTCCGGGTCGGCGGAGTAGTGCGCGACCGTGTCGACGATCAGCCGCTCCAATGCCGCGTCCGTCGCAGAGCCGAGGGAACGGTAGCTGACGAAGCCGCGCCCGCCGCGGTGTTTCCCCCAGAAGAGCGGACCGTGCTGCTCGTACTCGAGGGTCGAGCGCATCTCGGCGACGGAGCGCAACTGCTCGTCGTAGGCAGCCAACAGGCTCGCGTCATCCATCACGACAGGAGACCTTGCCGTGGCGGGTGGTTCGGGGCAAACGATTTTCGGCGTCAACCGGTGTGGTGGTCGCGCAGCAGGCGGTCGAGGACCACGACGGCTCCGCGCTTGTCCAGCGGGTTGTTGCCGTTGCCGCATTTCGGCGATTGGACGCAGGCGGGGCAGCCGTCCGAGCACGGACAACCGGCGATCGCGGCGCGCGTCGCCATCAACCAGGTGGCGGCCTCGCCATACGCACGCTCGGCGAACCCGGCACCACCCGGGTAACCGTCGTAGACGACGACCGTCGGTAGCCCGGTGTCCGGGTGCAGTGCGGTCGAGACGCCGCCGACGTCCCAGCGGTCCGACTGCGCGACCAGCGGCAGCATCGCGATCGACGCGTGCTCGGCGGCGTGCAGTGCGCCGGGCAGCTCTCCCGGCGCGAGCCCGGCAGCGAGCAGTTCGTCCTCGTCGATGGTCCACCAGACGCCGCGGGTCACTAGTTCGCGCTCGGGCAGATCCAGCTGGTGGATGCCGATGACCTCACCCGACGGCAGCAGCCGCTGGAACGACGTCACCCGCGTGCGGACCTTGATCGTGCCGAAGTGCAGAACGGCATCACCCCAGCGGGTTTCACGCTCGCTGTGTTTTATGTCGAACGCCGACACCGACTGCGCGACGGTCGACCAGCCCGGATCACCGACGACCACCTGGGCGGTCGTCGCCTCCAGGTCGAGCTCGGTGACCACGTACGACTGTCCCTGATGCAGGTAGACCGCGCCGGTGTGCACGGCGGCGTGTGCCCGGGCGGCGTCGACGGTGCCGAGCACCCGGGCGGTGCGCGTCTCGACGATGCGCACGTCGTCCTCGCCGCCACCGCGCAGCGAGAAGTGGTCGGCCGGGCGGTCGTCACGGGCCCAGAACCAGCCCCGGGGGCGCTTGCGCAGGACGCCGCCGGAGACCAAGGAGTCGAGGATCCCCGGCAGTGACGGTCCGAACAGCTCGGTGTCGGCCGTCGTGACCGGGAGTTCGTGGGCCGCGGCGGCCACGTGGGGCGCGAGCACGAACGGATTGCCCGGGTCGAGCGTGGCGGCCTCCACGGGTCGCTCGAAGACCGCGTCCGGGTGGTGCACCAGGAACGAGTCGAGCGGGTCGTCGTCGGCGACCAGCACCACGAGCGAGGTCCGGCGACTGCGGCCCGCGCGACCGGCCCGCTGCCACAGGGAGGCCAGTGTCCCCGGCCAACCGGCGAGCAGGACCGCGTCGAGCCCACTGACGTCGATGCCCAGCTCCAGCGCTGACGTGGCCGCGAGCCCGCGCAGTTTGCCTGTGCGCAGGTCGTTCTCGAGTGCGCGGCGTTCCTCGGGAAGGTAGCCGCCGCGGTAGGCGGCCACGTGGTCGCCGGCGCTGGCGCGCACCATCTCGGCCACGACCTCGACACCGACTCGTGAACGCGCGAAGGTCAGCGTCTGCACGCCCCGGCCGATGAGGCCGGCCATGAGATCCGCCGACTCGGCCACGGCGCTGCGCCGGGCGGTCTCGTGCCCGCTGCCCGGCTTCCCGCCCGGCTGCCAGAGCCCCACAACCATGGGGGCGCGCGGTGAGCCGTCGACGGTCACCTCCCGCACGGGCAGGCCGATCAGCTCGCTCGCGTGCAGGCCGGGGGTGGCGACGGTGGCCGAGGCGAGCACGAAGGTCGGCTCGGCGCGGTAGCGCGCCGCCAGGCGTCTCAACCGGCGAATGACACCGGCCACGTGTGAGCCGAAAACACCCTTGTAGACATGGCATTCGTCGATGACGACATACTTCAGAGCGCGCAGGAACGACGCCCAGCGCTCGTGCCCCGGCAGCAGGGTGTGGTGCAGCAGGTCAGGGTTGGTGAGCACCAACGCCGCGTGGTCACGGATCCAGCGGCGCTCGTCGAGAGGCGTGTCGCCGTCGAGCGTTGCCGCGCGTACACCGGGTATGGCGAAACCGCGGATGCGCGCTTCCTGGTCGGCGGCCAGGGCCTTGGTCGGCGCAAGGTAGATCGCGGTCGCGCCGCGACCGGTGGGTGCGGCGGTGCCGTCGGCCACGGCGGACAGCATCGGCAGCAGGTAACCCAAACTCTTCCCCGATGCCGTGCCGGTCGACAACACCACGTGCTCGCCGGACCAGGCAAGGTCGGCTGCCCGGCGTTGATGGGACCACAGCCGGTCGATGCCCGTGCCGTTGACCGCGGCGGCCACCTGGGGGTTGACCCAGCCTGGCCAACCGGCTTCCTGGGCGGGCCGGGCCGGGATCTCGTGGACGTGCAGCAGTTGTCCGGTGCCGACCCCGTCGAGTGCGGCGAGCGCGGCCCGCGCGTCGAAGTCAGCCGGTTGCTGCTCGACGGCAGGCGGGCGTTCCGGCGGGACTTGCGAAGTGCCGGGCGCAGGCGCGATGTTGGTCATGGCGCATCCCACGTTAGGTCCGATCCCGGACAGGCGCTGCGACCACCCGCCCCGATCGGTGAAAGACTTGCCCGCGGCAACCGACGTACGACTTCGAAAGGCACCCTCTGTGACCGATCTGGACATCACCGGCAGTGACGAGGGCGACTTCACCGTCATCCGCCTGGTCGGTGACGTGGACGTCTCGGCCGCCGGCCGGTTGCGCGATGCGCTGCTGCGTCTCATCACCGACACCTCGGAGAAGGTGCTCGTGGACCTGACCGATGTGCCGTTCATGGACTCCACCGGCCTCGGTGTGCTGGTCGCCCGGTTGAAACAGCTGCGCCTGGACGGCGGGGATCTCGCGCTCGTCATACCCTCCGAACGGCTGCTGCGGAACTTCCGGATCACCGGACTGGACCGCGTCTTCCACATCTATCCGACGGTCGCGGAGGCGGTCGCCGCCGACAACGCGGCGGCCGAGGGGGAATAGCGGGATTAGCAGGATTAGCGGGATTAGCAGGACCTCCGACGGCCACCAGCCTTCTTGCCGAAAGGCCCACATAACGCCCAGGGGCTCAGCTACGCGTGGTCCGGGAGGGCCCGGTAACTGAGCCGGTCGGTGTTTTCTGGGCCTGTCGCTGAAGTGGGCCGGGTCGGTGCGTGAAGATGTCGGTATGCCGCACCCCGCGCCGCTCGGCGACGACCCTGCCGCTCTCCGGCGCACGCTGATCGCAGCCCACTTCACCCTTGACGGGGTCGCGGACTGCCTCGGGCCACTCGCCTCCGCGGCGCTGCACCGCGAGCAGCGCCTCCCCGCGGACCTGGTCACCCGGGGCGACGACTCGCCGGTGGCGACACTCATCCGGCTCTTCGCCCTCGGTCTGCCGGTCGGCGTCCGGCAGCTGGACCGAGCGCTCGCAGGGTGGGACACCGCGCGGCTGGTCGCCGCGGGACTGGTCCGGGTCGAGGGGTCGCGGGCGCGGGCGGCATACGATCTGCGGCCGTACGGCGACGACGACCACCAGTGGTGGGTCGCCTCCGACCTGTCCGAGGTGATGACCGGTGAGCCGTTGCCGGTGGACCACGTGCTCGGCATCGGCGGGGCGTCGACGACGCTCGCATCGTGGACCCCACGCCGGAAGGTGCAGCGGGCGCTCGACCTGGGCACCGGTTGCGGGGTCCAGTCACTGCACCTCACCGCCCATGCCGACCGGATCGTCGCGACCGACACGTCGCAGCGTGCGCTCGACATCGCCGCGTGGAACGCCCGCCTGAACGGTGCGGACTGGGACCTGCGACGTGGAGATCTGTTCAAACCCGTTGCCGGGGAACGATTCGAGCTGGTCGTGAGCAACCCGCCGTTCGTGATCACGCCACGTGTCGACGGTGTCCCGACCTACGAATACCGTGACGGCGGGCGGGTCGGCGACGGCGTGGTGCGCACCCTGATCCGCGAACTGTCACGCCACCTGCAGCCGGGCGGTGTTGCCCAGTTGCTGGCCAACTGGGAGGTGCCGGAGGGATCGGACTGGAAGGACGTGGTCGGCGGCTGGTTCGAGCGCACCGGCCTGGGCGCCTGGGTGGTGCAGCGGGACACGCAGGATCCCGCCGAGTACGCCGAGCTGTGGTCGGGCGACGGTGGGTTGCGTTCCGGCGCAACCGGTTTCGAGCAGATGTATGCCGCCTGGTTGCGTGACTTCAGCGAGCGCAGTGTGGCCGAGATCGGCTTCGGCGTGATCACCGTGCAATTGCCGACCGCGCGACGGCGTCCCTGGCTGGACCTGGTCGAGGTGACCGGACCGGTGCAGTCGCCGATGGGCCCGACGATCGACGCGGGTCTGCGGGCGCGGACCTGGCTCGCCGAAGCAGGTGAGCAGGGTCTGCTGGGCGCCCACCTGACGCTCGCGCCCGACGTGACCGAGGAGCGACACGGACGGCCGGGCGCCGAGGACCCGTCGGTGATCGTGATCCGGCAGGGCGGTGGCCTGCGGCGGGCGTTCCAGGTCGACACCGCGATGGCAGCGTTCACATCGGTCTGTGACGGCGAGCTGTCGACCGGTCAGGCGCTCGAGGCGATCGCCTCCCTGCTCGACGTCGCGGCCGACGTGCTGGTGCGAGAAGCGTTGCCCGTCATACACGAGATGGTCGCCGACGGCCTCCTCCTCGTCGACGGGTGAGCACCCGTAGGCTCGGGAACATGGAGTTGCGCATCTTCACCGAGCCCCAGCAGGGCGCCTCGTACGACGACCTCGTCGCTGTCGCGAAACGCGCTGAGAGCCTTGGCTTCGGCGCGTTCTTCCGGTCCGACCACTACCTCGCGATGGGTGACGGATCAGGGCTTCCGGGACCCAGCGATGCGTGGATCACGCTCGCCGGCATCGCGCGGGAGACGTCGTCGATCCGGCTCGGCACGCTGGTGACGAGCGCAACCTTCCGGCTGCCGGGCGTGCTCGCGATCGAGGTGGCCAACGTCGACGCCATGTCCGGTGGGCGCGTCGAACTCGGCCTGGGCGCAGGCTGGTTCGAGCGCGAGCACGCGGCATACGGCATACCGTTCCCGTCGACGGGGGAGCGTTTCGACCGACTCGAGGAGCAGCTGGAGATCATCACCGACCTGTGGTCCGCGACCGGCACCTACTCGTTCGACGGCTCCCACTACCAACTGCAGGACAGCCCGGCGCTGCCGAAACCGGTGCAGCAGCAGGGCTTTCGTGGCGGTGTCCCCGTGGTGATCGGCGGCCACGGCAAGAAGCGCACGCCGGCTCTCGCCGCCCGCTTCGCGGACGAGTTCAACGTCGCGTTCTCGCCGATCGAGGGCACGCGAGCGCAGATCGGCCGCGTGCGTGAGGCGGCCGAGAAGGCCGGCCGGACACCGGATTCACTGATCTGTTCGGCAGCGCAGGTCGTCTGTGTGGGTGGCGACGAGGCCGAGTTGGACCGGCGCGCCGCGGCGATCGGCAGGGCCAAGGCGGAGCTGCGGGCGAACGGCGTGGCCGGCACGCCCGCAGAGGCCGTCGACCGGCTCGCGGCGCTCGCGGCGGCGGGCGCCGAGCGGGTCTACCTGCAGGTGCTCGACCTGCACGACCTGGACCACTTGGACCTGATCGCGTCGGAGGTCATGCCGCACATCACCGGCTGATCAGGCAGCGACCGGGGTGTCAAACGGGAGACGACGACCAGTTCGGGTCCGACGCGCTGCGAGCTTGCGAGCAGGAGTCGGGACCGAACTGCGAGGAGTCGACCTACAGTAATTGCCAGGAACGCTTGGACAGCCCGTGCCAGAACCCGTCGATGACGGTGTGCGAGGCGGACCCGTCGGACGCGGCCGCGCCGAGGGCGACATACAGCGGTGCCCAGTGCTCGGTGCGCGGGTGCGCCAGCTGCGCGGCCGGTGCCGTGTGACCGAAGTCCATCAGGGCGTCCAGGTCGCCCTTGGCCATCGCCTCGGCCGCCCAGTGGTCGAACTCGGACATGAACGCGGCCGGTGCCGCGTCGGCGCTCGGCTGCATGCAGCTGAGGTTGTGGGTCGTGAAGCCGGACCCGACGATGAGCGTGCCGTCGTCGCGCAGCGGGGCGAGCTTCTTGCCGAGTTCGTAGAGCTGCTGCGGGTCGAGCGTCGGCATGGACAGCTGCAGCACCGGGATGTCCGCCTCGGGGAACATCTCCACCAGCGGCACGTAGGCGCCGTGGTCCAGGCCTCGGCTCTCGTCCCGCACCAGTGACTGCCCGGGGGTGGCGATCAGCTTGGCGACGTCGTCGGCCAGCTCCGGCGCGACCGGCGCGTCATACCGCGTCTCGTAGTACTTCTGCGGGAAGCCCCAGAAGTCGTAGACCAGCGGCGCGCCCGTGGTCGAACTGACCGCGATCGGGGCGGACTCCCAGTGCGCCGAGACCATCAGGATGCGCTTGGGACGGGGCAGGTCCTTGCCCCAGGTGCCGAGTTCTGCGGTCCACCGGGCGTCATCCGCGAGCGGCGGTGCGCCGTGGCTGAGGAAGAGGACGGGCTGGCGTTCGGTGGTCATGGTGTTCATGATGGCAGCAACAAGTTTAACTTTCAACTAATTCCCCAATGGCGCCCTTCACGACCGAGTGGCACGGGTCACACCGGTGCCCACGGACCGGCCCGGACTGCGGCGATGCCCGGGGTCGTGCATAGACTGCGACCCGTTCGCACGTCGAAGCAGTGACGAATCCACTGCACGTCGGACGGAGAGTGAGAAGAACGAGAGTGGCGCGCAAGCTTGTCATCGTCGAGTCGCCCGCGAAGGCGAAGAAGATCGGCGGTTATCTGGGGGACGAGTACATCGTCGACGCGAGTGTCGGGCACATCCGTGACCTGCCGAACCCGTCGGAGTTGCCGCCCGAGATGAAGAAGGGCCCCTACGGGAAGTTCGCCGTCAACATCGACGACGGCTTCGAGCCCTATTACGTCGTCGCGGCCGCCAAGAAGAAGAAGGTCGCCGAGCTCAAGCGCCTGCTGAAGGACAGCGACGAGCTCTACCTGGCCACCGATGAGGACCGCGAGGGTGAGGCCATCGCCTGGCACCTGCTCGAGGTGCTCAAGCCCAAGGTGCCGGTCAAGCGGATGGTCTTCCACGAGATCACCAAGGACGCGATCCAGCGTGCCGCCAACAACACCCGTGACCTCGACGACCGGCTGGTCGACGCGCAGGAGACCCGGCGCGTGCTCGACCGGCTCTACGGCTACGAGGTCAGCCCGGTGCTCTGGCGCAAGATCCGCCGCGGCCTGTCCGCCGGTCGTGTGCAGTCCGTCACCACACGCATGGTGGTGGAGCGTGAGCGGGAGCGTATGGCGTTCCGCACCGCCTCCTACTGGGTTGTCGAGGGTGACTTCGCGCCGGGTGGCAGCGGCAGCCAGGCGTTCACCGCGAAGCTGACCGCACTGGACGGCACCCGCGTCGCCACCGGCCGTGACTTCGACGACCGCGGAAACCTCAAGAGCGACAAGGTCTTCCACCTCAATGCCGCACAGGCCAACGCGATCGCCGAGTCGGTGGCCGCCGCGGTCGCAGCGGTCAGCTCGGTCCAGGAGAAGCCCTACACCCGGCGTCCGAGCGCACCGTTCACGACCAGCACCCTGCAGCAGGAGGCCGGTCGCAAGCTGCGGATGAGCAGCAAGGCCGCGATGAGCGTCGCCCAGCGGCTGTACGAGAACGGCTACATCACCTACATGCGGACCGACTCGATCACGTTGTCGGAGTCCGCGATTCGCGCGGCTCGCAGCCAGGCGCGCGACCTGTACGGCGCGGACTACGTGCCCGACCAGCCGCGGCGCTACCAGGCGAAGGTCAAGAACGCCCAGGAGGCGCACGAGGCGATCCGGCCCGCCGGCGACACGTTCCGCACACCGGCGCAGGTGGCCGGCGAGCTGCGCGGCGAGGAGTTCGCGCTCTACGAGCTCATCTGGAAGCGCACTGTCGCCTCCCAGATGGCGGACGCTCGCGGCAGCACTGCCACCGTGAAACTCGCTGTCCCGATCGAGGATTCGGGTGTTGCGCAGCGTTCGGAGTTCACCGCGTCCGGCACGGTCATCACGTTCCGCGGGTTCCTCGCGGCATACGAGGAGGGCCGTGACGTCGAGCGCAACGCGAGCGACGACACCGAGCGCCGGCTGCCCAAACTGTCCGAGGGTGTGGCCGTCGACGTGCTGCGCGCCGAGGCCGAGGGGCACCAGACCAGCCCGCCGCCGCGCTACACCGAGGCCACGCTCGTCAAGGCGATGGAGGAGATGGGCATCGGACGCCCGTCGACCTACGCCTCGATCGTCGGCACCATCCAGGACCGCGGTTACGTCGGCAAGCGTGGCACCGCCCTGATCCCGACCTGGACGGCGTTCGCGGTGATCCGGTTGCTCGAGGAGCACTTCCCGTCGCTGGTCGACTACGACTTCACCGCGTCCATGGAGGAGGGCCTGGACCGCATCGCCAACGGCGACATCGGCCGGGTCGAGTGGCTGACCCGGTTCTACTTCGGCGACGGCAACGATCGCGCCCCTGGCCTGCCCGCCGCCGGCCCGGACGGCACCGAGGGTCTGCAGGAGATGGTCGAGCACCTGCCGGACATCGACGCGCGGGCGATCTCCACGATCGAGATCGGCGACGGTGTCGTGGTGCGCGTGGGCCGTTACGGGCCGTATGTCGAGGAGGTCGTCCCCGAGGGGGTTGACCCGTCAACGGGAGAGGTGACCGCCGAAGGCGCGGAGGCGCCGAAGGCCCGTCGTGCCACCATCAACGACGACATCGCCCCCGACGAGATGACCCCGGAGCGGGCCCGCGAGCTGCTCGCGGCCGCGGACGACGACGGCCGGGTCCTCGGGCAGGACCCGCAGACCGGACACGACATCGTCGCCCGCGCGGGGCGCTACGGGCCGTACGTCACCGAGGTGCTGCCGGCCCCGCCGGAACCGCCCGCACCCGCGGACGGTGCGAAACCCAAGCGCACCAAGAAGGCGGCGGGGCCGAAGCCGCGGACGGCCAGCCTGTTCAAGGACATGGACCTGGCGACGATCGACCTGGGCACCGCGCTCAAACTGCTCAGCCTGCCCCGGGTGGTCGGCACCGTGACCGAGGGCGAGGGCGACGACGCCAAGCAGGTGGAGATCACCGCCCAGAACGGCCGGTACGGTCCTTACCTGAAGAAGGGCGCCGACTCGCGGTCGCTCGCCACCGAGCAGCAGCTCTTCGACATCACGCTCGAGCAGGCCCTGGCCATCTACGCCGAACCGAAGCGGCGTGGCCGGGCGGCGCAGCCGCCGCTGAAGGAGCTGGGCAAGGACCCGGTGTCGGACAAGCCCGTGGTGGTCAAGGACGGCCGTTTCGGGCCGTACGTGACCGACGGTGAGACCAACGCCACGCTGCGCCGTGGCGACGACCCGGCGGCGATCACGCCGGAGCGCGGCTTCGAGCTGCTCGCCGAGAAGCGTGCCAAGGGTCCGACGACCCGCAAGCGGGCAGCCAAGAAGACGACCAAGAAGACGACCAAGAAGACCACCGCGAAGAAGACCGCTGCCAAGAAGGCGGCGACGGACTGAGGAGAGGGTCCGTCGGGGGAGACCGGCCGGCCCGGGACGTCGGCAATTCGCGGGGAACCGCAGGGCGACGAGCACCGTCACAAGCTCGATCGCCCCGCAGGACACAACGGAGGGAAGCTATGTCCAGCAATACTTTTCGGCGCACCGTGATCGGTGCTGTCGCCGTCGCCGGGGCCTTGAGCCTGGCAGCGTGCAACAGTGGCGAGAGCGCGAGTGTGACCACGCCGGCCGGCCAGACCACGACGACGTCGTCGGCGGCACCGAAGACCAGCACGACCACCGAGTCGAGCGCACCGGAGACGTCCACCACGACGACCGAGCCGAGCGAGACCACGACGTCGGAGGCGAGCGAGACCTCGACGTCCGA
Organism: Flexivirga oryzae; assembly: GCF_014190805.1. NCBI lineage: Bacteria > Bacillati > Actinomycetota > Actinomycetes > Micrococcales > Dermacoccaceae > Flexivirga > Flexivirga oryzae. The sequence goes on along the minus strand of NZ_JACHVQ010000002.1, from coordinate 411,661 downwards.
GGCGACCAAGCCGGCGACCGGACCGACCGAGGTGAGCGACCCGGACGGCACGTTCAAGCTCGGCGAACCCGCCGTCATCAAGGACGATGACGACGTCTACCGGCTCACGCCGACCTCGCTGGAGGTCGCTCCCGCGAGCGACTACAACGAGGCCCGGCTGAAGAAGGCGAACGGCACCGTCTACTACCTGAAGTTCGACGTCACCCCGATCAAGGTCAAGTCGAGCTACTTCGGCACCAACTCGATCAACGGCTTGTTCTTCCACCCGGAGATCGGCGCCTCGGTCAAGAACGCCAAGCGTGTCTACGGTGACACCGACGCGTGCGAGAGCGACTCGAAGAAGCTGGCGGCCGGTGAGACGGGCAGCAGCTGCTACATCTACCAGATCCCCGGTGCGAAGGTCTCCAACGTCGTCTACAACGACTACGACCACAACATCCGCTGGACCAAGTAACAGGGCGTACGACGAAGGGCCGCCGCGGAGTTCTCCGCGGCGGCCCTTCGCGTCTGCGCTCAGGGGGTGGGCTGGCCGAAGCCGAGCGGTTCGCGGGTGAATCGGTAAGTGGCCCAGTTGAACTGGCGCACCGAGCCGTCGTCCCGACGGTGTATGACGAGACGCTCGCCGCGCTCGCGGCCGCTGACCGTCCGATAGACGTCCTCTCCCTCGGGCTCGAACACCGACAGCGGAACGGTTGCCGGCGCGGCCGCGAGCTTCGCGGTCAGTTTGCCGTCGGCGATCGCGAAGGTGAACTCGGCGCCCTCGGAGAACCATTGCCCGACAAGCGGTTTCAGCTCTTCGGGCTCGACGGTGCCGGGTTGCCACGGCGCCGGCAGCTGCGGGTCGTGCTCGACGACATACGCACCGAACTTGATCGCGGTGCCCGCCGGGTCCTTGGAGATCGAGTTGTTCATCAGCACCGCGCCCGTGGTGCCGGACTCCGGCTCGGAGAAGAACCCGGTGATGCCGCCGGGCATCCCGCCGGTGTGCCCGAACCAGATGCGCCCGTCGCGCCGCTCCAGCTCCAGACCGAGCCCCCACGCGGTGTTCCACCCCGGGTCGGCGGCGATCTGCGGCTGCCGCATCTCCTCGACCGTGTCGGGGGAGAGGATCTCCTCGACCGGGTCGAGCAGGAAGCCGTGCCAGCGCACCATGTCGGCGAGGGTGCTGGCGAGCGCACCCGCCGAGTCGGTGGTGTTCTTGGCCAGCACGGGCTCCTCGACCGGCACGTCCGTGAACGGTGGCACGTAGTAGAGCCCGACGCGCGGCGCGGTCAGGGTCAGCGTGGTGCGCCGCAGCTCCAGGGGGTCGAGCAGCCGCCGCTGCAGGGAGGCCTCCCAGCTGCCGCCGTCCAGCCGCGCCACGACCTGACCGAGCAGCGCGTAGCAGAGATTCGAGTAGTGCCAGCGGTTGTGCGGGCGCAGCACCCGCTCGGCCTCGTTCCACCCGCTGATCAGCCCCTCGCGGTCGGGGAACTCCAGGGTGTCCCACACGTCGCCGACCGGCTCGCGCTGCATGCCGCTGATGTGTGCGAGCATCTCGCGGACCGTCACCTGCGTGTGCGTGGTGCCCGGCACCAGCTGGTCCAGGGTGTCGTCCAATGACAGCTTGCCCTCGTCGCGCAACTGCATGATCAGCACGGCCGTGAACGTCTTGGTGTTGGATGCGACGAGGAACTGCGTGTCCGGGCCGAGCGGCACGCCCGGATCGGACAGGTCCGCCTGTCCGACGGCGGCATCCCAGAGCAGCTCGCCGTGGCGGGCGACGCCGGCCACCAGTGCCGGTGTGCGACTGGCGCGTTGGGCCTCGATCGCGTGGGCGGTGAGGGCCCGGGTCGTCGATTCGAGCAGGGGTGAGGGGCTTTGCGTCATACCCCCAACCTACGTGGCCCGGTCCGGTCCGCTGAAACGTTTTGTGGGTGGCCCGGACTAGGCTGCGGGATTGTGTTCATAGCGTTCGAGGGCGGCGACGGCGCGGGCAAGACGACCCAGATCGAGTTGCTGCGCGGTCGGCTCATCGAGGCCGGGTATGACGTGGTCGTCACGCGCGAGCCCGGTGGGACGCAGCTCGGCACGAGCATCCGGGAAGTGCTGCTGCACGGTGACCACGTGGCGCCCCGCGCGGAGGCGTTGCTCTTCGCCGCCGACCGGGCGCACCACATCGCGACGGTCGTGCGCCCGGCGCTGGCGCGCGGCGCGATCGTGCTGCAGGACCGCTACCTCGACTCGTCCGTCGCTTATCAGGGAGCCGGGCGTGAGCTGGATCCTGCTGAGATCAAACGACTTTCGTTGTGGGCGACCGAAGACTTGCTACCCGACCTGACGGTGCTGCTGGATGTGACGCCCGAGGTCGGTCGGGACCGCCGGGGAGAGGTGCACGACCGGCTGGAGGCGGAGCAGGACGACTTCCACGCGCGGGTGCGCGAGCACTACCTGCAGCTGGCGGCGGCGGATCCTGGCCGCTACCTGGTGGTCGACGCGAGCCTGCCGGCGCAGGAGATCGCGGCGATCGTGGCCGAACGGGTGGACCGGTCATGAGCTGTACCCCACGAAGTTCTCCGCTTCTTCGTCGCTCCGATACTTCGCGGAGGCCCCAGGGCCTCTCAGCACGCCGCGGTGGCCAGGCATGACGGTGTGGAAGGACGTCATCGGCCAGGACCAGGCGGTCGCGACGCTGCAGGCCGCGGTCGCCGACCCGGCGAGGATGACCCATGCCTGGCTGCTGACCGGCCCGCCCGGATCGGGCCGGTCCGTCGCGGCGCGCGCGTTCGCGGCCGCGCTGGAGTGCCCCACCGGCGGTTGCGGGGAGTGTCACGAGTGCCGGACGGTGCGCGACCTGGCCCACGCCGATGTGACGGTGCTGGCCACCGAGGGGCTGTCGATCCAGGTCAAGGACGCCCGCGAGCTGGCCGGGCTCGCCCAGCGCCGGCCGAGCATCGGGAGCTGGCGGGTCATCATCATCGAGGACGCCGACCGGCTCACCGAGCGCGCGGCGGACGCCCTGCTGAAGGCGCTGGAGGAGCCGGTCGAGCGCACCGTCTGGTTGCTCTGTGCGCCGTCGCTGGAGGACGTCATCATCACCATCCGGTCCCGCACCCGGCACGTGCGGCTCCGGACCCCGCCGGTGGAAGCGGTGGCGCGGCTGCTGGTGGAGCGCGACGGCATCGACCCGCAAGTCGCCGCCGACGCGGCACGGGCGGCACAGTCGCACGTCGGCCTCGCCAAGCGGCTGGCCACCGACGAGTCCGCGCGCGAGCGGCGCCGCAAGACGCTGCTGCTGGCCGGCCACATCCACGGCCTCGGTGAGGCGATGAGCGCAGCGGCCGACCTGGCCGCGATCGCCGGCGAGGAGTCCTCGGCATCGTCCGCGGAGCGTGACGCCGCCGAGAAGGCCCGGTTGATGGCACAGCTCGGCGCCGACCCGGGTGCACGGACCCAGCCGCCGCACGTGCGCTCGCAGATCTCCGCGCTGGAGAAGGAGCAGAAGACCCGCGCGACCCGGTTCAGCCGGGACGTCATCGACCGGTCCCTGGTCGATCTGTTGTCGATCTACCGGGACGCCCTGGTCGTCCGCGCGGGCAACACCGTGCCGCTGATCAACGCCGACCTCACCGACGAGGTACGGCAGCTGGCCGACGGTCGGACCAGCGAGCAGTTGCTGCTCGCGATGGACACGATCGGGACGGCGCGCGAGCGGATCGAGGCCAACGTGCCGCCGCTGCTCGCGCTGGAGGCCATGGCGATCGGGCTGCGCGCCCCCACCCGATAACCGAGAGGCTCACCAACAGCCCAGAGGCTCAGCAATCCGGGGTCATTTCGGCCGGGTTTACTGAGCCCGTGGGTCGCTACTGAGCCTCTCGGTATGGTGGGTGGCCGGTCTTGTCGGCCCGGGGCAAGGACGATGACGTAACGTGCAGCGCATGGTGCGACGACGGCGAGTGGCCGGGTTGGCAGGCCTCACGGTCCTGGGTATGGCGCTCGCGACCGGTTGCAGCAGCGGTTCGTCCGGACCCGCGCCCACCAGCGGCGCGCAGTTCTCCTCGGCCGCGTCCGGTGGCTCCGCCAACGCCGCTACCAGCGGCACGACGGCCCCGCTGGCGAAGTTCTACGACCAGAAGCTCGACTGGTCGTCCTGCGGTCAGGCCCAGTGCGCCAAGCTGACCGTGCCGGTCGACTACGCCGAACCGGACGGCGCCACCATCCAGTTGGCCATCGACAAGGTCCCCGCCACCGGCGACCGCAAGGGTGCCCTGGTTGTCAACCCCGGCGGCCCGGGCGGCTCGGGCGTCGACTACGCGGCCGCGGCGGCCTCCGGATACGTCGTGAGCAAGGACGTGCGTTCGTCATACGACGTCGTGGGCTTCGACCCGCGCGGGGTCCAGCGGTCCGCGCCGATCACCTGCTACGGCGACGCACAGATGGACACCTTCCTCGGCGAGGACCCCACTCCCGACACGAAGGCCGAGCAGCAGCAGGCGGCCAAGGACAACAGGGCGTTCGGCAAGGCGTGCGAGGCGAAGGCGGGCAACCTGCTGGGGCACGTCTCGACGGTCGAGGTCGCCAAGGACATGGACATCCTGCGCGCCGCCCTCGGTGAGCAGCAGCTGAACTACCTGGGCAAGTCCTACGGCACCTTCATCGGGTCGACGTACGCCGGGCTCTTCCCGAAGCGGGTCGGGCGTTTCGTGCTCGACGGCGTCGTCCCGCCGGACATCACCGGCACCCAGGAGAGCCTCGGTCAGGCCAAGGGTTTCGAGCAGGCGACCCGGTCCTATGTGCGTGACTGCGTGGCACAGGGCGACTGCCCGCTGGGCAACAGCGTCGACGCCGGGATGGCGCGGATCCGGAAGTTCCTCAAGGATGTCGACGCCGCACCACTGCCCGTCACCGGGCAGGGCGACGTCACGAAGCTGACCGAGGGCTGGGCGAGTTTCGGCATCGCCGACGCGATGTACGACAAGGGGTCCTGGCCGACACTGACCGACGCGTTCCAGGCGGCGTTCAACGGCAGCGGCGACAAGCTGATGGCGCTGGCCGACCAGTACGCCGACCGCAACAGCGACGGCACCTACAACGGCAACATCATGCAGGTGATCAACGCGGTCAACTGCCTCGACCGGGGCAGCTCGCCGAACCTGGCGACCTACCGCAAGGACGTCAAGACGTTCAGCAAGGTCGCCCCGACCTGGGGACCGATGCTCGCCTGGGGAGGGCTCGGCTGCGGCGAATGGCCGATCAAGGCGACCGGCAAACCGGAGAAGATCACCGCCGCCGGCTCCGGGCCGATCCTGGTGCTGGGCACCACGCGTGACCCGGCCACCCCCTACCAGTGGTCGGTGCGGCTGGCGAAGGAGCTGCAGAACGGCCACCTGCTGTCGTATGACGGGGACGGCCACACGGCATACATGATGGGCTCGTCCTGCGTGGACTCCGCGGTGGACGCCTACCTCCTGAAGGGGACCATCCCGGCCAACGGCAAGACCTGCTGACCGGCCGGTCGGGTGGACACTCCGTCGACCGCGGCGGGCCGAGGGGTACCGTCCGGGGCAGAGCCAGAACCTGCTGAGTCGCGGCGTGCACCCTGGGCGCCGCCAACCGAAGGAGAGTCGTGTGAGTGACTTGAGCGGCAAGCGTGCGCTGGTGACCGGTGCCGGCAGCGGCATCGGGGAGGCCTGCGCGGTGGCCCTGGCGGCCGCCGGTGCGTCGGTGACCGTCGCGGACGTCAACGAAGAGGCGGCCGGACGGGTCGCCCAGCAGGTCGGCGGCACACCGTGGGTGGTCGATCTGAGCGACACCGCGGCGCTCGCCGACCTGTCGCTGGACCAGGACATCCTGGTGAACAACGCCGGCATCCAACACGTTTCACCGATCGAGGAGTTCCCGCCGGAGAAGTTCCACCTCATCCTCACGCTGATGCTCGAGTCGCCGTTCCTGCTGACCAGGGCCGTGCTGCCGGGCATGTACGAGCGCGGTTTCGGGCGCATCGTCAACATCACGTCGGTGCACGGATTGCGTGCGTCGGCGTACAAGTCCGCGTATGTCGCGGCCAAGCACGGCCTGGAGGGGCTGTCCAAGGTGATCGCGCTGGAGGGTGGCGGCAAGGGCGTGACCAGCGTCTGCGTCAGCCCCGGGTATGTGCGAACCGCGCTGGTGGACAAGCAGATCGCCGATCAGGCTCGCACGCACGGGATCGGCGAGGACGAGGTCGTCGAGAAGATCTTCCTGACCGAGAGCGCCGTGAAGCGGCTGGCCGAGCCGGCCGAGATCGCCGACATGGTGACCTGGCTGTGCGGGCCCACCGCCGGGATGGCGAACGGGTCGAGCTTCACGCTCGACGGCGGCTGGTCGGCGCACTGATGGGCTACTCCACGCACGACGTGCCGGTGCGCGGTGGCTCGCTGCGGGTCGGGCGGTGGCAGGGCGACGGGCCGGTCGAGCGGGTCGTGCTGGCCGTGCACGGCATCACCGCCACCCACGTCTCGTGGCAGCTCGTGGGTGATGCAGTGGCGCCAGGGACCGTGATCCTCGCGCCGGACCTGCGTGGCCGCGGGCGGTCGGGTTCCTTGCCCGGACCGTCGGGTATGACGCAGCACGCCACCGACTGCGTCGCCGTGCTGCAGGAGCTCGCCGACGGCCGCTGCGACCTGGCGGTCGGGCACTCGATGGGCGGTTTCGTCGTCGCCACGCTGGCGGGGGAGCACCCCGAGACGGTCGGCCGGGTGCTGCTGGTCGACGGCGGGGTGCCGTTCCCGGTGCCGGAGGGTGTCGACATGGCGGCGCTGATGAAGGCCGGGCTCGGCCCCGCCGTGGAGCGGTTGACGGTGGACTTCGCGAGTCACGAGGAGTACCAGGCGTTCTGGCGGCAGCATCCGGCGTTCGCCGACGAGTGGAACGACGCTGTGGCGGCATACGTCGACTACGACCTGGGCTCCGGCCCGCCGTACCGGAGCACGGTGTCGGGTGAGCTGATCGGCCAGGACTACCCGCAGATGTTCGTCGGCGGCGAGACCGACCGGGCCTGGCGGACCCTCACCGCCGAGGCGGTCTTCCTGCGCGCGCCCCGTGGGCTGATGAACGAACCCACCGGGCTCTACCCGGCCGCGATGCTCGATGCCTGGGCCGCGGGGCACCCGAACTTCAGCTGGCGGGAGGTGTCGGGCGTCAACCACTACACGATCACCCTCGGCGGCGGCGCCGGCGTCATCACCGACGCGATCGCGGAGCTGCTCACCGGCCCACCGACCCGCTGAGCGTCTCCCGTGATGCCAAGCGCGCGCTATACAGCGCGTTCGGCATCACGGGGACCGGTTGCGACCGCCGATTCGGTGTCCGGCCGGTCTCTTGCGTATACTCGTCGCGGCCCTCCGGGCCATGCCGCCTTAGCTCAGTCGGCCAGAGCGATTCACTCGTAATGAATAGGTCATCGGTTCGATTCCGATAGGCGGCTCCACCGAACACCCTCGACCACCGTCGGGGGTGTTCTTGCTGGTCAGAGGCCATTCCCCGGATGCGACGAGCACGACGCGAGCACGTTTTCATGAGCCTTGCCCCGCGTCATCTGTGCTGATCGGCGCACCCCCGGCGCACCCCGGACCGTTCAAACGGTCGAGCGCGGCTCGGTCGGCCGCTGTCCCCAGGTGGTGAATGTAGAGGTTCGTGGTCGCCATCGACGCGTGTCCCATCCATGCCTTGACGGTGGTCGGATCAACCCCGCGAACGAGCCACAGGCACGCGGCCGTATGCCGCAGGTCGTACACGCGATGCCCTCGACCGGTGTTCTTCCAGTCGGTCGCCCGTTTGAACGCCCCGACATGCAGCTGATGGCCGCTCGCTGTCGTGAACAGCAGCTCATCGGCGGATTTCCCGGTCGCGAACTCACGCACGAGAGGCAGTACGCGATCAGCGATCGGCACCCGACGCACGCGACCAGACTTCGTGGTCTTGACCTCGACGCCTTCCGGCGCAGCTCGCTCGACGATGAGCAGCGGCAACGGCACCTCCACCAGCGAGCGAACCCGCATCGCGCGCAGTTCGGACCAGCGCAGTCCGGTCCAGCCTGCGATGAGCACCAACCGGGCGAGGCGTTCATCATGGCCGGCCACCGCGGTCGAGACGGATTCCAGTTCCGCCTCGGTGAACGGCCGCATTTCCACGCGCGGCGTGGTCTGACGCGGAACACGCGTGTTCACAACGGGATTTGTCACGATCAGCCGCTCTCGAACACACCACGAGAAGAACGACGACAGTGCCGCCCGATACCGAACAGTCGAGGACAGAGCGCGCCCCGCCTTCGCATACTCGACCAGCACCCTCTGAACCTCACGATCCGTCAGCGAGTTCAGTCCCCGAGCAACGAACCACGCGGGAAGTGCCTTCAAGAGCCGTTGATCGGTCTTGTAGGTCGTGCCGGCGACAGAATTCGCACGCGTCTCGAACCATTGCGGTAGCAGCGCGCGGACCGTGGCCTTGCCTGCGCGGGGGTCGACGCCCCCGGCGATGGCGGCTCGTTCGCGGTCGATCCAGGCAACGGCTTGCGCGCGTGTGTCGAATGTCTTGCTGGCGACTTGCTGGCGTCCGACCTTGAGCACACCACGCCAGCGCCCGGACGGCGTTTTCCGGACCGTCATGGCAAGTCCATGAGGTCGGCGAGCAACGTGGCCAGGTCTGCCGCTTCGCCCAGCGTGAGTATGTGCGTGCTGCCGTCGGGCAACCATAGGCGGACACCGGACCCAGACGCAGCGACCGCGACGAGCTGGCGTGTCATGACGTTTGCCGTTCCAGCCAGTCGGCGACGTCTTCGCGCCGATACCGTGGCGTCGACCCGCTGAGCCACACAACCTGCGGTCCTCGTCCTTCCTGCCGCATCCGGCACAGCGTGGACGCCGAGATGCCCAGCCAATGCGCCACCTGCCGGGACGTGAGCAGTGTTTCGGTTTGCACTTGAACTACCATCACCTGATCTCCTTTACTTCCAACGCGTTTCGTCTGGTTTTGTGGTGTTGCGCACGCCATTGGTCGTACTCGCGGGCTCGCGCTGCTGTCGCGGTCGCCAGAGCAGCCTCGGTGGAGTCCTCCCACCCCGTGCCGGCATACGCCCAGGAGCCGACGACCAACGTTGACTCAGCGTCGTCGGCTGCGAGTAGGCGAGCTTCCAGCTCGGCGGTGTCGATCGGGTGCCCGGATCGGCGGGAATCGGCAGCGATGGCCTGCCACCGGGCGCGAGCACGCCGCAGCGCGCCGAGGGTGATGGAGTATGCCCGCGATTTGGTGGAGAAGTGCCCTCGGAAGCCGAGCATGTGCGACCACCGGCCCAGCAGCGCGTAGGGGTCGGGTGAACCGTCACGATCCGCCGCCCGTGATCGGTCCGCGAGCACCACGCAGGTACAACGGACCCTGGCCAGGTGTGGTGTTGTGCTGCGCCGATCGACACTGGCTGCCGCTGTCGCGCCCTTGGTGGCGTACTTCGTCAAGTACCCGGCCACCTGTCCCGGGGTCACCGGCCCGGCCGGGTCGTCGGTGCGCGCACCAATGCGGACCGCACGCGTGTCGACCTGCTGACCGAGCCGCAACACCCGCGGCGTATCGGCCTGGTCGAGCAGTGGTGGCGTGTAGGACACCTTCGCGACCGCTGCGGCGAGCAACGCGGCCAGGTCGCGGCCGTCGACCAACGGCGACGCGGGGGCGCCGATCCCGTCGGTCTTCGGCCCGTCGAGGCGGACCAGCGCGTGGAAATGGATCAGTCCGCGGGCTTGGTACTCCGCGACCTTGGCGTACTGCAAGGACGCCACAGTGCCCAGGCGTGACTCTCGCACGCCGAGCTGGTCGGCAAGTCGTCGACGGACCTCGATGGTTAGGCGTCGCCATAGCTCGGGTGCCCACCACTGCCAGATCACGTGCGAGGCGTAGTCGTAGCAGTCTGGGCACAGCGGCGATCCGACCTCCGCATCGCCAGTGTTGTGCCGGCCTTGGCACCAGGTCGCCCGGCCGTGCGGGCATCGGGTGCGGTCGTCGCGTCGACGCGGCCGGCACGCGCCGCCGTGCCGCGTGCCGTGGACCAGCCCGAACGAGGGCGCGGTCACGGTCAGGAAGACCAGCGGGTTATCCGCGACGGTCTGCGGGACCTGTTTGCCTCCCTGCACCCCGGCACGGATCATCTCGAACGTGTCGCGCGCGTAGAGCCGGGAACACGACGGGCACACGTGATCGCGTCGGTTGCCGCACCGACGCAGCAGCACACCCAGTGGCGCGTCCGTCGACCGGAACGAGGAGAGCACTTCCCCGGTGCGGCGGTCGACCGTCACCGACGACCCATGCAACCGCACCGGCCGAGAGCAATGCCCCACCGACGCGGCAGCTTGGGACCACGCATCCCACGCCCGGGACGAGAACCGGCCACGCGCCCACACCGCAGCGTGTGCTGAGTCCAGCCCGGGCACATCGAGCGGCGCACTCTCACCGAACCCCGCGAACTCGGAGGGCGAGAGTGCGTCACTCGACATGACCGGGGCGCTCACCGCGGTTCGCCTCCCAGGGCCAGGTCGCGGGACGAGCCGCAGGTGCGTGTTGCCGCGCGCACGTCAGCTCGCCTCGCCGTCATCGGATCGAGTTGCCGCATCGCTACGAAGTCCCCGAGATGCCCGCGGCGATCGCGGCTTGCGCGGGGACCGGGCAGGTCGGCTGCCGCCGTTGTCGGCGTTACCGGGTGCCGGCACGACATGAACCACAGGCTGTTTGACCGGCGCCGGGAAATCGTGCCCAATGTGCTGAACAAGTCCGTCCGGCCAGTAGTCGGCGCGCACCCGCACCGCCGTCCCGTTCTCCTGCACGACGTAGCCCATGCCGGGTGTTGCCGGGCTGATCTTGTGCGCGGGGGCGACATCGGTCATGCCGTCCCCGAGCACCATGCGCACCTCTTCGGCCGACCGCAGCCGCAGCGCCACGGTCTGCGTGAACAGTCCGCGCATCTCGACCGTCTTCTTGGTCGGGTCCTGCACGAAGGCGAGCACCAGGACGCCGGGCGCACGACCGGCTGACAGCAGCCGCGCGAGCAGCTTGGTTGCCTCGGCCACCTTCTCGCGCTCCGTGGAATACGCGACCAGCGCGGCCAGTTCGTCGATCACCAGCACGTGCAGCGGTTCACCCGGTGCAGGCCGATGCAGCCGCTCGACACCACGCATCCGCGCCAATCGCTTGTCCATGACCCCGACCAAGGTCCGCAGCACCACCAGCGCCTCGTCGACCGTCTCGGCCGTCGTGGTGAACAAGCCCTCACCCATGCCAATCTCGACCCCGCCCTTGAGATCGACGCCATACAGGCGCACCAGACCGGCCCGGGCAGCGGGGGCGAGACCGCCGCAGATGCCCCACAGCACTGAGCCCTTGCCCGATCCGGAAGCGCCGACGACCAGCGTGTGACGTTCGATCAGTTGCATCGACCACGGCGACCCGTCCACTTGCCGCCCCAAGGTGATGCGGTCCAGCTCGACGTGTTGCGGAACAGCCGCCGTCACCGGCACACGCAGCGGCTCGCACATCACCAGCCGCAGCCACACCACCGCCGGGGCGAGCTGCTCGGTCGCCACCGATTGCGCATTCATCGCCGCCGCGAACCTCGGCGCCGCCGCGATCAGTTCATCCGGCGTCTGTCCCATCCGGACCTGCGCGATCACGTCGACCCACACACCGGACGCGGACACCTCACGCAACACGGGTGGGGTCCACACCTGGACCGATCCGGCACCATCTCGCGCCTTGACCGTGCGCTGCGACGACAGGCCAGCCTCCCGGCACACCTCCGGCCAGACGAGTTGGACCCGCTTTCGCCACGCGCGACGCAGGGCCGGCCACACCACGCGCCGTTCGTATGACCCGGGCCACCGCGCCTGCCACACCGCACCCGGGAACCCGGCACCCACCAGCACACCGGCCAGCGCCCACCACGCCCAGGTAAGGCCGGCGATCGCCCCTACCCCGGCAGCGATACCCAGCAGGAACGCCAGCAGGTAGCACCGCCGCCAGCATCGCGCCGACTTGGCCAGGCCCGAACCAATCACACGGGCGACCGTCCACACCGCGTGCATCACGCCGCGCCCTTCGAACTCGACGACGACGCAGAAGCCGCACCCGGCTCGGCCATCGACTCGGCCCGGAACGACCACGCCAGCCGCGGACGCCCACTATTGGTGTCGACATACGGCAATGCCGACAAACCCACGAACTCGACCGGGGTCCACGGCATCCCTGCCTTCTTCGCCGGCGGCACCGGCCGCACGCCCGCCGCGAACTTCACCACGATCGCGGTGTCCTTACGGGATGCCTCCTCATCGGCGTCCAGCACCGTCGCCTGCCACAGCAGCAGCCCGGTCTCCTTGTCCGTTTGCTGCGGACGCGAACCATCCGACCGCTTGTCCACCTGGAAGTCGAGCACCGGCTCGACCTCGCCCTTCAAGAACGCTCCCGCCGGGAACACCTCGTGATGCGGCAGGTTGATCCGCCGTGGAATCGCCATCAGCGACCTCCTTTGACAACCCGGAGGACTCTTACTGCCCCACCGGTCGTATCAGTCACCATAGGGCATCAGACTGCCTCATACAAGGGCGTTTGAGTCCTCTATAGGCAGCAGAGGCCCTCTCCAAGGGGACAGTTCAGCCCTTTCCTGGCACACTGGAGGGGTGGACATGCCAGAAGTGATGCGCAGCCGGCGGGCGATGCTCAGCCTCAGTCAGGCCGAGCTAGCGCACCACGCCGGAGTCGACAAGCGGCAGATTCGCCGCTACGAGGCAGGCGAGGCACAGCCGAGCCTCCCCGTTGCGCGCCTGATCGCCGAAGCACTCGATGTCACGCTCGACGAACTGGCCGGAAACCATGGCAGCCGAGTCGGCTTGTCCGGGCAGTGGTGGGCGTCATGGCAGACACAGACCAACGACACGCCGGCCTACCCGACGCAGCCGGTCACGCTCACGCAACGTGATGACCTCGTGCAAATCCACGCCGACCGGCGCGGCCTGGCACTGCCCGGGGCGGGGTACACCTGGCGTGGTGAGCTGCGCTTGTGGGACAACCAGGTCCTCATGGGCTGGTACGTCGCTGACGAGGCCGGCGTCCGATCCATGGGAACGCTCTTCATGCGGCTGCACACCCACGGACAGCACATGATCGGCCGCTGGGTCGGCCAGTCCCACGACGGGCCTATGCTCACCGGCTACGGAGTCATCGCCCGAGACGAGCAAGCTGCCGCCGACCAACTCGGACAACTCGTCGAGGAAGGCATGACCCCATGACTGAACTCATCCAAGTCATCGTCAACGGCCCACCCGATGCGATGCCAGCCATCGTCGAGCACGTCGTGAAATCCCGACTCGCAGCAGCCGGGCACATGGCGCGAATCGAGTCGACCTACTGGTGGAACGGCCAGCTCGTACACCAGCCCGAGGTCCGCGCGACCTTCAACACCACACCCGCAATGTTCGACGCCATCAAGGCGGAGGTGGCACGACTCCACCCCTACGAGACCCCCAGCATCGTCGCCGTGCCACTGCACGGGGCCTTCGAGTCGTACGTGCAGTGGTTGAACGATGTAACCAAGCTGTAGCTGAATCCGCGTACTCCATTAGAACCCACTCAGCATGGAGTCTCGGATGAGACTCCTTGGTTCTAGCAGTCATTACAACACTCGTCCGCCACATCGATTTCGTTGATCTGATCGGTTTCGTGTTGTAGCTTTCTACCCATCAGAGACTTCCGTCACATCAAATTCAGGGGAAGGCTTCCGTCATGAAGCTGAGCAAAGTCACTGTTGGTCTGGCTACAGCGATCGCCGCCACGGCTATCGCGATCCCGGCAGCATCCGCAGCCACTAGGGTGAGCTGGTCGGGTACGTTGCCCCAAGATGGGGCTTGGAACGGCTGGGTCACCCTCCCTGGCGGGAACAAGACGACCGGGTCTACCACGCACGGGCAGTTCTGGACCGACGCGGCCGGCTCGTGCAGTACGGTGTACTGCCAATACAACGGTCGGCTGCGGCAGGTGAGGTCTTTGTTGCCGGACATCACGAAGGCACAGGTCGGCCCCGAGCTCTACTCGACTCCCCCCGTCGGCGTGACTGGTTTGAGCCTGCCTAAGGCCAGCTACCACGCGGATCGGGAGCAGCCGATCTACCCGGCGACCGTGACAACGGTCAAGATGTGGGTGAGCTACTGAGAATGGTCCACAGTGTTTTGGCCAACAGAACTCCGTTGGCCAAAACATACATCTGAAGCAGGGGGTTTTGCCGGTGACGTCGGGTGCGCCCGAGGATATGTCGCTAAGTGCACGCGGGGTCAGCGTACGCTTCCGCAATAACAAAGGGATATGGGATGTCTCAGTGCGGTTCGGAGTGGGTCTGCACCTGTTAGCTGGGCCGAATGGCAGCGGCAAGACGACGCTCCTGCGGATAATGGTCGGCGACTTGCGTCCCAGCGATGGTGGTGTCCTCGTGGCCGACCAGGTCAGCACGCCCAGTCAGTTACGTGCTCAGGTCGGATACCTGCCGCAGGGCGATGACCTGCCGCCGATGCTGACTGCCCGTGAGACGTTAGACTACGCGGCGTGGCTGTCTGGTGCTGACCGCAAGACACGGACAGCGCGGGTCGCAGACGTGCTGGAGCTGGCCAACCTGACTGACGCAGCCGGCACCCCCGCCCGCAAGCTGTCCGGTGGGACGCGACGTCGCCTGCAGGTGGGGTGTGCGCTGATCACCGGCCCCGCTGTGCTGGTGTGCGACGAGCCGGCCAACGGCTTGGACGTCGACGAACGGCGTCGTCTGACCGCGCACCTGGCGCGGGTGGCGCAGTCCCGGCCGGTAATCGTGTCGTCGCATCATGGTGGCGAGTGGATCGGCGCGGCACGTACAGCGCTCGTTCTGCGGGACGGAAGAGCTGTGTATTCCGGCGGCATCGATGACTTCTTGGCCGGGCCGGGCGGGCAGCACCACACCACCCTGGCCTTCGACGACGCCTACGCCCAGTGGGGCGAGCGCCACGAACACGCCCAAGCCCGATCCCGAGATCAGGGGTAGGCGGTGCTCGGCACGCTCGCGAACCGTACGTTCGCGCGCTGGGGCGCGGCCGCTGGGACCGTTATGGCGGCATTCGCGATCTGGACCCCCAACGAGTACGCCAGCTGGCGAGGACTGCCCAACCAAGCCATCGGTATTGTCAGCACGTACGCACTGTTCGTGTTCCTCGGCATCGCAGCCGGGACGGCACTTGACGCCCGCCTGGTCACCCCCCGCGGCATGGCTACACGCGCCGAGTTGTGGGCACAGGTGCGCGCGCATACCACCGCCGTTACTGCTGCCTCGCTGTGGGGTATCGCGGCATACCTGCTGCTGGTGGCCGTGTCATTGGTACAGTGCGCGCGGCAAGCCACCCCAGTGATGCCGTCACTGACTCTGCTGGGCATGCCGTGCGCTGCGACGTTCGCGTTCGCCGCGGCCGGGCGGGCAGCCGGTCTGCTGCTGCGGCTACCGTTCGCACTCCCGCTGGTCGTGACCGTCGGCTTTTTCGGGGCACTGGTGGCTGGCAACAGCGACGGAACGTACCTGTCGCAATTCTCCACGCTGAACAACAACTACTACGACACGATGTTCGCCCCGCGCGCCTCGACCCTGGCCTGGGAACTTGGTATGTACCTGGCCGTCGCTGCCGCAATCGTCATAGTCCTCTCGCTGTGGCGCGCCACCGGCCTTGCTGTCCGTGCCCGCCGCGCGGGGATCGTCGTTGTTACCGTCGCGGTCATCCTGGCCGTCGGCTCAGGCGTCTTTGTCAACCCCGACCGGTCCTACACCGCTGGGGTGGACGCGCTGAACTCCGCCTGCCGGTCCAGCGGCACCGTCACCGTCTGCGGCCCTGCCGGATATGCCCGACAGCTGCCCGACATCGCCGACGCCCTCAACAAAGCCCGTTCGGGTTCGCCTGCCGGCGTCATTCCGGCAACGGTACTCACCAACGCCACGTCAGACCCCCCGCAAATCTCGTCCGTTCATGGGCATGCCACTAAAGGCGCGCTGTGGATCTCCGCCGACCCGCCGTGGCCGGATCCTTACGAGAACGTGTCGTGGGCGCTGGCCGCCCACCGGCTGTGCGGTAACCCCGACACCTCCACTTACCAGGCGCAGCTGGAAACCCGCTCCGTCACAATGACCCGGTACCTGCATGAACTACGTGACGGCACCCGCACCGGCACCATCAACTGGACCGCTTGGACACGCCAGAGCCAGTGCTGACCACACCCGCCGCAAGCTTCGTCCGGGTTCGTCGGCCCGCCCGGTTCCTGCTACTGCTCGCCCTCACCGAGGCGATTCTGCTCGCCTCCGGTGCTGTCCCACTACCGCAACTGGCGTACAACGACTTCGGCGGGCGAGCCCTTCCCTACGCCTACCATCTCGGCCCCGTCTTCGCAGCCATCCCGTTATCCATCGGCCTGGTCAGCGCCGCCACTGGCTTGGAAACCAGAACCCGGACTAACACCAGGCTGTTCATCCCGCGTGTCGCCTGGGCGGCCAGCCTAGCTACAGTGTGCGCGGTGGCACTGGTGCCCGTAGCCACCCAGGTCGGCCCCGGCGGCTCGGTGACCGTCATGGTGCAGAATTGGCTCCTCGCGGCAGGAGTAGTCATGCTGCTGGCCCATTGGCTGCCCGAACTGCTGGCTTGGACACCCGTGGTCGTTGTCGGCGTCGCCGAAATGATGCTTGGCGGGCACCACCCCGGCATCAGTCTCGACTCCAGCACCACCAAATTCGTCTGGGGCATCATCCTGCTGGCCGCCGGACTCACCATGTACGGATTCGGACCAACCCCAACCCAGCAGCATCTAAGCGGGTGGCTACAGAACACACATGACTGACGTCGAAACGCATGCTCATCGACGTGCCGCGGCAACCGGCCTCTTTGGAGCGCTTGTAGATGATCGCCTAAATGAGACTGTGGCCGGCGTGTTGCTCTTCGAGGTTGGCGCACCTTACTGCTCGGTTATCGGGCGAACCGCAAGGCTCGTGGCGCGCGTCGACCCCGCACCAGGAAGCTAGCACTGGTAGGAGCCGCCACTCCGCGAGCCCGCTCGCCTCAACATCCAACGGAATCAGGAGCAGCCGAGCCGCTACCGGCACCCTCTTCGCCTCCACACCTACGCTCTCCGGGCAAGCCGTGAGAACTTTCTCTACTGACTCAAGGCGGCGCTGCGCGCCGCGCGCTCACCCGGTGCTCCGGTCCTCCCGCTCTGGCGCAGGGACCCCCGCGCTCCGGCTCGTTCCTCGCCTACGCGCACCCCCACGCCGACGCACTCGGACCTCCACCCCGACCAGCGCACAAAGGAAGCGTCTCGGTTGAGCAAACCGAGACGCCTCACCTTCGAGCCGCCGACCCGACGCGGCAGCATCCGGTCACTACGACGGCCAGTCAAGCCCCCGCTCACGAGGGGTCCGGGGCATGCGCTCACCGCGCAACGACTCTCCTTCCGTTCCCGCGCCGGTGGGGGCTGGACAGTCCGCCTCCGCGACCTCTGGTGCTCCGCTATCAGGTCGGTGGCCCTCTCTGCCCACGCGCACCCCCGGCGCACCCCCATGACTCAATCCCACCGATCCGATGCACTCGATGCACCCGAGAACACGCGCGCAGAACCACGCGATTGCCGGTCCCCAAGCACTCGTAATGAATAGGTCGTCGGTTCGATTCCGACAGGCGGCTCAGATGATGCCCTCGACATATGTCGGGGGCATTTCTGTTGAACGGGTATGAGTTCATTTGGTGGATCGGCGCGTTGGGTGAATGGCGCTCGCTGGCAGGACGATGGGGCCGCGCCACGGCCATCCGCGGTGGTGTGACTCACCGCTTGCAGCGATCGGAACTGTTAACTACAGTTAACAGGTGGTCGAAGTTGTCAAGAGCGGGATCTTTGACCTGTGGTTACGCAAACTGAAGGATCGGCGAGCAGCCGCACGAGTCCAGGTGCGGATCGATCGACTCGCGGCCGGCAATCCCGGAGACGTTCGACCGGTCGGCAACGGGATATCTGAGCTGCGCATCGACTATGGCCCGGGGTACCGGGTGTACTACCTGCAGGAGGGTCAACGGCTGATCGTGTTGCTCTGCGGCGGGGACAAGGCAAGTCAACGCGCGGATATTCGGCAGGCCAAGCAGATTGCTGCGGATTGGAAGAACGATGAGCAAGACGACTGACGGCTTCACGCGTTATGACAGCGCGGACTACCTGAGCAGTATCGACGATGTTGCGGCATACCTGGAGGCTGCGGTCGAGGAGGCCGGTGAAGACGCTGCTTTCATTGCCCAGGCGCTGGGCACGATTGCACGCTCGGGCAATGTCAGTGAGTTGGCGCGCCGCACTGGAATGAGTCGTGAGGGGTTGTACAAGGCGCTCTCCGAAGAGGGCAACCCGAGTTTTGCGACCATTGTCAAAGTAGCTACAGCCCTCGGGCTGAGGATTCACTTCGACTCCGTCGCATAGAGACTGGGGCACGAAGGCAAGACTGCGGTTGGGGAAGCCGGGAGTGACGAGAGCGCGCTCCTTACGATTCGAACAGCTGCACCAGGTCCAATCGGACACTGCGTCCGGCGTACGACGCGGTGACGTCAGTCGCCGGTGCCGGGTGCTCGTCGGCCCACAGCGTGTCGGATTCGATCAGGACGCCGTCGCGCAGCTGGTAGCAGCGCAGCGCCCGGTCCATCCGGTCGACGACCCAGTAGTCGAGGAGCCCGCCGGCGGCATACTTGGCCCGCTTACGGACCAAATCGTTGTCCCGGTTGCCCGAGGTGACTTCGATGCACAGCAGCGGGACCCCGGTGAACCGTCGGGGGTCCTCGGGCACGGTGCAGACCATGACGTCCGGGCCGTACTCTTCGGCGATGTCCGACGGCTTCCAGGCGAAGCCGGCCGTGACATCTTCGCGACCGGTCACGGTGGACAGCAAGACGTCACGCAGATAGAACACGGCACGTTGGTGCCCCCAGTCGGGAAAGCCAGGCGTCATCTCCAGTTGCCCGTCGACGTACTCCGCGCCGTGGATCGCGTCGTCGTATTCCAGCGAGTCGTACGTCTCCCACGACATCGGCAGCCGGACGGTGTCGTTGTCGTGCGTCGCCAGCTCGGACATGATGTCGCCTCCTTCACATCAAGCGTAACGGCCGGTGCCAACGTCGCCGATGTGTTCTTCTGCGGCCTGTCACCGAGCCCGGAAACCACCGTCCACGACGAGTTCGGTGCCGGTGACGAAGCTGGCGTCGTCGCTCACGAGGTATGCGACGGAGGCCGCCAGCTCGTCAACGTTCTCCCGGCGGCCCAGCGGGGCGCTACCAGTTGCAACAACTGGAGCGCGGGTCCGCGGCCTCCGACATCATCGCGATCTCGCGGCTGTCGCCCATCGACCGACGGGTGATCACGCACGCCGTCAAGGAGATCCGCGCGACCCAGGAGCGGATGGCCAGCACCGCCGGCTCCCTCGGGATCGATCAGTGGCGGACGCCGACGGAGCGGTGACCGCGCTGATCAGCCGGACGGCCGCGTCCAGCGCATGGTGAACGAGCCCGGCACGAAGCCGTCCGGCCGGTCCGCGCCGGCTCGGTAGCGGGTCGGTGACTCGCCGACGATCTCGCCGAAGGTGCGGGTGAAGGTGCCCAGGCTGGTGAAACCGACCTCCATGCACACGTCGGTGACGGTGCGGTCGGTCCAGCGCAGCAGGTACATGGCGCGCTCCACCCGTCGCCGCTGCAGGTAGCGGTGCGGTGTCTCGCCGAAGGCCGCCTTGAACTCCCGGATGAAGTGCGCGCGCCCCATCAGCGCGATGCGCGCCAGCCGCGGGACGTCCAGCCGCTCGCGGTAGTGGACGTCGATCGCATCCCGGGCGCGCAGCAACCGGCGGTTGCGCTCCTCCTGGGCCTCCACCCACGTCATGGTATGGCGGTCACGCGTGGTGCAGCCTCACCCGTGGACCGGAACGATCACCTCGAGCCGCGGGTATCTGTCGGCGATCTTGGTGTCGAGCGTCGCGAACGAGTGGCCGCCGGCCAATGCGACGGCGGCCAGGTAATCGTCGGTCCAGAGTTTGTGGCTGCGGTCGGGTCGGGCCGCAAGCGTGGAGAACCAGTCGTCGACGTCTCCGGTCTCATCGATCCAGCCGAACCGCGCATCCGCGAGCACGGAGGCAATGAAGTCCCATGCATCGGCGCGAGTGAGTGCGTCTTCGCCGAGGACGACGGGGTTCGTCAGGTGGCGGAGCCAACCCACATGGGCGACCCTGCACAAGCCCAACGAATCATCGTCAGCCGACGTCAGCCATGCCCTCGTCGGCACGTGGAACACGTGGGCAGGCCAGAAGCCGGCCAGGAAAATGCTCACGTCGAGCAGGATCACGGCAGTTGGTTGATGTCGTCGTCGATCAGCACCTGCTCGAGTTCGGCGGGGCTGATCTGGACGGAGCTGCGACGCGTGGATCGGATGAGCGGGAGTTCACCTCGCTGCTTCGCCTTCGAGCCTTGGAGCTCGCGGGTCAGCGCACGGGTGAAGAGTTCCTTGAGAGTCTCGTCACCTTCGGCCGCCCGCACACGCGCTGCGCGCACGAGCGAATCAGGCAGGTCCACGGTGGTTCGCATAAACACATATTAACATCAGTTGCTCAGTGAGCAGAGCAGCGCAAGCGGCGCACTTTCGGAGAAGTATGGCGACCCCGCCGCACCTTAGGGTCGGAGCATTCGACCGGCACCACCCACTCGACCAAGGAGCCTCCGATGCTCAAGCGCAACAACATCTCCTC
The DNA here is from genome assembly GCF_014190805.1 of Flexivirga oryzae. Taxonomy (NCBI): domain Bacteria; kingdom Bacillati; phylum Actinomycetota; class Actinomycetes; order Micrococcales; family Dermacoccaceae; genus Flexivirga; species Flexivirga oryzae. The sequence continues at coordinate 390,861 of NZ_JACHVQ010000002.1, read as the reverse complement.
GATCTTCGTGCTCGACCAGGACGAGGCGAGGACCTTCTACACCGAGGTCCTCGGTCTGGAGGTCGACCAGGACCTGGACTTCGGCCCGATGCGGTGGCTGACCGTGCGTGTCCCGGGTGACCCGAAGGTGATCATGCTGGAGAAGCCCGGCCCGCCGAGCATGGACGAGGTCACCGCGGCGCAGGTCCGTGAGCTGGTGAGCAAGGGCGCGGGTGGGGGCTGGCTCGCCTTCGACACCGACGACGTCGACGGCATGTTCGCGCGGCTGAAGGACGCCGGGGTCGACTTCACCCAGGAGATCGTCGAGCAGCCGTACGGGCGCGACTTCGCCATACGTGATCCGTTCGGCAACAACATCCGGATCGGGGACGTGCACAGCGACCTGGCGTGACGCGATCCCACCGACGGCCGGCGGTCAGTGGGCGGCCGGCTCGGCCACGACGCTCGTCGTCGTGTCGGCCAGTCGGGTGCCCATGCCGCTGATCTGGTTGCGGCGAATCACACTCCAGATGAAGGAGATCAGGTAGGCCGCGATGATCGCGACGCCGAACCAGTTGTATGGCGAGGCCTGGCTCGGCAGCACCGACTCGTACAGCGGGTAGCCGAACGCGATCACGCCGAGCACCGGGACCACCAGGTGCTTGAACCAGGAGAACTCGTCGCGGTGCTGCTGCCAGAAGTAGGGGATGGTCGCGATGTTGGTCACGATGAACACCACCATGAACAGGTCGGTCGCCAGGGTTGCCGTGTAGTCGAAGGCGTCGCCGGCGCTGGTCAGCCCGCCGAGGACGAGGGTGGCGATCATGGCCAGCACGATGGGCACGGTGATGGCGACCCACGGGGTGCGCCAACCCGGGATCACCTTGGTGAACGAGCGGGGGAACAGCCCGTCCCGGGCACTGTTGAACAGCACCCGCGAGCCCGCGTTCCCGGTGCCGAAGAGCACGCCCATGGCGCTGGTGAACGCCGCGAAGTAGAGCAGGTACTGCAGCGGTGAGGCTGCAGCGATCGTGCCACTGACGAACGGGAACTCGGCGTGCGCCATACGAGCAGCGTCGTGGTGCAGGCCGACACCCATCGCCCAGGCCATGAACAGGTAGATGAAGAAGGACACGAGGGTCGCGGTCCAGATCGCCTTCGGCAGCGACTTGCGTGGGTTGCGCGCCTCCTCGGCCAGTGGCGACGACCCGCTGGCGCCGAGGAAGAGGAAGATCGCGAGCACGAAGCCGAGCCCGAATCCGGAGGCGCCGCCCTTGATGTGCGAGGGGTCGAAGCCCTGCCCGTTGATGTACGAGTGGGACGTGATCAGCATGGCGATCGCGCAGACGAACAGCAGGGTCGCCTCGATCGCGAACAGCGACACCGCGGTCAGCACGGAGATGCGAACACCCCGCAGCAACAGGCCGAGCACGATCGCCTCCAGCACGATCGCCGCGATCCACCACGGCAGGTCGAACCCGAACGACCGCTGCACCACCGTGTTCACCCACACGCCGATCTGGAAGAAGACGGCCATGTAGAAGATGAACATCGCGAGCAGGTAGCCACCGGCGATCGTCCCGCCGGTGAGCCTGCCGAAGGCGCGCGCGCAGTAGGTCGCGTAGAAGCCGGCGCTCGGCGCGACCCGGGAGAACTCCGCGGTGGTGTTGACGTGACACGCGAACCCGATGCAGGCGATCAGTATGACGAACGGCGTGCCCACCCCGGCGGCGCCGACGATGGCGGCGAAGACGAAGATCGACGCGATGGCCGGCGCGATCTCCGCGATGTTGTTGGCGACCATCTCGGTGACCCCGAGGACGCCGACCGCCAGGGCCCCGTGATCGTCCGGTGCGTGAGCCTGCCGGCGGTGGTGCTGTGAGCGGTATGCCGAATGATCCGAGCGGGAAGCTTCGCTCATGACGTCATCTCGATCCTGCGACTGCGGCGACCCCGATGGACCGCACCGTAGTCCCGGACCCTGGACTTTCCCTGGCCGGTCGGTGCGGATCAGCAGAGTGGACCCCGGTCAGCGGCCGACATAGATCGGAGCTCTGGGATCGGGCGGCGAGGCCGGTCCCGCGGGATTCATCGGTCTAATCGGCGAGGTTCTCCCGCAGCCAGTCCTCCACGCCACCGATGTGGACCGCCGCCCAGGCGGCGGCGATCTCGGCGTCGTGCCGTCGGATCGCGTCCAGGATCGCGGCGTGCTCGCGCAGCGTGCGTTCGAGCGCGCCCTCCTCCGTCATACCCCGCCAGATGCGGGCGCGCTGGGTCGGCCCGGACAGCGACTCGGCCAGGGACGCGAGCACCGGGTTGCCGCAGCACTTGGCGATCGTGCGGTGGAACTCCAGGTCCGCGCTGACCAGGTCGTCGACCGGCGAGGACGCGGTCGACTTCGCGAGCACCGCCTCCAGGGCCTGGATGTCGTCCTCGGTTGCGAGGTTTGCCGCGCGGGCACACACGGCGGGCTCCAAAACCCTTCGCACCTCAAGGAGTTCGAGGACCGAAGCGTCGCGGTGGAACTCGATGATGAAGGTCAGCGCTTCGACGAGGGAGTCTGCCGCGAGACTGGAGACGTAGGTGCCGTCGCCCTGTCGCACGTCGAGGATGCGCACCATCGAGAGGGCGCGCACCGCCTCGCGCAGCGAGTTGCGGGAGAGCCCGAGGGTGGCAGCCAGGTCGGCTTCCTTGGGAAGCCGGTCGCCCGGCTTCAGGGTGCCTTCGAGGATCATCCCGCGCAGCTTCTCGACAGCGTCATCGGTGACAGCCATCGCACCTCCCTTTCCCGTCCGTCGGCGCTCTCGCACAGTATGCGTCATTTTTCGGCGCCGAACGGCACGTTGCGCAAGAGACATCCGATGAATTTTGCGGAAGTGCTTGACGCGGCCCCGGCGCGCACGCCACGATCTCTCACGAAACATCCGATCTTCTGTTGTGCAAGGGGTTCCATTGATGGCCGAGTTCAGACCGTTCGAAGTATCGGACGTCCGGTTTCCGACGTCGCGGTCGCTGGACGGCTCGGACGCCATGAACCCCGACCCGGACTACTCGGCGGCCTACGTCACCGTTCCGACCAGTGACGGCGACGCGGGCAACGGCTTCGTCTTCACCATCGGCCGCGGCAACGAGGTTGCCGCGAGCGCCATCCACGCCGTCGAGGCGATGGTCGTCGGTCTCGACGTCGACGAGGTGCTCGGTGACATGGGCGCCTTCTGGCGACGGCTCGTCTCCGACAGCCAATTGCGTTGGCTCGGCCCGGAGAAGGGCGTGATGCACATGGCCGTCGGCGCCGTGGTCAACGCGGTCTGGGACCTGAAGGCACGCCGCGCCGGCCTGCCGCTGTGGGCGCTGCTGGCCGAGATGACTCCGCGGCAACTGGTCGACCTGGTCGACTTCACCTACCTGTCCGATGCGTTGACACCCGGTGAGGCGCTGGCCCTGCTGGAGCGCGCGGCTGCCGCCCGCACCGAGCGGATGGCGCACCTGCGCGAGTCCGGCTACCCGGCATACACCACCTCAGCGGGCTGGCTCGGCTACTCCGACGAGAAGGTGACCCGCCTGGTCGGGGAGGCCGTCGCGGACGGCTTCACCCACCTGAAGCTCAAGGTCGGCGCCGACATCGACGACGACGAGCGCCGAGTGAAGTTGGTGCGCGGCCTGGTCGGCCCGGACGTGCTGATCTCGGTCGACGCCAACCAGCGGTGGGGCGTCGACGAGGCGATCGCCAACGTGCGCCGGCTGACACCGCACGGCGTCTACTGGATCGAGGAGGCCACCAGCCCCGACGACATCCTCGGTCACCGCGCGATCGCCGAGGGAGTGCACCCCGTGCGGGTCGCCACCGGCGAACACGTAGCCAACGCAGTGATTTTCAAGCAACTGCTGGCCAGTGGCGCGATCGACGTGTGCCAGATCGACGCCTGCCGCGTCGCCGGCGTCAATGAGAACATCGCCATCTTGCTGCTCGCGGCGAAGTATGGCGTGCCGGTCTGCCCGCATGCCGGTGGCGTGGGGCTGTGCGAGGTCGTGCAGCACCTGTCGATGTTCGACTTCGTCGCGGTCAGCGGCACCACCGAGGGCCGGTGGATCGAGTTCGTCGACCACCTGCACGAGCACTTCGAGGACCCGGCAGTGGTCACCGGTGGTGCCTACCGCGCACCACGCGCGCCCGGCTCCGGCGCACGCATGCTGCCCGACACCCTGCGCGACTACAGCTTCCCGGACGGCGTGGTGTGGACCGCGTCGGCGGACGAAACGACCGGAAACACCCACCACACGACCGGGTGACTACACCACTCGGCACCAAGGAAGGAATCTGTTCCATGCGATTGAAGACTCTCGCGGCAGCCGCGATCGCATCCACGCTCTGTGCTGGGGTTTCCGCCTGCTCCAGCAGCGGCGGCGGATCCGGCAGCTCCGGCGACTCGGCGGGCGACAAGCCGCTCGTCGGTGTCGACTATCCCAGGTCGGACTCCGACTTCTGGAACGCCTACATCAAGTACATGCCGGAGATGGCCAAGAAGGTCGGCGTCAGCATGAAGACGACGAACTCGCAGAACGACATCAGCAAGCTTGCCGACAACGTGAACACCCTTGTGGCGCAAGGCGTCAAGGGAGTCGTGATTGCACCGCAGGACACGGCGGCGGTCGTGCCCACCCTGTCGCAGCTGGCGGCGAAGAAGATCCCGGTCGTCTCGGTCGACACCCGGCCGGACAGCGGTGACGTCTACATGGTCGTGCGCGCCAACAACAAGGCGTATGGCGAGAAGGCCTGCAAGTACATCGGCGACACGCTGAAGGGCAAGGGCAACGTCGTGATGTTCGAGGGCGACCTCGGCTCCATCAACGGCCGGGACCGCACCCAGGCGTTCAACGCGTGCATGAAGGCCAACTACCCGAACGTCAAGGTGTTCGGCGAGGCGACCAAGTGGGACCCGCCGACGGCGATCTCCAAGCTGAACACTGTGCTGGCCGGTAACAAGATCAACGCCATCTACATGCAGGCGAGCATCTACCTGCCCTCGACCCTGCAGGCGCTGAAGCAGAAGCACCTGCTGGTGCCGCGCGGCAAGAGCGGTCACATCGTGATCGTGTCCAACGACGGTGTGCCCGCCGAATACGCGGCGATCAAGTCCGGTCAGATGGACGCGACCGTCTCCCAGCCGGCGGACCTCTACTCGAAGTACGCCCTGCAGTACATCAAGGACGCGATCGCCGGCAAGAAGCAGAAGGCGGGACCGGACGGGCACGGCGGAACCATCATCGCCGTCCGGAAGGGTTTGCTGGAGGACCAGATTCCGGCACCGTTGGTCACGATCGACGGCAAGTACCCCGGCTCCAAGGCAGTGACGGACAAGGCCCTCTGGGGCAACGCGGTCAGCTGACCCGCCGCAGTATGACTGGAAGGACACCATGAGCACCGCCGCTGCGAACGCTCCCGACGCCGCCGTCCGGGCGGCGCGGGTCACGGGAGTGAGCAAGACATTCGGCGCGACCCGTGCCCTGCGCGACGTCCACCTGGACGTCGCGGAGGGCGAGGTGCACGCACTGGTAGGGCGCAACGGGGCCGGCAAGTCGACCCTGGTGTCGATCCTGACCGGCCTGCAGGCGCCCGACACCGGCACGGTCGAGCTGGGTGGAGTGCCCGCCCCGCCCCTCGCCGATCGGGAAGCGTGGCGGCAGCGAGTCGCCTGCGTCTACCAGCGGCTCACCGTCATCGACGAGTTGAGCGTGGCCGAGAACCTCTTCGTGAACCGCCAAGCGGTGGACGGAGGGCGAATGATCAGCTGGAAGCGGTTGCAGGACAAGGCTGCCGAGTTGCTGGCCGAGTGGCAGCTCGACATCGACCCGGCAACCACGGCACGTGACCTGACGATCGAGCAGAAGCAGTATGTCGAGATCGCGCGTGCTCTGTCGTTCGGCGCCCGGTTCGTCATCCTGGACGAACCGACGGCGCGGCTGGACGGCACCGGCGTCCAGCGGCTCTTCGAGCGGGTGCGGGCGCTGCGATCGCAGGGCGTCACCTTCCTCTACATCAGTCATCACCTGCAGGAGATCTTCGAGCTGTGCGAAAGCGTCACGGTCTTCCGCGACGCGCAGTTCGTGCGCAGCGGCCGGGTCGACGAACTCAGTCGCACCACCCTGGTCGAGGCGATGACGGGGGAGAAGGCCGCGGTGCGCAGTGATCCCCGGCCGCCCGGACCGGACCGGCGCGCCACGGGCGGCCTGCAGCTCGACGGACTCGCCGGGACGGCATACGACGGCATCGACCTCGCGGTGCGGCCCGGCGAGATCGTCGGACTGGCCGGCGGCGGGGGCAGCGGGAAGTTCGAGATCGCCGAAGCGGTCTGTGGTTTGCAGACGCCGCGGGCCGGGACGATCACCATCGACGGCAACTGGTTACGGCCGGGCAGCGTGCCGCGGGCGCACCGCGCGGGCGTCGGTTTCGTGCCCAAGGACCGGCACCAGGAGGGCCTCGTCGACGGTCTCACGATCGGCGACAACGCGACGATGTCGGTGCCGCACCGGCTCGGCAGCCACGGGTGGGTCAGCCCGAAACGGCAGGCGGCATACGCACGGGGCCTGATCAAGCGGCTCGACATCGTGCCGGCGAACCCGGACCAGGCCGCGGGGGAGCTCTCCGGCGGCAACCAGCAGAAGGTGGTCGCCGCACGGGCGATCGCCGACGACCCGAAGGTGCTGGTGCTGATGGCGCCGACCGCCGGGGTCGATGTGCGCTCGAAGGAGTCGCTGCTCGCGACCGCCGTCGACGCCACGGAGCGCGGCGCGGCCGTCCTCATCGTCACCGACGACCTGGAGGACCTGCGGTATTGCCACCGCGTGAGCGTCGTCTTCCGCGGCCGGCAGGTGGCGCAGTTCGAAGACCAGTGGGACGACCGCGACATCGTTGCGGCCATGGAGGGAGTGGAGCTTTCCGATGACTGAGACCACCAAGGCCGAGGCGGCGACGATGCCGTCCGTGGCAGTGCACGGTGGCCGGAAACAGCTGAGCCTGGCGCGTTTCCGCGACCTGGCGCTGGTGCCACCGATCATCCTGATCCTGATCATCGGATCATTCGTGTCGTCGCACTTCTTCACCTGGACCAACCTGAGCGACGTGCTGGTGTCGATGTCCTGGATCGGGCTGCTGGTGCTCGCCGAGACCCTCGTGCTGCTCACCGGCAAGATGGACCTGTCACTGGAGTCGACCGCCGGCCTCGCGCCGGGCATCGCTGCCTGGCTGACTCTCCCTGGCGGGGTGCATCACGGAATCCACGTGCTGCCAGGAGGTTTCGCGATCCCCGTGACGCTGCTCGTGGGTGTGGCGATCGGAGTCATCAACGCCGTACTCGTGGTCAAGCTGGGCCTCAACGCCTTCATCGTGACCCTCGGCATGCTCATCACGTTGCGCGGCCTGCTGACCGGCATCTCCTCCGGTCAGACCTTCTTCGGGATGAGTTCGTCGATGACCTACGTCGGAACCGCCAACTGGCTCGGCATCCCGGCAGCCATCTGGATCTGCGTGCTGGCGTTCGCGATCGGCGCCGTCACGCTGCGCTACCTACGGGTCGGGCGCTCGCTCTACGCCATCGGCGGCAACGTCGACGCGGCGCGCGCAGCCGGCATCCGGACCGACCGGACCTACATGGGCATCTTCGTGATCGCCAGCCTGCTCGCGGCGATCGGCGGACTGATGCTGTCCGGGCACTTGGCGTCGGTCGCTTCCAGCCAGGCCAACGGCTCGATCTTCACCGTGTTCGCCGCGGCGGTCATCGGCGGCGTCAGCCTGAACGGCGGACGCGGCAGCCTGGTCGGCGCCTTCACCGGCATCCTGTTGCTCTACCTGGTGCAGAACGTGCTGACCTTCGCCGGGGTCAGCGGTGAATGGTTCGACTTCCTCAACGGTGGCGTGATCCTCGTCGTGCTGGTGATCACCCGCGTCATCTCCGGCCGGTCACGCGACTGAGCCGCGCCATACACCCAACGAAAATTGATACCTGACAAAGGAGTTCACTCACACATGCGGATTGCACGCTACGGCGAGCCGGGGCAGGAACGGCCCTTCGCGGCCGACCGGGACGGTGTATGGCGGGACCTGTCGCCGCTGGTCGACGACGTGACCGGAGCGACGCTGCAGACCGTCCTCGGTGCGGACCTCGCAGCCCTGCCGGAGGTTCACCCGCAGGGCCGGGTCGGACCACCGCTCGCCGGGATCGGGAAGGTGATCTGCGTCGGCCTCAACTACCGCGACCACGCCGCAGAGACCGGTGCTGCGATCCCGGACGAGCCGATCCTCTTCATGAAGGCTCCCGACACCGTCGTGGGGGCCACAGATCCGGTGCTGATCCCACTCGGCTCGACCAAGACCGACTGGGAGGTGGAGCTCGCGGTGGTGATCGGCCGCGAGGCGCGCTACCTGTCCAGCCCCGCGGACTCGGCAGCGCACATCGCCGGCTACGCGATCAGCCATGACGTGTCCGAGCGCGCCTTCCAGTTGGAGCGCGGCGGACAGTGGGACAAGGGCAAGAACTGCGAGACGTTCAACCCGTTCGGGCCCATGCTGGTCTCCGCGGACGAGGTCGCCGACCCGCAGGCGCTACGGCTGCGACTGAGCGTCAACGGTGTGGTGATGCAGGACGGTACGACCGCGGACATGGTCTTCGGGGTGGATCATTTGGTGTGGTACATCAGCCAGTTCATGGTGCTGCGGCCCGGTGATGTGATCAACACCGGTACACCGGCAGGCGTGGCACTCGGACGGGCCGACGCGCCATACCTGCGCCCCGGTGACGTGGTGGAGATCGAGATCGACGGGCTCGGCGCCCAGCGACAGGAGGTTGCGCAAGCATGAGCGAGGAATTCGACGGACTGACCGCACTGGTGACCGGTGGTGCGTCCGGGATAGGTCTGGCCACCGCGACGGTGCTGCGCGACAGGGGTGCCCGTGTCGTGGTGCTGGACCGCGCCGACACCGCGCCCGACGGCTTGGACCTCGTCCACGCGGACGTGAGCGACGACGGGCAGGTCCGCTCCGCCGTGGCTGCCGCGGTCGAGAGGCTGGGTGGACTGGACATCCTGGTCAACAACGCCGGCGTCGGCGCACAGGGCGGCATCGACGCCAACGACGATGACGAGTGGCGAAAGGTGTTGGACATCAACGTGCTCGGTCTGGTGCGTGTCACGCGTGCCGCACTGCCCAGCCTGCGCGCGTCGGACCACGCCGCGATCGTCAACACCTGCTCGATAGCCGCGACCGCGGGCCTGCCCAACCGCGCCCTCTACTCGGCCAGCAAGGGCGCCGTGCTGTCACTCACGCTCGCCATGGCCGCTGACCTGATCGCCGAGGGCATCCGGGTCAACGCCGTCAACCCGGGCACGGCCGACACTCCGTGGGTCGGCCGGCTGCTCGACGCGGCGGACGACCCCGCGGCCGAGCGTGCGGCACTGGAAGCGCGTCAGCCGCACGGTCGCCTGGTGTCGGCGCAGGAGGTCGCGAACGCCGTGGCCTACCTCGCCTCGCCGGGCGCCGGCTCGACCACGGGCACCACGCTGGCCGTGGATGGCGGCATGGCGGGCCTGCGGCTGCGCAAGTGAGCGTGCGCCGGGTCGCCTCCGTCATCCGGCTCAAGGACGGTATGGAGCAGGAGTACCGGCGGTTGCACGCCGACGTCTGGCCGGAGGTGCTGGCGACGCTGCAGCACGCGCACGTCTCGAACTACTCCATCTTCCTGCGTGACGGGTTGCTCTTCAGTTACCTCGAATACACCGGTGAGGACTATGAATCCGACATGCAGGCGATCGCCGACGACCCGGCGACGCAGCGGTGGTGGCAGCTGACCGACCCGTGCCAGGCGCCGGTTGCCACGGCCGCGGACGGGCAGTGGTGGGCGCCCGCCGAGGAGGTCTTCCACCTGTGACCCGCATTGACGCACACCACCACGTGTGGGACCTGGCGGTCCGCGACCAGCCGTGGACGAAGGAGTTGCCGCTGCTGCGGCGCTCCTTCTCGTATGACGAGCTCGCGCCGGCCCTGCGTGCCCATGACATCGACGGCACCGTCGTCGTGCAGACGGTGTGCGTGCCGCAGGAGACGCCGGAGCTGTTGGCACTGGCCGCGGCGACGCCGGCCGTCGCCGGTGTCGTCGGTTGGACCGACCTGGAAGCTGCCGACGTGGCCGAGCAACTGGCAGCCGTGCGAGGCGGATCCGGCGGTGACCGGCTCGTCGGCATCCGCCACCAGGTGCAGGAGGAGTCCGACCCGCAGTGGCTCGCCCGGCCCGCGGTGCGTCGTGGCCTGGCGGCCGTGGCCGGTGCCGGGTTGGTCTACGACCTGGTGGTCCGCGCCGATCAGCTGCCCATGGTGCTCGATGCGGTGCGGGCCGTGCCGCAGCTGGGCTTCGTGCTGGACCACGGCGGCAAGCCGCCGATCGCGTCGGGCGCGCTCGACCCGTGGCGTTCGCAACTCCGCGAGCTGGCCGGGTGCCCGAACGTTGCCGTCAAGTTGTCCGGGCTCGCCACCGAGGCGCAGCCGCCGAGTCTCGACCCGAAGACGTTGCGTCCCTACGCGGAGACGTTGCTCGAGACCTTCGGAGCCGATCGGACGATGTTCGGGTCCGACTGGCCGGTCTGTCTGCTCGCCGGCAGCTACGACGAAGCCATCGGGACAGCAGTGCAATTCACCCAGGACCTGTCGCCCGACGAGCGGGCGGACGTGTTCGGCGGGACCGCGGTGCGGACCTATCGGCTGGGCGTCGCATGAGGCCCGAGCTCACCATGGCCGACGCCGGCGGTGGTGCCGCCACCGGCACATCCCACGCCGTCCTCGGCCTGGGCTGCGCACCGCTCGGCAACCTCTTCACCGCCATCGACGACGACACCGCCCGGGCCACCGTGGACGCGGCGTGGGACTGCGGCATCCGATACTTCGACACCGCACCGCACTACGGGCTCGGGCTGTCCGAGCTCCGTCTCGGAGCGGCGTTGTCCGGACGGCCGCGGGCGTCATACCAACTGTCGACGAAGGTCGGCCGGTTGATCGTGCCCAACCCGGAACCGACCGGATCCGACCTGTCGGCAGGTGGTTTCGACGTCCCCGGTGACCTGACACGTCGCCGGGACTACTCGCGTGACGGTGTCCGCCGCTCCGTCGAGGAGTCGCTGCACCGGCTCGGCACCGACTACGTCGACATCGCCTACATCCACGACCCGGAAGACGTCATGGACCAGGCGGTGACGGAGACGGTGGCCGCGCTGGCCGAGCTGCGCGACGAGGGTGTGGTCTGTGCGATCGGCGTCGGCATGAACTTCGTCGAACCGTTGCGGCGGTTCGTGCGCGAGACACCGGTGGACGTGGTGATGGTCGCCGGCCGGTGGACGCTGCTGGACCGCAGTGCGCGCTCACTGCTGGATGAGGCGGCGTCCGGTGGTGTCTCGGTGGTCGTCGCGGGTCCCTTCAACTCCGGCCTGCTGGCGACGAATTCGCCGGCCGACGGTGCGACGTTCGACTACGCACCCGCTGGTCACGACCTGGTGACGCGGGCTCGGGAGCTCGCGTCCGCCGCATCGGCCGTCGGAGTTCCGTTGCCCGCAGCGGCGTTGCAGTCCGGGACACGGCGCCCCGAGGTGGCAGCCGTTGTCGCCGGCTTGCGTTCACCCCACGAGGTGCGCGCCGCTCGCGCCAACTGGGATGTCCGGATCCCACAGCGGCTCTGGGTCCAACTCGACGAGATCGCCGGTGCACAATGGCAACGTCCCCCGGAAAGGTAGCTGGCATGGTTCAACGGCAGGTCCCGAAGCCCGCAGAGGTGTTCGAGCTGATGCGGTTCAAGAAGCCGCAGTTCGACGGCAAGCGCCGGCGCCTCGACGCCGCGCTGACGGTCGCCGACCTGCGCCGGGTCGCCAAGCGGCGCACTCCGGCAGCCGCGTTCGACTACACCGACGGGGCCGCCGAGGAGGAGCTGTCGCTGCAACGGGCGCGTGCCGCGTTCCGGGACATCGAGTTCAACCCGGGGATCCTGCGCGGGGCTGCCGAGGTCGACACCTCGTGCGAGATCTTCGGGGGTCGGTCGGCGCTGCCGTTCGGGATCGCGCCCACCGGCTTCACCCGGCTCATGCAGACCGAGGGTGAGACCGCAGGGGCGGGCGCCGCGGGCGCTGCCGGCATACCGTTCTCACTGTCCACCCTGGGGACCACGTCGATCGAGGACGTGAAGGCTGCGAACCCGCACGGCCGCAACTGGTTCCAGCTGTATGTGATGCGGGACCGGGAGATCTCCTACCGGCTGACCGAGCGTGCCGCCGCTGCCGGGTTCGACACGTTGTTCTTCACCGTGGACACCCCGGTCGCGGGTGCGCGGTTGCGGGACAAGCGCAACGGGTTCTCGATCCCGCCGCAGCTGACCGCCGGGACGGTGCTGAACGCCATACCCCGGCCGTGGTGGTGGTGGGACTTCCTGACCACCCCGAAGCTGGAGTTCGCGTCGTTGTCGTCCACCGGTGGCACGGTCGGCGAATTGCTGGACGCGGCAATGGATCCGACGATCTCCTTCGACGATCTGGACGTCATCCGCGGGATGTGGCCGGGCAAGCTGGTCGTCAAGGGTGTGCAGTCGGTGGCCGATGCTCGCAAGCTCGTCGACCTCGGTGTCGACGGGATCGTGTTGTCCAACCACGGTGGACGGCAGCTGGATCGGGCGCCGGTGCCGTTCCGGCTGCTGCCGCAGGTGGTGCGCGAGGTCGGCAAGGACACGCAGATCGCGATCGACACCGGCATCATGTCGGGTGCGGACATCGTCGCCGCGATCGCGATGGGTGCGGACTTCACCCTGGTCGGCCGCGCCTACCTGTACGGGTTGATGGCCGGCGGCCGCGAAGGTGTCGACCGGATGATCGCCATACTCACCGACGAGATCGTGCGCACCATGAAACTCCTCGGCGTCGCCTCCCTGGCCGAACTCGAGCCCGCGCACGTCACCCAACTGAGCTGACGGCCCGCCCGAACCGCCGACCCGGCTCCGTCGGCCCGCGGACACGGCTGTGCCCCGCCGACCGGAGACCGGTCAGCGGGGCACAGTGGCGATCGATCAGTGGTGGTGACGGTGGTGGTGGCCGCCGATCACCCGGATCACGACCCGGTTGGACGTGACCACCGCGCCGTTCGGCGCCGTGTAGCGCGCGGTGATGCGGTGCGTACCGGGTGCCGCGTACTTCGACAGCCGGTAGTCCGCCTTACCGGCACCGTTGGTGGTGACGGTCGCGATCCGGACTCCGTTGTCGAAGAACTGGACCGGGACCCGCTTGGCCTTGCCCTTCGCGGGAACGACCCAGGCGGTGAGCTTGGTCCCGTGGCCCTTGCCGTAGCGCTGCACCCTGTTGTGCGCCGTGAGCCAGACCTTGGTGTGGGTCGTCGGTGCGGCCTCGACGGTGACGGCCACCTGCGAGGTGGTGCCCGTGGTGTCACCGGTGACGGTGAGGGCGGCCGTGCCGGCCGGCGTGCCCGCCGGGAGCGTGACGCTCACGCTCGCGGTACCGGTCTCGTCGTCCTTCGCGGTGCCGACCGTGCTGTCCACCGGGAACGTGCCGAGCTGAGTGTCGCCCAGACTGACCGTGACCGAGCTGTCGGTCGCTGTGCCGGTCGACATCGACAGCGACGACAGGTCGAACGCCACCGTGTCGCCCGGGTGGTATGACGCAGGAGCGCCGTCCGGGAAGTGCACGCCGACCGACCGCTGCGAGTTGTCAACCGGCAGAGCCGAATCCGCGGCGTTCGCGGCCATGTAGTCGACCATGCCCTGCAGGTCGGTCTGACCGGTGTCCTTCTTGTCGGTGCCATTGGCCAGCTCCAGGAAGTTGTCACCACCGGCCGCGAGGAACGAGTTGACCGTCACCGAGTAGGTGGCGCTCTCGTCGATCGGCTCGCCGTTCAGCCACATCTGCCGGATGTGGTCGTTCGTCGCGCCCGCCGGGTCGTAGGTGTAGGTGAAGCCCTTCGAGATGCCCAGCCGCAGGAACGGTCGGGACGCACCGTCCGGCTGCCACTGCTGCTCCAGCACCTGCCGGATCTGCGCCCCGGTCAGCGCCATGTTGACCAGGGTGTTGGCGAACGGCTGCACCGTCGCGGCCTGCTTGTAGGTCAGGACCGCCGGGTAGCCGGACTCGTTGTTGCCGACCATGTCGGCGCGCAACCCGCCCGGGTTCATGAAGGCGATCTGTGCCGACCCGGTCGTCGCGGACTCGGTGGCCCACCGCTGCGCTTCGGCGACCAGGTTGCCGAGGGTGGACTCGCCACCGCGGTTCTCCACGGCGGTGGAGTCCTTTGCCCGGTTGAACGGCCCGTCGATGTTGCCCAACGGCTGTTTACCGAGCTCGTCGGCGTTGGCGACCGCCTTGGAGACGATCTCACCGACCGTGCCGTCGGGGGCGTAGTTGGCCTCCCAGATCGTCTTCGTGGGGTCGGCCGGGTCCGGGACCTCCTTGGTCAGTGCGAGGGTGTTGGACTCGATCCCGGTCACGTCACCCGCCGCGGAGACGCTGAAGTTCAACTGGTCCAGGTTGTAGCCGTACTGACCGGCGGACACCACCGGTCGCTGGGTGACGGCACGCCCGGCCCAGCCCGGCACGTCCACCATGCAGTTGTAGGTCAGGTGGGTGTGGCCGGAGATCACCGCGTCGACGTTGTCGTCCAGGGTGGTGACGATCTTGCCGAAGTCGTTGGTCGGGTCGGTCACCGAGGAGCAGTCGGTGTCGGGCGAACCCTCGTGGACCAGCATCACCACGATGTCGGCCTCGCCGCTGGCCTTCAGCGCGTCGGCCTCCTTGTTGACGGCGCTGGCGATGTCGGTGACCTGGATGTTCTCCAGGCCGCCGGGAGAGACGAGCTCGGGCAGGTGCTCGGTGACCGCACCGACGAAGCCGACCTTCACACCGTTCATGTCCTTGACCCAGGTCGGGTCGAGGGCCGGGTCGCCGGAGTCCTTGAACTTCACGTTGGCGCCCAGGTACTTCCACTGCGCGCCGCCGTAGGGGTTGGTCGTGGCGTCGTACGGTGCCATCACCCGGTCCACTAGGTCGTTGTAGCCCTGGTCGAACTCGTGGTTGCCGACCGAGGACACCTCGAGACCGGCGGCGTTCAGCGCATCGATCGTCGGCTTGTCGTGCGCGATGAACGACTCGAAGGTCGAGGCGCCGATCAGGTCGCCGGCGGCCGCGAACGTGGTGTTGGGCTGCTCGGCCCGCAGTTGGTTCACCGCACCGGCGAGCACCGCGGCGCCGGCCTCCTGACCGTTCGCCTGGATGCGGCCGTGGAAGTCGTTGATGCCCAGGATCTGCACCTGGGTGTCACCCGGGGCAGCCGTGGCGTGCGTCGGCGCTGCCAGCGTCATACCGGCTGCCATTGTCAGGGTGCCGATGAAGGCGGCCCCCAGTCTCATTCTTCGATGTGTCACGCGTGTCCACTCTCCTCGTCGGTCGACATGACCTGCCGAAATGAGGCAGCGCGTACCCCGTTCGCCTGCCAGATCACGGAAGATTAGTTGAAAAACACCTGTGAATTGGTGTGTACGTGAGAAAAGATGGGTGAACGCGCGTCGACGACTCGGCGGCCGGCCACCCGCTGCCGATCAGCGGGAGCGGTCGGCTGCCGCTCGGACCCGGGCGTTGTCGTCGGTCGCAAGCCGTTCCAGGGCGTGTTGCGCAGCCGCCGAGTGTATGTCGCGCGCAGCGATGACCTTCGCCGCCATCTCGCGCACCCGCCAGTGCTCGTCGCCCGTCGCCGCGATGACCGTGGGGGTCGCGGACGGGTCCCACACGTGGAGGAACGCCCGCACCGCCCAGGTGCGCGGCCAGTAGCCGCCCGGGCCGCCCTCGTGGCCGCTCAGCACGTGCGCGGCACCGTCGCCGCCCAGGTCAGTGACCAGAGCGGGATCGATCTCGCCGTCATCGAGCAGGCGGCAGCAGCGGTCCACGAACGTCCGCCCACCATCACGAGCGGCTGCGGCACGGATGCGATCGCGCGGCGAACTGCCCATGGCAGCACTATCGCAGCACCCGCCGACAGGGCCGCGGTGCCCGCTGCTATTCGGCGGGGATCTCGCCGCGTGCCACCCGGGTGGCCCAGCGCATGACGACGACGTCGTCGACGTGACCGTCGGGCAACGCGTCGGGTATGACGTCGTTCGCGTCGACCAGGTAGTGCAGCGCTGCGATCACCAGGCGGCAGCGGGCGTCGGCGACCGAGCCGGTCGCTTCACCGCTGGTGAGCGCGGCGATGTGCGCTTCGACCACGGCGCAGGCGATGTCGATGTCGATACCGCCCCTGGCATCCGGGAGCTGACCGATGCCGAACTCGTGCGCCGCGACGTCCTCGAGCAGCCGGGACAGTGCTTCCGCGTCGTCAGCGACGCGGGCCGCCGCATGGCGTGAGCGCTGGAACGGCGCCGACGCCAGCAGTTTGTCCAGCGGGGGACGGGTCGCGGGGGTCACGAGCAGGGGAGTCTAGTCCGCGCGGCTCGAAGATTGGGGTGAGCGAGCTACGCGCTCGGTTCGGCGCGGTGCGGGTTAGGGAATCACTGATCTAAGGGCAATGTGGAAGGCAGCGACCGTCCGGGGCGTGCTGGGGTCGGTGAATCGGCCTGGTGTCCCTTGGTTTTGGCAGATTCCCCGGTGTCGTCGGGGGTCTTGACCCGGTTTTGGGCAGGCTACCGCCCGGCCGCCTCGGTTATGGCGACTGCTCGGGCACGCATCAGCAGGTTCGCGGAGGTGAACAACACCTGCATCAGGTTGTGATTCTTGGCCAGCCCGCGGTACCGGGTCTTGGTGAACTTGAAGTCACGTTTGACGATCAGGAACGGGTGCTCCACCTTCGCCCGCACCGACGCCTTGCGCGACTCCAGGTGCTGCTCGTGGGGGTGCATCTGCTTCAACGTGCCCTTACGTGCCGCGACCCGCCACTGGATCTGCGACAACTGCTCGTCGCCGGTGATCTCCGGACGCTTGGCCACGCCCTGGTACCCGGAATCGGCATACCCGACCTCGTCATCGGGGCGCATCAGGTTGGCGGCCTGCAGAATGTCGGCCTCGTTCGCCGCGGTCACAGTGACGGTGTGCACGTACCCGGTGCCCGCATCGACCCCGGTGTGCGCCTTCATACCGAAGTACCACTGGTTGCCCTTCTGCGTTTGGTGCATCTCCGGATCCCGGGCACCCGCAGCATTTTTCGTCGAACTGGGGGCGGCGATGATCGTCGCGTCCACCACCGTCCCGCCACGCATGATCCACCCCTGGTCGGCGAAGAACCGGGTTTGCGCGTCCAGGAACGCCTTACCCAGGTCGTGCTCCTCGATCAGATGCCGGAAATGCAACAAGGTGGTCGCATCCGGCACCTGGACGGTGGTGAAGTCCAGGCCCAGGAACGTGCGGAACGCGTACGAGTCGTAGATCGCGTCCTCGGTGCCCTCATCCGACAGGGAGAACCACACCTGCAGCAGGTACATCCGCAACATGGTCTCCACCGGCACCGGTTGCCGGCCGCGGCGGCCGGTCGTGGGGTAGAACGGCACGATCAACCCCGTCCACTCATCCCACGGGATCACCTCGTTCATCATCTCCAGGAACTGATCCCGGCGAGTCCGCCGGCGACGATTCCCATACTCCACATCAGCAAAACTCGGCTGCGACGCATCAGAACCAGGCACACCCCGATCCTCCCAGGTAGAGCGCGCCAACTGGTCAATAGATCAGCGATTCCTTAGCGGGTCTGCGGGTCTGCGGGTTTGCGGGTCAGAGCCGGCGAGGATCGATGCGGGTCTCCACAGCGGCGTCGCCGTCGCGGACCAGGTGGTAGGCGCCGGCACCGTCCCGCTCGGACACCGCTTCCACCATCTCGGTGTCGCGGTAGAGGAGGCCGACACCGTCGTCGGTGCAGTACGACTCAGGCAGCGTTCCGTCGCCGACGAGCCGCTGCATCAACGGGCGGCGGCGCTCCTCGGCGTCGTAGTGCACACCGTTGCCGTAGGGCAGCAGCCCCAGCCCGTTCGTGACCGGTCGCAGGTCGATGCCGAACGAGTCGGTGGTGCCTCCGGTGTGCCAGCAGAGGGAGCCGGCGCTGACTCCGGTGAGCACGACGCCCGCCTCCCAGGCCGCGCGCATCGCCTCGTCGAGGGCGTGCACGCGCCACACCGCCAGCAGGTTGGCGACCGAGCCGCCCATCACCCAGATGACGTCCTGTGCGAGCAGGTGCTCGGCCGGGTCGGGGACGTTGGGCATCGTGAAGAGCTGCAGGTGCGAGTGCTCGTACCCCGCGACCTTGGCCGCCTCGGCCAGTGCGTGCAACACGTGCGGATTGTCGCCGCAGGCGGTCGCGAGGGTGCACAGTCGGGGCGCTCGACCGGTCACGCCCGCGAGATCCACTGCGAACTGAGTCAATTCGCTGAACTCGAAATAGGTCCGTTCGCCGGGGCGCAGCCCGCCGGAGGTGGCAAGGATGGTTCGCTGTGCAGCCATGGGGCGACCGTAACGCACGTTGCTGTTCCTGACAGACTGGTTTTCATGGGAGCGGTTCTGGTGGTCGGCGGCGCGAACGTCGACGTCATCGCGCGGTCCGCGGCGCCGTTCGTGGCAGGCACCAGCAATCCCGGCACCGCACACAGCAGTGCCGGCGGCGTCGGCCGCAACATCGCCGCCAACCTGGGTCTGCTCGGTGTGCCGACCACGCTGATCGCGGCGTTCGGCAACGACACGTTCGGCCGCCGGCTGGAAGACGAAACCCGCTCTGCCGGAGTCGATCTGGGTCACGCGGTGCAGCTCCCGATGCCGAGCGGGAGCTACCTGGCGATGTTGGACGCCGACGGTGAGTTGGTCGGCGCGGTGTCGGACATGACGGCGACGGAGTCGCTGCTGCCCGAGCACGTGCGGGAGGGAGTCGTCGCCGCTGCGTCATACCTCGTGGTCGACACGAACCTGTCCGCGCCCCTGCTCGAGCACGTATGCCGCACCGCCGCCTCACACGGCGTGCCGGTGGTGCTCGATCCGGTGTCGGACCTGAAGGCGCAACGGCTGCTGCCGGTCCTCGGTGCCGTGCCGATCCACACGATCACCCCGACCCGGTCCGAGCTGGCGGCGCTGTCGGGGGAGAGCGATCTGGTCAGCGGTGTCCACGCGTTGCACGCGGCGGGTATCGCGAAAGTGTGGGTGCGCGAAGGTGCCCGTGGATCAACGCTTTTCGGTGAAGACGCCGCCGTGCACATCCCGGCGATCCCCGCGGAGGTCCGTGACGTGACGGGCGCCGGGGACGCGATGTGCGCGGCATACGTGCACGGGCTCACGATCGGGCTGGATGACGCCACCGCCGCCACGCGTGGTGCTGTCGCGGCCTACCTGACCATCACTAGTGATTTCACGGTTCGGCCCGACCTGTCCGCGGAGTTGGTCGAACACGTCATGGAGGAGAAACGATGAGCGTCCACCCGCGCCTGCAGTTGACCGACGAAGTACGCGACGCGCTCGCCGAGGGCCGCCCGGTGCTGGCCCTGGAGAGCACGATCATCAGTCACGGGATGCCCTATCCCGACAACGTGCGGATGGCGCGCGAGGTCGAGGCGTTGATCCGTGCGGAGGGCGTCACGCCGGCGACGATCGCCGTCCTGGACGGCGTGCCGCGTGTCGGGCTGAGCGACGACGACCTCGAAATGCTCGGTCGCGCAGGGGAATCGGTCACCAAGGCCAGTGTGCGCGATCTCGCGTACGTGATGGCGAAAGGCATCCACGGTGCCACGACGGTGGCGGCCACCATGCGGCTGGCATCGCTCGCCGGGATCCGGGTCTTCGCCACCGGTGGACTCGGGGGTGTGCACCGCGGCGCGGCGAGTTCGATGGATCTGTCGGCCGATCTCACCGAGCTGTCGCGCACCCCGGTCGCCGTCATCTCCGCGGGCGTGAAGTCGATCCTGGACATCGGGCTGACCCTCGAAGCGATGGAGACGCTCTCGATCCCGGTCGTCGGCTACCAGACCGACGAATTCCCCTCGTTCTACTCGCGATCCAGTGGGTATGACGTGCCCATGCGCGCCGACTCCCCGGAGGAGCTCGCGGCGATCATGGCGACGCAATGGGAGCTCGGGGTCACCGCCGGTCTGGACATCGCGAACCCGATCCCGCGGGCCGACGAGATCCCGGCGGACGAGATCTCGGGCATCATCACCCAGGCGCTCGCGGACATGGACGAGCGTGGCATCACCGGCAAGGACACGACGCCATACCTGCTCGGCCGGGTCGTCGAGCTGACCGGTGGCGCATCGCTGACAGCGAACATCGCGCTGGTGAAGAACAACGCCATGCTCGGCGCGAACCTGGCCACGGCGTACGCCGCCGTCACGGCCGGCCGGGCGTAGGCGGCCACGCAGAGGCCGCGTCAGCTCCCGTCGGCCAGCAGTCCCCTTGCCGAGAGGCCCACTTAACGCCGAGAGGCCCAGCAATGCACCCCCTCAGCGGCCGGCCCGACCTCAATTTCGTGTCCTCTCGGTCGTTTCGTGTCCTCTCGGCGAAGAGGTGCGGGTGACGGGGCGCTGCTGCCGGGGCTGTCCAGTGCAGTGACGAGCGTGATCGAGCTGCCGCAGCACGGCTGGTCCCGGCACGAGTGTCGCCCGGAAGGGATCGCGGGTCTGTATGCCGAGCTCTGGTCCCGGGGTGAATTGCAATACGAGATGGAGCATTTCGAGCGCGAGGCACGTTCGTTACGGAGATCATCTATCGCGGCCGGTGAGCGCATGCTCTTGTTGCGTCCGAGCGGCGGGCGGACAATCGGTACATGCAACGAAGGGGAGTGCTGCCGCCGGATGCGCCGGACCCGCGCATCGATCTCGCACGTCGTGTGCGTGAGTTGGCGGTCCCGATCCTGGGACTGGTGCCGCAGCCTTCGCTGGAGGACACCGGGAGCCTCGACGTTGCCGAGGGCAGCGATGCCTCGGGCCTGCTCGACGCATCGGTCGGTGTCACCTACACGCTGTGGCGCAATCCCGATGACCGCTCCGACCCGGTCAACCTGGCCGCTCTCACACCCGAGATCCGGGCTGCACTCGAGCGGACCACTCCCTGGCCGCGCCCGCAATGGCTCATCGAACACATCGAACGCCAGCGGTATCCGCAGTTGTGGCTCGCGGTCCGGACGACGTGGCGGCGGGACGGGGGTATCGACCTGGCCGAGGCGCTGGTGGACCATTTCGATGACGTCGTCGGTCGCGATGACGGCGAGGATTGGGCCGACCATCGTTCGGCCGCCCTGCGCGCCGCCGAAGAAGCATTGCGAGCCACCACGATCCAGATCGACGCGGTGACGAGCGAAGCCGTCGAAATGGACTCTCATGAAACCCTGTACGCGATCGGGGCGCACGCGTCACCGACCACCGTCGCGACCGTGGTGCTGCCTCGAAGGGAACTCCGGTATGTCGACATCGCTCTCGCCACCAGGCCGCCCGGACCGTTCGATTGAGCGGCGTACCCCGGCATTGAGCGGCATACAGATTCGGCCGGAATCCGTATGCCGCTCGATGCATCGGTATGCCGGTCAATCTTGGGGCTGGCGGGACTCACCGGCCCGGACCGTCGCCGGGGCCGCGTCTCAGGTGCGACTGCGCGCGGCGAACGCCGCCTGTTTGGCGCGGTTGCCACACACCGCCATCTGGCACCATTTGCGCCGCCGAGAGGTGTTGAGGAAGAGCCACCCGCATTCCTCGCCCGGGCACGGAGTGACGAGCTCACGGGCAGCGCAGGTCAGTAGCGACCCTGCTTCGAGGAGAAACGCATCCAGCGGGTCGTCCAGTGTTGCGGATCCGAACTCCCAACGGGCGGAGTGTGATTCAAGGACAAGGTGCTGTCGGCCGCGCGCATGACCGATCGCCTGCGAGAGACGTCTGCGGGCCGTCGGGCCGGGTTCGCCGGTCAGGGCGGTGTAGAGGTCGGCTCGTAGTTCGCGGGTGCGTTCGAGGGCTGCCGTGGCACCGTCCGGGTCGGCCGCCGCTTTCTTGCGAAGCGCTGCACAGGCCGCGTCCGAGATCACCCCGGAGGTGGCCGCGAGCAGCGCGAGCGCGTCATACGACCGCAGATATTCGCCCGCCCACACGGGAGGCTCGCGCCAGCCGGCACGCGAGTTGCACAACTCCAGCGCCGGATGACCGCTGAGTTGCTTGGGCAGGTGGATCCCATCGACCTCGATCATCCATGGGGTTGACATGCTGCGATTCTAACCGCTTTCATTGAATAACCGGTTATTTAGATAAAACGGTTAGGAGTACGACGATGCACATGTCGCGGGGAGTGGCAGCAGCCATCGGCGCGGTGGCGCTCGCAGCCGTGGTGACGACAGCGGGTCCGGCGACGGCGGCGACCCGGACGACCGAGAGCGGGCCGGGGTGGCACTGGGTGCACGAGGCCTGGCAGCCCGCACCGCAGCAGGATCTCGTTCTTCCGGCTGCTCGCTACTGCGGCTCGTTCGATCTGAGAGCGACCGCGGTGAGTCAGGACGTGCGCAGCAAGGTCCTGTCCCGGTGGGACAACGGAACACCGAAGGACACCTACTACGCCGGCCCGCTGATCGAGAAGATGACGAACGTCACGACAGGGAGGTCCAAGGACTACGACATGGGCGGTGACGCGCTCGAGAGCGACACCTCCGCCGGAGCGCTGCGGACCTATCAGACCTTCGGGCCGGTCGGAGTGGCCATGCCGATCGGAGAGTCGAAGGGGCTTCCCAGCGGCGACTACGTACTCGACGGCTACCACCTGATCCAGTTCAACGCCGACGGCACGCGGGACGTCAAGGTGGCGCTGGGCCCGGCCCTCGACGTATGCGCGGAGCTCGGCTGACGGTTGGTGACACCGGGCCCATGGTCGGCGGTCGGCGCCACCCGGTGCACAATGGAAGACGTGATCTCCGACCTCGCCGCCAAGCTCGATCAGAACGACGGGCACCCCATCGGCATCGGTGTCGGCTTCTTCGGGATCTGCATCTTCATGATCCTGCTCTTCCTGGCCATCATCTGGGTCGGCAAGCAGCGGGACAAGCGACGCGGTCCCCGCCAGGCACCGCAACTGCCGCTGCTGATCAAGCAGGACGAGGAGCGTGAGCGGCGTCGCCAAGCCGGTCACTGACGCGATCGCGGCACTCGACGCCGCGGCCGTCCCGGGAGCGGTGGGACTGTTCGCCGTCCGCGGCGACGTCGTCGCCATACACGTGACCGGCTACGCCGTGTTGTATGACGCGCGCGGCGCTCTCCTTCCATCGGATGCCCGCGTGCCGATGCGCTCCGACACGGTCTTCGATCTCGCATCGCTGACCAAGCTCTTCACCGCAACGATCGCGATGCAGCAGGTGCAGGCCGGACTGCTCGACCTGGACGCACCGGTCGCGAGCTATCTGCCGGACTTCGTCGCCGGCGGGAAGGCCGCGATCACGGTCCGGCAACTGCTCACGCACACCAGCGGGCTGGAGCGGTGGTTGCCGCTGTGGCGGGACTGGCGCGACCCCGGGAGCCGGATCCGTGCGGCGCTGACCAATCCGCCGGCCACGCCCGCCGGGGAGTTCGTCTACAGCGACCTCAACCTGATCACGCTGGGTGTGCTGCTCGAGCAGCTCGGCGGTGCACCGCTGGACGTCCTGGTCCGCGACGGGATCACCGGGCCGCTCGGCATGTCGGACACCGGGTTCGCGACCCAACTCAGTCACGTCGGCATCGAGCGTTTCGCGGCCACCGAGATCGAGGACGACACCGGCCGCGGCCTGGTGCGCGGGCAGGTGCACGACGAGAACGCTTGGTCGCTCGGCGGTGTCGCGGGGCATGCAGGGGTCTTCTCGACGGCGGCCGACCTGCTGCGCTTCGCGGGGGAATTCACTTCGGGTGACCCGCGGATCCTGAGTGACACCAGTGTGATTGAGATAACGAACAACCTGAATCCGGGGCTTCCGGACGACGCCCATGGCCTCGGCTTCGAGATCGACCAGCCCCGGTACATGGGCGAGCTCAGCGGGCCGCGCACCATCGGGCACACCGGTTTCACCGGTACATCGCTGGTCGCCGACGTCGAGCGCGACGCTGTCGCCATCCTCCTGACGAATGCGGTGCATCCGCACCGCCCCGATCAGTCGATCAACACCCTCCGGGCACAGTGGGCGACGGGGTTGGCGCGCTCACTCGGCTGATCGCACTTGTTCGGTGATCGCCGTCGCCACCTCGTCGGGGTGCACCTCCGGCAACCAGTGCCCGGCCCCGGTCAGCTCGACGAATTCGTAATCGCCAGAGATGAACTCGGCGGTCTTCTGGGCCGCAGCGCGACCGAGCGCGAAGTCACGCGATCCCCAGACGAAGGTGGTCGGCACGGCGACGCGGTGCGGCGAACCGCCCTTGGATCCACGGCGTTTGA
This sequence comes from Flexivirga oryzae, assembly GCF_014190805.1. Classification (NCBI taxonomy): domain Bacteria; kingdom Bacillati; phylum Actinomycetota; class Actinomycetes; order Micrococcales; family Dermacoccaceae; genus Flexivirga; species Flexivirga oryzae. The sequence goes on along the minus strand of NZ_JACHVQ010000002.1, from coordinate 366,471 downwards.
GCGCGCTGCGCGCCTGATCGGCAAGCATCGAGCGGTACCAGTTCAGCGGACCGGTCAACGACTCCGGCGTGTCGAAACGGTCGGCATACTTCTGGGCGTCCGTCGCCGACATGCCGGTCTTGAGGTACATCCCCGGCAGGTTCCGCAGAACGCTGCGTTCGGCGACCCAGGGAAGCTGGAACAACGCCATGTAGCTGCTCTTGCGCCACTGGTCGCTGTGGCGCATCGCCCACAGGAGCGCCGCTGGGTGCGGCGTGGACAGCACGGTGCAGGACGCGACCCGCTCGGCGTGCGTCGACGCAAGCTGCCACGCGACCGCGCCGCCCCAGTCGTGCCCGACCACGTGCGCCTTGGCCGCGCCGGCCGCGTCGAGCAGCGCGACGACGTCGTCGGCCAACTCCCGCAAGCCGTATGACGTCCGGCCGCGCGGCGTCGCGCCGGGGGAGTAGCCGCGCTGATCCGGCGCGAGCACGCGAAATCCGGCCTCCACCAGTTGCGGGGCGACCTTGTCCCACGCGTGTCGGTCCTGCGGGAAGCCGTGCAGCAGCACGACGACCGGTCCGTCCTCCGGCCCGCTGTCGGTGACGTCGAAGGTCAGCTCGCCACGCGTGTACGTCTGCATTACTCGACGGTAGCGGAGGCGGCTGTGCGGTTGGGCGTACCGGAGTCGCCCCAGTGGAGGGGTATCTGCAGATATGGCGGCCTCGCGCGTGCCGGAGTCCCCACTGGGGGGACGTATGCGCGGTTGCGCGGCCTGCGGCGTGCCGGAGTCCCCACTGGGGGGACGTATGTGCGGTTGCGCGGCCTCGCGCGTGCTGGAGCGCCCACTGGGGAGACCTACGCCCGCCGCAGCACCACCGCCCGCAATGCCGATTTCCCGTCACACCGCGGTTGCATCTAAGATAGATACAACATGAGTGCAAGCGACAAGGCATACGAACACGTCAAGGGTGGGATCCTCGCCGGCGACGTACTCCCCAATACTTTCCTGACCGAGGGGCAGCTCGCCGAGCAGATCGGTATCTCCCGCACGCCTGTCCGCGAAGCCTTGCTGCGATTGCAGGCCGAGGGCATGGTCGAGCTCTTCCCGAAGAAGGGGGCACTGGTCTCCGCGCCGACACCGCGCGAGACCCGCGAGGTCTTCGAGGCCCGAGCCCTCATCGAGGAGTGGGCGGCCAGTCAGATGTGGGCGCGTCGCGCGGAGGCCGCGCCCGCGCTCCACGCGAAGCTCGACCAGATGTCCGCTGCCCTCAAGGACGACGACGTGAGCACCTTCAGTGCCGCGGACCGCGCGTTCCACGAGGTCATCGTCGAGGCGGCCGGCAACTCGGTGATTACGCGCCAGTACCGCCACCTGCGGGACCGCCAGATCGTCATCGTCGCCGGCAACCTACGCGGGGACAAGCCACGCATGACACTGTCGCTGCGGCAGCACCGGGAGCTGCTGCGTCTGCTGGAGTCGGGCACGAAAGCCCAGTTCGTGCACGCCTGCCGCGAGCACGTGAACTACGCGACCAGCCTGGCGGTGACCCGGTGAACGCACCCGCAGCCGACACCGGACACCTGCCCAGCGTCGTCGAATCGTCCTCTGCCGCATGGCCGCTCGGCGGCCGCCGGGCCTGGGCGGTATTCACCTCGGCACTGCTCGTCTACATCCTGGCGATCTTCCACCGCACCTCGCTGGGCGTTGCCGGGGTGATGGCCGCCGAGCGCTTCCACATCAGCTCGGCAGAGCTCGCGACCTTCGTGATGGTCCAGCTCGTCGTGTACGCCGCGATGCAGGTCCCCGTCGGAGCGCTCCTCGACCGCTACGGCTCCAAGGTGTTGTTGATCTGCGGCGTGACGACGATGACGATCGCCCAGTTCGGGTTCGCCTTCGCAAACACCTTCGCATTGGGCGTGCTGGCAAGGGTTTTCGTGGGTATGGGCGATGCGATGTGCTTCGTCTCGCTGCTGCGCATCGTCGCGCTGTGGTTCCCGCCGGCGCGTGCGCCGATGATGAGTCAGCTGTGCGGCGTCTTCGGCCAGTTCGGCGCGATCGCCGCGGCGGGTCCGCTGTCCGCCGCGCTGCACGGCTTGGGCTGGACGAAGTCCTACCTGCTCGCGTCGTCGGTGGGCGTCGTGCTCGGCGCGATCCTGATCGTGGTCGTGCGCGACTCGCCATACCTCACCAAGGAGCGCACCGAGATCAAGTTGCGCGCCGTGGCCCGCGCGGTCTCCAGTGCATGGCACGAGCCGGGCACGCGACTCGGCCTGTGGTGCCACTTCACCTCGCAGTTCAGCGCGACGGTCTTCAGCCTGATGTGGGGATTCCCGTTCCTCACCAAGGGTGAGGGCCTCTCCGCAGGTACGGCGAGTCTGTTGCTGGAGATCATGGTGGTGGCGACCGTCACCGCGAGCCCGTTCTTCGGCGCCTTCACCGCGCGCTACCCCTACAACCGGTCGACCCTGGTGCTGGGCAGCGTCTTCGCGATCATGGCGATGTGGACGGTCGTGCTGCTCTGGCCGGGCCGCGCCCCGCTGCCCGTCCTGATCCTGTTGGTGGTCATCACCGCGATCGGCGGCCCGGGCTCGATGATCGGCTTCGACCTGGCGCGAACGTTCAACCCCACGCACCGGATCGGTTCCGCATCGGGCATCGTCAACGTCGGCGGTTTCACCGCGACCCTGCTGTCGGTCTTCGTCATCGGCCTCGTGCTCGACCACATGTCGCCCGGCGGCGCAGAACACTACGACCTGCACGCGTTCCGGGTCGCGCTGACCGTGCAATACGTGGTGTGGGCGTTCGGCATCGTGCAGATCCTGCGCTACCGCCGCCACACGCGGCGACTGGTGCACACCTCGGACGGATACGAACACCTGCTCGTCGGCGTCGGCGGTATGCGCCGCTGACCTGCCGGGGCATATGCTCCCGTCATGACGGCTCAGGGGACGGCATTCACGGGGGAACCAGGGATCGGACGGCGAGTCGACCGTTGGTGGATCGCACGGGCGACGGTGCTGGCCGCGATCGGTGCGTGCGCCATCGCGAATTGGCTCGACCCCGGCGCTTCGTCGACATACCGGACGACATACGGCACGAGCCTCGGGCTCGGCATGACAGCGACGTTCGTCGCGGCACTCTTCGTGCTGATCAACGGACCGCAGCCACGCTGGGCCACCCGGTGGGGGTGGTTCTGGCTCATCCTGAACCCGGCGCTCGTGGTCACGCTGCCGCTGTTCCTGCTCGCGAGCGGTCCACTCCGCCCGACCGACCACCCAGAGCCGCCGACCGGTCGGCGGCTCACCGGCGGCTGGGCGTTCCTGCTCGCCGTGATCGTGCTCGGCAGCATCAAGGTGCGCCTCTGACCTGACCCGCGGCTCCGCCCGCGTGGCACACCCCTCGCCGAGAGGACAAGAAACACCCCGAGAGGCCCAGAAAACCGCGACGACTCCCGTCCGGTTTTCTGGGCCTCTCGGCGTTATGTTGTCCTCTCGGCAGAGAGGGGTGTCGTCAGTGCTGGTTCGGGGAGACCCAGCGCGCCGTGTCGACGTTCTGGTCCTTGGCGCGCTGCAGCGCGTCGGCGACGATCTTCTCGGCGTCCTCGCGGCCCGCCCAGTGCGAACCCTCCTCGACACTCTTGCCCGGCTCGAGCACCTTGTAGGTCTCGAAGAAGTGCTTGATCTCGTCGAGCAGGAACGAATTGACGTCGCTCACGTCCTGGATGTGGTCCCAGCGCGGGTCGCCCGCGATCACCGACAGGATCTTGTCGTCGCCACCGGCCTCGTCGACCATCTTGAACACACCGACCGGGCGTGCCTCGACGATCGCACCCGGGACGACCGACTCGGTCAGCAGGAGCATCGCGTCCAGCGGGTCGCCGTCCTCACCGAGGGTGTGCTCGATGTAGCCGTAGTCGGTGGGGTACTGCATCGACGTGAACAACCGCCGGTCCAGCCGCAGCCGCCCGCTCGCGTGGTCGATCTCGTACTTGTTGCGGCTGCCCTGCGGCACCTCGATGGTGACGTCGAACTCCATTGCGTGTGTCCCTTCGCCGGGGTCGGTGTGCTTGACTGACGCCTAGTTTGGCGCACCGACGGGTGTGTTGTCGTCCGAGGGGTGCTTCATGGGGTCGAGCGCAGTGAGCAACGGCCCCAGGCTGCGAGTGGCGGACTCGACGAGAGAGAGGACACCATGAGCAAGCGGGTCGCAGCGGTTGCGGCGGCCGTCGTCGTGCTCGCGGTCGGCTACGAGACCCTCGATGTGTATGACGTGCTCCCCGGGCCGCTGACCCGCGCTGCCGCGGCCGCGCAACCGGTTCCGGTGCCGGGCAAGACCAGCGTCGGGCCCTCGGTGCCGCCGCCGACCCCGGCCACCGCGACGCGCCTGCAGGCCGCCGACGGACCGCAGCAGGTCGCCGCGAAGGTGCGGGCGCGTGTCGCGGCGGACATGAAGGCGCCGTACCTGGCCAAGAAGCTCGCCGTGCGCGTGGTCGACGGCCAGACCGGCGCCGTCCTGGTCCAGCAGAACGCCGACAAGGCGATGATCCCTGCCTCGACCACCAAACTGCTCAGCGCCTGGGCGGTCGCCAACACGATGGACCTGGACAAGCCACTCACCACGAAGGTGGTGACCGGTGCATCGGCGGGCCGGATCGTGCTCGTCGCGGGCGGCGACACCGCGCTCAACCCCGGCAAGGGCGACCCCGACCAGGTCAACGGGCACGCCGGGCTGGCGGACCTGGCCCGGCAGGTCGCGAAAGCGCTGAAGAAGTCCGGGCAGACGAAAGTCACCGTCGGCGTCGACACGTCATACGCACCCGGTCCGCTCACCGCCAAGCACTGGGACCCGGGCGTCGTCGCAGCCGGCTACACCGCGCGGATCGCGCAACTCGGCCTCTCGACCGAGCGCGCGACCGACCCGGCGCATCCGCTCACGTCGGACCCGGTCGGGTCCACCCAGGCGGCGTTCGTCAAAGACCTTGCGGCACAAGGGATCACCGCCAAAGTCGGTGGCAACGTGACGGCCAAGGACTCGGCGTCCGAGCTCGGACACGTCGAATCCGCACCGTTGCTGGACGTGCTCGGTGACGCGCTGCAACGCAGCGACAACGCGATGATCGAGTCGCTCGCCCGGCAGGCGGCGTTCAGCAAGGGGGTCGGCGGCTCGACGGCGGACGTGACGGATTTCGTCGAAAAGACTTTGCGGCAGGCGGGTTTCAACCTCGCAGGCGTGCATCTGGCGGATGTCTGCGGACTGTCCGACGGCACCACGATCCCGGCCCGCGTGCTCAGCGACGTGGTCCTGTCGGGCACGAGCGGCAAGAACAAGCCGTTCGCCGACGTGCTCACGCGACTGAGCGTCGGCGGTTACAACGGCACACTCGACAACCGCTTCCTGCAGCCGACGAACATCTCAGCGGCGGGCGACGTGCGAGCCAAGACCGGGTCACTGACCGATGTCGCCTCCTTGGCGGGGACCGTGCTCACCGCGGACAACCGGGTGCTCGTCTTCGCCGTCATCAGCAACGCGGCGACGTCCTGGGGCCCCTACGGCACCCGCGCCGCGATCGACGACTTCGTCGCCGACCTGCAGAAGTGCGGGTGTTCCAAGTAGAGGTGAACAGCGTTGACGGACAACAGTTTTCCGGTGTCTCGGCAGCAGTGGTTGGACTCGGAGTCGTCGCTGCGGGTGCAGCTGCGGCAGGAGCTGCTGCGCCGGCAGCTACAAGCCCATCTGGCTGACCCGCCGGGCACCGTGCTCGACATCGGCGCAGGGCAGGGCCACAAAACGCTGGAGCTCGCAGCGCTCGGTCACACGGTGGTCGCCGCGGAGCCGGACGACGACATGCGCGAGGTGCTCGTCGACCGGATCGCGGCCACACCTCCCGAGGTGCAGCAGCGGATCACCGTCTCCCCAGCGGGATTCGGGCACCTGGACGAGCTGACCGGCCGAACCTTCGACGCCGTCCTGGCGCTCGGGGTGCTGATGTATCTGCCGTCCGGCACCGCTGCGATCACCGAAGCCGCGCAGCACGTCGCGCCGGGCGGCATACTCTCCGTCGCGGTCCGGCTGGACGTCTCGGCCGTATGGCGCTCAGCACGTCGCCAGCAGTGGTCCGCGGCGCTCGCAGCAATCCGGGAGTGGGACGAGGCCCGAGCGGCGGGCGCCGACCTGCACTACACCAACGAGATCGGCGCGCCCGCGCGTGCCGACTCGTTCGATCGGCTGGTCGCCGCCGCCGCTGACGCCGGGCTGACGTTGCAGCAGTGGTACGGCATCCGCATCGCCTTCGACCTGCAGGACGACGACCCGCCGGGGCCCACCGATCCGGCGGAGCTGGCGGCGCTCCTCGCGGTCGAGGAACGCCTCGGTGCGGTGGACCCCTTCCGCAGCCTCGGCCAGCTCGCGCACCTGGTCTTCCGCCGCTGACATACGCTCGACCCCATGTCTGAGGCGTATGTCGACTGGGCCCTGGCCAAGCGCACCGGGCGGCGGTGGGTGTCGGACGGCCCGAGCACGACGCAGGACGAGGCGGCCGAGGCCGTCGCCGAGCTGCGCGACGCCGCCCACCGGGCGCTGCAGCCGGTGGCCGACACCGCACGGCTCGACGCCAGTGCCGGCGCCGCGTCGCCGGTGTATGTCGTGGACCGTGCCGCGTGGATCGACGTCAACGTCGACTCGATGGCCGGCCTGCTCGAGCCCGTCGTCGACGCCCTGACCGCCAAGCGGAAGGCCGGCCCCCGTGCCCGCGCCGTCGGCGCCAAGGTCACCGGTGCCGAGACCGGGGCCCTGATGGGTTTCGTCGCCAGCAAGGTGCTCGGCCAGTTCGACATCGCGCCCGCCGGCACCCCGAGCCTGCTGCTGGTCGCCCCCAACATCGTCGCCGCCGAGCGCGAGTTGCGGGTCGATCCGTCGGACTTCCGGCTCTGGGTGTGCCTGCACGAGGAGACCCACCGGGTGCAGTTCACCGCCGTGCCCTGGCTGCGGCAGCACATGATCGACCGCATCCGGACGCTCGCGATCGAGCTGATGCCCGACCCGGAGATGCTGCAGCGACGCCTGCAGGCCGCGGCCAAGGCGATCCCCGGTGCGCTCCGCGAAGGCGGCGGCGGGCTCACCGACCTGGTCGTGGACCCCGCACAGCGTGCCGAACTCGCCAACCTCACCGCGATCATGTCTCTGCTGGAGGGCCACGCCGACGTCGTGATGGACGACGTCGGTCCGCAGATCGTGCCGACGGTGGAGGAGATCCGCCGCAAGTTCGACGCGCGTCGCAAGGGTTCCGGCGGGCTGGACCGGATCGTCCGGCGGCTGATCGGCCTGGAGGCGAAGATGCGGCAGTACCGCGACGGCGCCGCCTTCTGCCGGGCGGTGCAGGAGCAGGTCGGCGTCGACGGGTTCAACGCCGTCTGGGCCGGCCCCGACAACCTGCCGACCGCCGCCGAGATCTATGCACCGGGGACGTGGGTCACCCGGGTGCTGGGCTGAGCGGCGCCGGTATGCCGGGGCCGCATCCCGCCGTGGCCGCGTGCCGGCGGCACGTGCGGCTGGCATTGACCGGCGCCGCGCTCGAGCCGGGCGGCACCGTCGTCACCGCCTGCTCCGGTGGCGCCGACTCCCTCGCGCTCGCCGCCGCCGTCGCGTTCGAGGCCCCCAAACTCGGCCTGTCGACCGTCGCGGTCGTGGTCGACCACCAGCTGCAGGACGGCTCTGCCGCCGTCGCACAGCGTGCCGCCGAACAGTGCCGGGGCCTCGGGCTGGGCCGTGCGGAGGTGCGCACCGTGGAGGTGGTCGCCGCCGGGGACGGGCCCGAGTCGGCGGCGCGCACCGCGAGGTACGCCGCGCTCGAAGCGGCTGCCGCGTCATACGAAGCGGGCGCGGTGCTGCTCGGCCACACCCGCGACGACCAGGCGGAGACCGTGCTGCTGGCGCTCGCGCGTGGGTCCGGGCCGCGGGCAGTGACGGGTATGTCCCGAATGGCGGGGCTGTGGTTGCGGCCGCTGCTGGGGGTGACCCGCGAGCAGACCCACGCGGCGTGCGCGGCGCTGCACCTCGAGCCCTGGCACGACCCGCACAACGACGACCCTCGATACCTGCGGGTGCGTGCGCGCCGGGCGCTCGCGGACCTGGAGACCGACCTCGGCCCCGGCGTCGTCGCCGGGCTCGCGCGGACCGCGGACCTGGTCCGGGACGACCTCACCTTCCTAGACGAGTGGGCTGCGCAGGTCGCGCACGACCTCGGTGAATCCCCCTGGCCGGTGGACGAACTCGCCGCCCTCCCGGCGCCGATCCGTTCGCGGGTATGGCGCGCGCTGCTCCACAGTGCGGGCTCGCCGGCCGCGTCGCTCGGCAAGGTCCACATCGACACCGTCGACGCCCTGGTGACGGGTTGGCACGGCCAGCAATCGGTCCACATGCCCGGCGGCCTGCAGGTGCGCAGGGGTGGCGGCGTGATCGTGGTCGAGCCGCGTCCGGTTCAATAGGGCCATGGATTCCAGCCATATGGGCAATGACCTGGATCACGTGCTGTTCACCGAGAAGCAGATCCACGAGCGACTCGACGAGCTGGCGACCGAGATCTGGCGCGACTACCACGACAAGGACGTCCTGCTCGTCGGTGTGCTCAAGGGCGCCATCCTGGTGATGGCGGACCTGATGCGGGCACTGCCGGGCACGGTGCCGATGGACTGGATGGCCGTGTCGTCATACGGCTCGGGCACCAAGTCCAGCGGTGTGGTGCGGATCCTGAAGGACCTCGACACCGACATCACCGGTCGTCACGTGCTGATCGTCGAAGACATCATCGACTCCGGCCTGACCCTCAACTGGATCCGCTCCAACCTGTCCTCACGGCAGCCTGCATCGCTGGAGATCTGCACGCTGCTGCGCAAGCCGGAGGCCGCCAAGGTGGAGATCGACTGCAAGTACGTCGGCTTCGACATACCCAGCGAATTCGTGGTCGGCTACGGCCTGGACTACGACGAGAAGTACCGCAACCTGCGCGACATCGGCACCCTCGCGGAGCACGTCTACAGCTGAGCCGGCGCGTCGGGAGTGACGCGCCCGCCATACCAGAACGCCTACTGTCGTTACTTTCTCGCGGAAAATCGCAGATCTGGGCGAGAGGTAACGACAGTAGGCGGTTCCTGCCGGGTATGACGCGTCAGCCGCGCGCGGCCGCCAGCGCCTCGTTGAACGTCGCGCTCGGCCGCATCACCGTCGCGGTCTTCTCCGGGTCGGCGTAGTAGTAGCCACCCAGGTCCACGTGCTGGCCCTGCGCCGCACCGAGCTCGGCGACGATCTTCTCCTCGCTCGCCGCGAGCGCCTCGGCCAGCGGCTTGAAGTGCGCGGCGAGCTCGGCGTCCTCGGTCTGCTCGGCCAGCTCCTGGGCCCAGTACATCGCCAGGTAGAACTGGCTGCCCCGGTTGTCCAGCTCGCCGACCTTGCGCGAGGGGCCCTTGTCGTTCTCCAGCAGCTTGCCGGTGGCGGCGTCGAGGGCGTTGGCGACGAGCGTGGCCTTGGGGTTGTCGTTCTTGCGGCCCAGATCCTCCAGGCTCACCGCCAGCGCGAGGAACTCGCCGAGCGAGTCCCAGCGCAGGTGGTTCTCCTCGACCAGTTGCTTGACGTGCTTGGGGGCCGAGCCACCCGCACCGGTCTCGTAGAGCCCGCCGCCGGCCATCAGCGGCACGATCGAGAGCATCTTGGCGCTCGTGCCCAGCTCCAGGATCGGGAAGAGGTCGGTCAGGTAGTCGCGCAGGATGTTGCCGGTGACCGCGATGGTGTCCAGGCCGCGGATCAGCCGCTCCATGGTGTAACGCATGGCGCGCACCTGGGACATGACCTGGATGTCCAGGCCCTCGGTGTCCAGCTCGGCGAGGTAGGTGTGGACCTTCTTGATCAGCTCGTTCTCGTGCGGGCGGTAGGGGTCCAGCCAGAACAGCGCCGGCATGCCGGACTCACGGGAACGGGTGACCGCCAGCTCGACCCAGTTGCGGATCGGGGCGTCCTTGACCTGGCACATGCGCCAGATGTCGCCCTCCTCGACGTTCTGCGACATGAGCACCTCGCCGGTGGCGATGTCCACGATGTTGGCGACCCCCGCCTCCGGGACCTCGAACGTCTTGTCGTGCGAGCCGTATTCCTCGGCCTTCTGGGCCATCAGGCCGACGTTCGGCACGGTGCCCATGGTGACCGGGTCGAAGGCGCCGTTGGTCTTGCAGAAGTTGATCATCTCTTGGTAGATCCGCGCGAACGTCGACTCCGGCATCACCGCCTTGGTGTCCTTGGGACGCCCGTCAGCGCCATACATCTTGCCGCCGCCGCGGATCATCGCCGGCATCGACGCGTCGACGATCACGTCGCTGGGGGAGTGGAAGTTGGAGATGCCGTGCGCCGAGTCGACCATGGCGATCTCGGGGCGGTGCTCGTGGCAGGCGTGGAAGTCGCGGACGATCTCCTCGCGCTTGGCGCTCGGCAGCGTCTCGAGCTTGGCGTAGAGGTCACCGAGCCCGTTGTTGACGTCGACCCCGAGCTCGTCGAGGACCGCCTGGTGCTTGGCGAATGCGTCCTTGTAGAAGATGCGCACGGCGTGCCCGAAGACGATCGGGTGCGACACCTTCATCATCGTCGCCTTGACGTGCAGGGAGAACATCACGCCGGTCTCGCGCGCGTCCTCCATCTGCTCCTCGTAGAAGTCGATCAGCGCCTTCTTGCTCATGAACATGCTGTCGATGACCTCGCCGTCCTGCAGCGCGACCTTCTCCTTCAGCACGATCGTCGGGCCGCTGTCGGTGACCAGCTCCATCCGCACGTCGCGCGCGCGGTCCAGCGTCATCGACTTCTCACCGTGGTAGAAGTCGCCGTGCTCCATGTATGACGCGTGGGTGCGCGACGCCGGCGACCACTTGCCCATCGTGTGGGGGTGCTTGCGCGCGTACTCCTTCACGGCCTTCGGTGCCCGACGGTCCGAATTTCCTTCGCGCAGCACCGGATTGACGGCGCTGCCGAGGCAGTTGGCGTAGCGGGCGCGGATCTCCTTGTCCTCGTCGGTCTCGTCGTGCGCGGGATACTCGGGTATGTCGTAACCCTTCTCCCGCAGCTCCTTGATCGCGGCCAGCAGCTGCGGCATCGAAGCACTGATGTTGGGCAGCTTGATGATGTTGGTGTCCGGCTCCTGGGTCAGCCGGCCGAGCTCGCCGAGGTTGTCCGGGACCCGCTGCTCCTCGGTGAGGCGCTCGGGGAACTGCGCGAGGATGCGCGCCGCAACGGAGATGTCACTGGTCTGCACGTCGATGCCGGCAGCTTCGGCGAAGGTCTGCACGACCGGCAGGAAGGCGTAGGTCGCAAGTAGCGGCGCCTCGTCGGTGAGGGTGTAGATGATGATGGGTTGCTGACTGGTCATCGGCGGCTCCCGGCGTTATCTGGATCTGGTCGCTTCACGGTAGCCGCCCCGGCCCGCGGCGGAACGTGTGACCTCGACAAGCCCGGCCGGCGTGATGCGAGAGTGTCGCAGGTGACCCACGCGACAGCTCGCGCGGAACATCGCGACACCCCCGGTCGTTGATCCAGCCGGGACACCCTGGTAAGTGCCACACCAGCCGCGGTGTACCGTCTATTGGTCTGTCGTCGGGCTAGGCCCAACTGTGAGCAGGAGGATCGGGGCACGCCCCGCAGCTACATGAACTACAAGCGCGTTCTACGCAGCCCTGGGCTCTGGGTCATCCTCGTCGTGTTGATCGGCGTCCTGTGGCTCGCCGTCGGCAATGTCGGCGGATATCAGAAGATCGACACCTCGCAGGCCGAGAAGCTCATCTCCAGCCAGCAGGTCGATTCGGCGACACTGACCCCGGACTCCATCAAGCTGACCTTGAAGGACCCGACGACGGTCGACGGGAAGAAGGGCCTGACCAAGGTCGAGGCCAACTACGTCAACCCCCGCGGTGAGCAGCTGGTCAACCTGCTGCAGAAGAACCCGCCGTCCGGCGGCTACACCGACGACCCGCAGAAGCAGAGCGTCTGGCTGTCGATCCTGATCAGCATGGCGCCGTTCATCCTGTTCATCCTGATCTTCTGGTTCCTGATGAGCCAGATGCAGGGCGGCGGCTCCCGGGTCATGCAGTTCGGCAAGTCCCGCGCCAAGCTGGCCAGCAAGGACATGCCCAAGGTCACCTTCGCCGACGTGGCGGGTGCCGACGAGGCGGTCGAGGAGCTCCACGAGATCAAGGAGTTCCTGCAGTCGCCCAAGAAGTTCCTCGACGTGGGCGCCAAGATCCCCAAGGGTGTGCTGCTCTACGGCCCGCCCGGCACCGGTAAGACGCTGCTGGCCCGCGCGGTCGCCGGGGAGGCCGGTGTGCCGTTCTACTCGATCTCCGGCTCGGACTTCGTCGAGATGTTCGTCGGTGTCGGCGCCAGCCGGGTCCGCGACCTGTTCGAGCAGGCCAAGGCCAACGCCCCCGCCATCATCTTCGTCGACGAGATCGACGCCGTCGGCCGGCACCGCGGCGCCGGCCTCGGTGGTGGCCACGACGAGCGCGAGCAGACCCTCAACCAGTTGCTGGTCGAGATGGACGGCTTCGACGTCAAGACCAACGTCATCCTGATCGCCGCCACCAACCGGCCCGACATCCTCGACCCGGCGCTGCTGCGTCCCGGCCGGTTCGACCGGCAGATCGCGGTCGAGGCCCCGGACATGGCCGGTCGCCACCACATCCTGCAGGTGCACGCCAAGGGCAAGCCGATGGCGGGGGACATCGACCTGCTGCAGGTGGCGCGCCGTACGCCCGGCTTCTCCGGAGCAGACCTGGCCAACGTCCTCAACGAGGCCGCACTGCTGACGGCGCGCTCCAACGCGCAGGTCATCGACAACCGCGCACTGGACGAGGCGATCGACCGCGTCATGGCGGGTCCGCAGAAGCGGACCCGGGTGATGAGCGCCAAGGAGCGCAAGATCACGGCATACCACGAGGGTGGGCACGCCCTGGTCGCCTCCGCGCTGAACCACACCGACCCGGTCAGCAAGATCACGATCCTGCCGCGCGGTCGCGCGCTCGGCTACACCATGGTGCTGCCGGCGGACGACAAGTACTCCACCACCCGCAACGAGCTGCTGGACCAGCTGGCCTACGCGCTCGGTGGCCGGGTCGCGGAGGAGATCGTCTTCCACGACCCGAGCACCGGTGCCGCCAACGACATCGAGAAGGCCACCGGCCTGGCCCGCAAGATGGTGACCCAGTTCGGCATGAGCGAGCGGGTCGGCGCGATCAAGCTCGGCTCCGGCAACTCCGAGGTCTTCCTCGGCCGCGACATGGGCCACGAGCGCGACTACTCCGAGGAGCTCGCGGGTGTCGTCGACGAAGAGGTGCGCCGGCTGATCGAGGCCGCCCACGACGAGGCCTGGTACGCCCTGAACGACAACCGCGACATCCTCGACAACCTGGTGCTGGAGCTCCTCGAGAAGGAAACGCTCGACGTGCACCAGCTCGCCGACGTGTTCAAGGACGTCAAGAAGCGCCCGAAGCGCAAGATCTGGCTGTCCAGCGACCGCCGCAACGTCAGTGACCGGCCGCCGGTGCTGACCCCGGCCGAGCGCAAGGCGCTCGCCAACGGCGTCGACCTCGAGAAGGAAGACCTGCAGCAGGCCGGCCAGGTGCACCCCCCTGAGGCTGTTGTCGAGGTTCCGGATGGCGGGTATGTCGACCCCTCCCAGGATTGATCTGGAGCGGGCGGCGGCCGCCGTCCGCGAGCTGCTGCTCGCCCTCGGCGAGGACCCCGACCGCGAAGGGCTGCGGGACACCCCGGGCCGGGTCGCCCGTTCGTATGCCGAGACGTTCTCCGGCATGTGGCAGACCCCGGAGGAGGCGCTCAGCCGCACCTTCGACGTCGACCACTCCGAGCTGGTCATCGTGCGCGACATCGAGGTCTACTCGACCTGCGAGCACCACCTGGTGCCGTTCCACGGCGTCGCGCACGTCGGCTACATCCCCGCGGCGGACGGCCGGGTCACCGGGCTGTCCAAGATCGCGCGGCTGGTCGACGTCTTCGCCAAACGCCCGCAGGTCCAGGAGCGACTGACCACCCAGATCGCCGACGCCCTCGTCGACATCCTGCACGCACAGGGTGTGCTCGTGGTCGTGGAGTGCGAGCATCTGTGTATGTCGATGCGCGGCGTCCGCAAACCGGGCGCTCTCACCATCACCTCCGCCGTGCGGGGTCAGCTGACCAACGCCGCGACCCGGGCGGAGGCCATGAGTCTGATCAACGCGCAAAGCCGGCGCTGATGACTGCGGCCGCATCCATCGCGTTGCCGCAGCGCCCCGAGGATCGCCCGCTGGTGATGGGTGTCGTCAACGTCACTCCCGACTCGTTCTCCGACGGCGGTCGCTTCTTCGACGCGGCGGCTGCCGTGGCGCACGGCAGGGAGCTCGTGGGCCACGGCGCGGACATCATCGACATCGGCGGCGAATCCACCCGGCCCGGCGCGCAGCGTCCGTCGGTGGAGGAGGAGCTGCGGCGCGTCATACCCGTGATCGAGGGCCTCGCCGACAGCGGGGCGTGGATCTCGATCGACACGATGCGCGCCCCGGTGGCGTCGGCGGCGGTGGCGGCCGGCGCCCGCATCATCAACGACGTCAGCGGTGGACTCGCCGACCCGGAGATGACCTCGGTCGCGGCGCAGACCGGTGCCGGTTTCGTGGTGATGCACTGGCGCGGTCACAGCCACGACATGCAGACCCGCGCGATCTACGACGACGTCACCGCCGATGTATGCCGCGAGCTGGCCGACCAGGTCGGCGCCGCCCTCGACGCCGGCGTGTCCCGGGACCAGGTCGTGATCGACCCAGGTCTGGGCTTCGCCAAGACGGCGGAGCAGAACTGGATTCTGCTGCAACATCTTTCGGCGTTCCAGCAGATGAAACTGCCGGTGCTGGTCGGAGCCTCGCGCAAGTCGTTCCTGTCGCGTGTCGGCAGCCGCGGAGACGGTCCGGTGCCGGCCGAGCAGCGCGACTTCGCGACCGCGGCCGTGTCGGTGGTGCTCGCGCAGGCGGGCGTGTGGGCGATCCGGGTGCACGAGGTGCGTTCGACGTTCGCTGCGTGCGACGTGGTGCGCCACCTGCGGGAGGCCACCGCCGGAGCTTCACAAGGGGCGCAGGAATGAGTGACCGCATCGCCCTCACCCGGCTGGCCGTGACCACCCCGCACGGGGTGCTCGCGCACGAGAAGCGTGAGCCGCAAAGGTTCTTCGTCGACATCACGATCGAGTGCGACGTCTCCCGGGCCGGCCGCAGCGACGACCTCGACCACACGATCAGCTACGCCGACGTCGCCCAGGACGCCGAGCGGATCCTGACACAACCGCCGGTGGACCTCATCGAGCACCTGGCCGAGCAGATCGCGGCGTCGGTGCTGCGGCACGTGGCGGCCGAGGCCGTCGAGGTGACGGTGCACAAGCCGGATGCCCCGGCCGGGGTCGACTTCGCCGGCTTCGGGCTCGCCGGCCCGTCGGTGTCGGTGCGGCGCGAGCAGCACCGGCCCGTCGTCATCGCCCTCGGCGCCAACCTCGGGCACCGGGTGCGCAGCCTCGAGGCCGCCGTGCGTGCGCTGCGCCGCGTCGAGGGGCTCGACCTGTTCGAGGTCAGCGGCCTCTTCGAGACGGCCCCGGTCGGTGGCCCTGCACAGCCGGACTACCTCAACGCCGTGGCCGTGGGCACCACCCGCCTCGCACCCTGGACGCTGCTCGACCGGCTGCACGAGATCGAGGCCGGTCGCGGACGCACCCGCGAGATCCGCTGGGGAGCAAGGACGTTGGACCTGGACCTGATCCAGTTGGGTGACCCCGCAGCCGGCACGGACCTGCGCTTCGCGACGGAGGAACTCACACTGCCGCACCCCCGTGCCGCCGAGCGCGCCTTCGTGCTGGCCCCCTGGCTGGACGCCGACCCGCAGGCCCAGCTGCGCGTCGGCCGGAAGGTGCTGCCGGTCGCGCAACTGCTGCGGTCGGCAGACACCACCGGCATCCACGTCGGACCCGAATGGCGTCCACTGTGAGCGAGTCGGGCCTGACCTGGCGGCACGCGCTCGGCGTCGGAGTCGTCATACTCCTCGTCTGTTACGGCGTGCTGCGGTGGACCACCGCGCACGGCCACGGGCTGCCGCACATGTCCTGGTTCCTGCTCGTCACGATCGTCCTGCTGTCGATCGCGGTGATCTCCGCGGGCGCCGAGGTGCGGGCCTACCTGCACGGCACCTCGACCCGGCCACCGTCGCCCCAGCGCGCCCGACGGGCCCTGGTGGCCGCGCAGGCCTGCGTGCTCGCCGGCGCGATGATCGCGGGCTGGTTCGGGGCCTACGCGCTGATCGAGCTGGGCCGGCTGGACGCGGACAGCGCCTTCGGCAACATGGTGCAGGCCGCCGTCCTGTGCGTGGCGTCGGTCGGCGCGGTCGTCACCGGCCTGGTCGTGCAGGGCTGGTGCCGCATCCCGGACGACAAGGACCGCGACAAGGACCGGGACGACGACTCGCACGGCGGCGGCCCCTTGCACGCGTGACTCGGTGGTTCGTGCCTTGCCCCCGAGTCATCGTCCGTGCTTTCTTGGGGCGTGCTGCGCACGCGTGACGTCGCGACCCGCGCTGCACGCATGGCGGTGCGCGGGTGCGCTTGACTGTACGACGTGAGCGAACCCCTGCTGCCCATGCCCGCTGTCGGCCACGGCCTGCGCGCGCTCGTTCCCGACACCCCGGACGTGCCCGATGTCGTCGACCTGCTCGCGGCGCACCAACAGGCCGCGCACGGCTCCAGCTCGGTAGACCCGCAGATGGTGGCGTCGCACGTGGCCGGGGTGGGATCGTGGACGAGGCGGCAGGTGCTGGTGCGGGACAGTGACGGGTCGGCGGTCGCGTGGGCCGTCGTGCACGACCGCGCGGCGGGGCGGACGGTCATCGAGATCACCGCGCAGCCGTCGGTCACGGACGCGCTGGCCGCAGCACTCTTCGAGTGGGCCGAGGGGGTCGCGCGCTCCCTGATGCGCACCCGCGGCCTGCTGGTGACCCAACTCGACTCGGGCGCGTATGCCGACGACGACCGCCAGCAACGCTGGCTCACCGCCGCCGGTTTCCACCGTGCCCGGACCTGGTTGCAGATGAGCCGCCCGGTGGTCGCGGCGGATGCGTCGTTGCCCGGGCCACGGGCCGGCGTGACGGTGCGTCCGATCGCGCTGCACGACGACGGCACACCGGTCGCCGCCGACCTACAGGCGGTGCACTTGGTGCTCGAGGAGTCCTTCGCCGACCACTACAACTCCTACCGTGAAAGCTTCCCCGAGTTCGTCCAGCGGCTGCGGGAGGACCCCGGGCACCGCTGGGACCACTGGTGGTTGGCGGAGGTCGACACCGATGGGGTGGTGCTCCCCGGTGGCGCGGTGGTCGGGACGGTGCTGCCGGCGGACGCCGCGGGCGCTCCGGGCAGCTACATCGACTACATCGGTGTGCACCGCCGCTCCCGGGGCAGGGGAGTGGCGAAGGCCTTGCTGCACACCGTGATCCGCGGCGCGCTCGCGTCCGGCGCCGACCGGGTCGGGCTGGAGGTGGATGCCGACTCGCCGACCGGCGCCGACGGGCTGTACACCTCGATGGGCTGGGTCACGTCATACCGGACCGAGAGCTGGCACCGCGACCTCTCCGCCTGACCTTTTCGTCTGACCCCTCCGCCTGGCCTCTTCGTCTGACCGCCCCGCCGGCCGCCCCGCCAGCCGCCACAGCCCCGCCACCCCTTCACCGAGAGGCTCACCAAACGACCGAGAGGCTTAGCAATAGCGCCCGGAATCCCGGACCCACGGTGGTATTACTGGGCTTGTCGACCGGTTCTGGGCCTCTCGGCGAGGGGCTGTGGGTGGCGGGGGTCAGGCGTCGTGGGTGAGGCCGAACCGCGCACCGGACGGATCCTGTATGACGGCAACCCGCCGGCTGCCGCCGACGGCCTTGGGGTCCTCGACCACGGAGCCGCCGGCCTCGGTGATCAGCGCGATCGCCTGCTCCAGGTCGTCGACGTGCAGGTGCGGGACGACGGCGGTGGTGCCGGGGACGAGGCCGATCTGCTGTCCGTCGACGTCGAACCCGACGTAGTAGTCCGAGTCGGCAACCGGTGGCACGCCCAGCAGCTTGGTGTAGAGCTCGCGGGAGGCGGCGAGATCCGTGGTCGGCAGCAGAACGGTCTGGAAGTTGCCCATGGTTTCGTGTTCCTTCGGTCGATTCGTGGTTGGCGCGTGCTGCGCTGTTCTGGTGACGAGCGGGCGGCGGAAAGTGTGACCGGTCGCGGCCGGTCGATGTGATGGACTGACCCCATGGACGAGCAGACTGCCCGGTTCGAGACCGAACGCCCCCGGCTGACCCGGATCGCCGAACGGCTGCTGGGCGATCACGCGGAAGCCGAGGATGCGGTGCAGAATACCTGGATCCGACTGGCACGCAACGAGACTCCGATCGACAACCTGCCGGGCTGGCTGACCACCGTCACCACCCGGCTGTGCCTGGACCGGCTGCGCGGCAAGTTGCCGGCACCGGAGGAGGACCTCGATCTGGACGAGACCGCGCCCGATCCGGCGGACGACGTGGTGCTCGCGGACACGGTGGGCAGCGCACTGCAGGTCGTGCTCGACCGACTCACCCCTTCCGAACGCGTCGCCTTCGTGCTGCACGACAGTTTCGCCGTCGACTTTCCCGCCGTCGCCAACATCCTCGGAGTCTCACCCGTCGCCGCCCGCAAGCTGGCGTCCCGGGCACGTCGCAAGGTCGCCGACGGGGCGAGCCCGGACAGCACGGTCGGGCGCTCCGACCACAGCGCGGTGGTGGACGCGTTCCTGCACGCCGCCAAGAGCGGTGACCTCGACGCCTTGCTGGGACTGCTCGCGCCCGAGGTGATCCTCGAGGGCGCCGATGCCGCCGCGGTCGCACTCGGCACCGCAAGACTGGTCGGCCGGGACCAGGTCGTCGGTCTGGTCAACGGCGGCATGAAGACCGCCTTCCCGGTCTTCATCGGCGGGCGGCCCGGCGTCGCATGGCTGCACCGCGGCGAGTTCAAGGTGGCGTTCGACTTCGTCGTCACCGACGGCGTGGTGCAACGCATCGAGCTGCGAGCCGCACCCGAGGTGCTGGCCATCACCCGCCGGCGCTGATCGGTCAGGGGCGCGTGCGCTCGGGGTCGGCGCCTGGCGGCCCGGCGAACGCCTGGATGATCCCGAGCCACTCGCGTGCCGGTCCGTCCGTCGCCACGAGCGAGGTGTCGTCCGGGTGCCGGCGCCGCACCGCAACCTGCGCGAATTCCCATGCAGGGCCGCTGATTCGGTGTATGGCGGCAGGGTCTCCCCAACTCCACTCCGCGCCGCTGGGCGCGGTGAGCGTGACGTGGATCGGCTCTTCGGGGACCGGGAGACCCCTGCCGGCATACGCGAACGCGCGCGTGGCCACCCCGAGGTGGCACACATGCCGGATCCGGTCCGTCGGCTCCGGCGTGACGTCGAGCGCGGCTGCGACGTCCAGGCCGTGCGCCCAGGTCTCCATGATGCGCGCGGTCGCCATCGACGTCGCCTTCATCGGCGGGCCGAACCACGGGATCCGAACGTCCGCCGGAGTCGCCCGCAGGGCAGCGGCGAGCGCGGCGCGGCCGGCGTCCCACCGGGTCATCAGCTCCGTCGGATCGGCAACGGCCAACTCCGCGGCACCGTCGTCCACGAACGTCGTCGGTGCGGACGCTGCCTCGGCCAGCACCACGTCCCAACCACGTGCCGTCTCCACGGACGGCACCACGGAAGCCGTTGCGCTGGTGGCGACTTCGTCGGTCCAGGTCAGGTGCGCGAGTTGATGTGCGACGGTCCATCCCGCGGCGGGTGTCGCCAGGGCGAGTGCGTCCGGCCCGGCCCGGCCGACCATCGCACGCAGGCTCGCGGACTCCGCCTGTAGGTCTGCCAGAAGTTCGTCGAGTCGCGTCACTGATCCGTCACGACCACGAGGCAGCCGATCGCGGGGGTCACTTCCGTGCGTCGCGCATCCGGCGGCGAGCTCCGGCGGTCAGCAGGCCGCCGCCGAGGATCGCGACGCCCAGGCCGGCGAACACGACGTCGTTGCTACCGCCGGAGTCCGCGCCGTCGGTGATGATCGGCGGGCCGGTGGTCACCGAGGTCGTGCTGGTGGTGGCGGGCGGCGTGCTCGTGCTGCTGCTCGTGCTCGTCGGAGGAGTGCTGGTGGGCGGCGTGCTGGTGCTCGATGCCGCCGTCACCTGCACACTGGCCACGGTCGCGTCCTGGCCGGCTGCGAGCGAGCATTCGATGTCGACGGGCACTCCCGAGTCGGTCGTCACCGATGCGGTGAGGTCGGCGGCGGTCACCGTCGCGGTACCGGCGGTGTCGCCGGCCTCCTCATCGGCCGCGGTCCCCGTAGCGTCGGTGACGACCGGCCCGGTGGCCGGCAGCGTCGTCTGCGGGACCGTCAGCGTGGCCGATCGGTCGCCCGCGGAGGCGACGTCACCGCTGACGGCATACGAGAACTTCACCGACCCGGACCACGAGGCGAAGCCCAGGGCGCGGAACTGCTCGGCCGCATCGTCACCGGCGGTGATCGATGCGTCGAAGTGCGACGTGCTGATCGCGGCCCCGGCCGCGACGGTGGTCGGGTAGTCGGTGTCGACGGTGACGGTCCACGGGTCGCTGAAGGTGAGCCCGATCGCCGGCACGGCGCAGGAGTACGCCAGTTGTGCGCTGGGTGCCGCGTGCGCCGGACCGGACAGAGCGACACCGGCGATGGTCAGTCCGGTCGCGATGCCGAGCGCGCCACCTGCCGCAAGCATCCTCGAGCCACGTGCTGTCCCCGATCGGGTGGTTCCGCGCATCCCTCACTCCTCCTCCGTATGGCGCCCAGCAAGCACAGGCGTCCGGGCCCACCATTGCCGCTTTGCACAGGCGTCGCAACCGGATCGGCGAAACCCGCCCGGCTACCGGCACGCCGCCGCGCCGCCCATAGGATCGAGACGCTCCGTTCCGGGGCACCCACCACCGTCACCTCGGGAGCTGTTCCATGACCTCTTCGGCCGACTTCCTCGCGCAGACCACCTCGCGTCTGGAGCGCATCGCCGCGCTCGCGGACGAAGGAGGTCTGGACCGGGCGACCACGCTGCTCGCCGACTCGATCGCTGCGGGCGGCATCGTCCACGTCTTCGGCACGGGGCATTCCGAGGCCTTCGCGATGGAGGTCGCCGGGCGCGCCGGCGGCCTGATCCCGACCAACAAGATCGCGCTGCGCGACTTGGTGCTCCGCGGCGGCGAGGACCGGTCGCTGCTCGGCAGCAGTCTGTTGGAACGGGACCCGCAGATCGCCGAGAAGCTGTGGGCGCTGGTGCCGGCCTCGCCGCAGGACGTCATCGTCATCGCGTCCAACTCCGGGGTGAACGGCTCGATCGTCGGTTTCGCACTGCAGGCCAAGGAGCAAGGTCACCCGGTCATCGCGGTCACCAGCCTGCAGCACACGGCAGCTGTCGAGCCGAAACACCCGAGCGGTCAACGCCTTTCGGAGATCGCCGACGTGGTCATCGACAACCTGGCGCCGTACGGGGACACGACACTGGAGGTCGCGGGGCTGGGGGTGGGCGCGGTGTCGTCGCTGACGGCGGCGTTCATCGCGCAGCTGCTGACCCTCGGCACGGTCGAGAAGCTTGCCCAGTCGTCCGAACCGCCGGTCTACATCTCCGCCAACACCCCCGGCGGGCACGAGCGGAACCTGCAGCTCGAGGCCGTGTATGGCGACCGCCTCATCCGCGGCGCCTGACGCACGGCACTCCCGGCCGCGCGTAGGTCCCCCCGGTGGGGACTTGCGCACGGGTTTCCGGTGCCGACCCGGTCATAGGTCGCCCCAGTGGGGAGCTGCGCCCGGCTTTCCGGTGCCGACCGGTCATAGGTCGCCCCAGTGGGGAGCCCGGCACGGCTGTCCGGTGCCGACCCGGTCATAGGTCGCCCCAGTGGGGAGCTGCGCCCGGCTTTCCGGTGCGGACCCGGTCATAGGTCGCCCCAGTGGGGAGCCCGGTACGGTCTCGTGCGGAAATGCGCGCACAGGTCGACCCTGGGGGGACTTGCGTACGGCTTCCGGCGGTGATCCCACCGCTACTTGTCGATGTCGCCCACCACGAAGAACATCGACCCGAGGATCGCGATCATGTCGGCGAGCAGGTTGCCGGGCAGCAGTTCGCCGAGCACCTGGATGTTGTTGAACGACGCCGACCGCAGCTTAAGTCGCCACGGCGTCTTCTCCCCGCGGGAGACCAGGTAGTAGCCGTTGAAGCCCAGCGGGTTCTCGGTCGCGAGGTAGTCGGTGCCCTCCGGGACCTTCAGCACCTTGGGCAGCTTGACGTTGACCGGGCCGCCGGGCATCGCCGCGAGCCGGTCGACGCACGCCTGAGAGATGTCGAGGGAGACGTGCACCTGCTCCAGCAGCACCTCGAGCCGGGCGAGGCAGTCGCCCTCGGTCCGGGTCACGACGCGGCCGGGGCCGCCCGGCGCGAAGAGCTCGTCATACACGAGGTAGGGCTGGTCGCGTCTCAGGTCGACATCGACACCTGACGCGCGCGCAATCGGCCCAGAAAGCCCGTATGCCGCCACGGTTCTCGCGTCGATCACGCCGACACCCCGGGTGCGGGCGCGCAGGATCTCGTTGCCGACCAGCAGGCTCTCCAGATCGGGCATCCGGCGCCGCACCGCCTCGATGGCCGCACTCACCCGTCCGAGCCAGCCGGCCGGGATGTCGTCGCGCAGCCCGCCGACGCGCCCGAACATGTAGTGCATCCGCCCGCCGGAGATCTCCTCCATGACCGCCTGCAGCTCCTCGCGCTC
The DNA here is from genome assembly GCF_014190805.1 of Flexivirga oryzae. Lineage (NCBI taxonomy): Bacteria > Bacillati > Actinomycetota > Actinomycetes > Micrococcales > Dermacoccaceae > Flexivirga > Flexivirga oryzae. Next base: position 343,623 of record NZ_JACHVQ010000002.1, on the reverse strand, counting down.
GCGGAACGCGTAGAAAATCGGCGTGATCGCACCGAGTTCGAGCGGGTAGGAGCCGAGGAACATCAGGTGGTTGAGCACCCGGTTGAGCTCGGCGAGCAGGGTGCGCGTCCACGTCGCCCGCTCGGGCACGTCGATGCCGAGCATGCGTTCGGCGATCAGCGCGACGCCGATCTCGTTGCTGAACGCCGACAGCCAGTCGTGCCGGTTGGCCAGCACCATGATCTGCCGGTAGTCGCGGACCTCGAAGAGCTTCTCGGCGCCGCGGTGCATGTAGCCGACGATCGGCTCGGCCGACTTGATGCGCTCGCCGTCGAGGGTGATCCGCAGCCGGAGCACCCCGTGCGTGGCCGGGTGCTGCGGCCCGATGTTGAGCACCATGTCGGCGGTGGCGAGACCACCGGCGCCGACCCCGACGGTGAGCTCGCGTTCTGGCATGGGGCCAGTCTGCCAAACGCTCGCCCTCCGACCTCCGAACCTCCCGATCAGGGGGTGCGGCGCAGTTCGCCGAGCCGGACGAGCACGACGCCGCCCACGATGAACACCCCGCCGAGCAGTTGTATGGCGAGGGGCAGCTGTCCGAGCAGCAGCCACGCGAACAGCACCGAGAACAGGACCTCGGCCAGTGCCACGAACGACGCCACGGTCTGCCCGAGGTCGCGGGCGGCGATGACACCGGCGAAGTAGGCGAACGCGGTGGCGATGACGGCGAGCGCGATCAGCGGGATCCAGAAGGGCACCTGGTGCTGGGCGAACGTCGTGTCCGAGGTGGTCGCGTGCATCGGCAGCACACCGACGAGACCGAGCAGTCCGAGTGCGAGAGCGCCGACCGTCATGCCGACCCCGGCGAGCGGCAGCGGCGGCAGGTCGTCGTCGGCGTTGCCGGCGATCACGAAGTATGCCGCGGAGCAGACCGCCGCACCGAGGCCCCACAGGATGCCCACGAGCGACAGGTGCGCGTCGCCGAAGATGTCGAGCACGAGCGCGAGCCCGCCGATGCAGACCAGCGCCCCGGCGATGGTGGCCGTTGCGGGGCGCCGCCGGGTCCACAGCCAGAAGCCGAGGACGAGCAGCACCGGGGAGAGGTATTCGAGCATCAGCGCGACGCCGACCGACAGGTGCTGCACCGCGTAGAAGTAGGCCAGCTGGCAGCCCGCGACGCCGGTGAGGCCGTAGATCAGGATCGGCAGCGCCTTGCGGCGCACGATGTTCCACTGGCCGCGCAGCGACCACGCGGTGGGCCCGGCCAGGACCAGCGCGGCGAGCCCGATCCGGGCGGTCACCGCGGCGGCCGGTGACCAGCCGGCGCGCAGCAGGGCGGTGGCGAAACTGCCGGACGTGCTGAACGCCGCCGCGGACGCCAGGGCGACCCCCACCGTGCCGACGTCCGGGCCCACACGTCGCACGTCGACCTGCGGAGTCAGGTCGGCGGGAACGCCTCGGGCGGTCAGGACGTCGGTGGTCATGAGGGGCCTCCTTCGAGAGGTGTGGAATGCGTAATGGGCAAAATGTTGTTTTACCCGTGGTGACCAGTCGATCGTAGAGTGTCCCCAGGACAGGAGTCAAAGTGGTTTTTGCTCATGACACGGAAGTGGCGTTGACCGGTGCTGCCGCGCTGGTCAATACCGCCGTCGAGGACCCGGATCCGTTGCTGGACGAGGCGTCCTACCTGGACTTCGTGCGTGGCTGGGAATGGAGCGGACCGGTCGTCGGGAGCGCGGCCGAGCGGGAGGCCGTGCGCGCCATACGGCCCGAGATCCGCGCGCTGTGGACCGACGACGAGCCGGCCCTGGTCGCCCGGGTCAACGACCTGCTGCGGCGCGAGTCGGCCCTGCCCCAGTTGGTCAAGCACGGCGACTGGGACTGGCACCTGCACGCCACCCCGCCGGACGCCCCGCTGGCGTCCCGGTGGATCGTCGAGGTCGCCATGGCGATGGTCGACGTGGTCCGGGCCGGTGAACTTCGCAGGTTGCGCACCTGCGCCGCCGACGACTGCGACGGCGTCCTGGTCGACCTGTCCCGCAATCGTTCCAAGCGCTACTGCGACCTCGGGTGCGGCAACCGGCTCGCGGTCGCGGCATATCGCGCCCGCCTCACGTCGGACTCCGGCGACGATCTCGAAAGGTAACCTGCAGCGGTGAGCAACCAAGGGGATGGAAACCCGCCGGAGAACAACGGCGGAAATCAGGGGGAGACCGAGAGCCAGTGGTCGGGCGGAGCCCAACCGTGGTCCGGCGACCAGGCCGGGCAGCCGTCGTGGTCGACGGGGCAGACCGGGCCCAATGTCGGCCCGACGATGAACAACCCGCAGAGCTCGTACTACGACCGCTTCGCCCAGGCGTCCGGGGAAGGCGTCGTCGTGACGCCGAAAAAACCCGGTGGCAACCGCGGCAAGCTGCTGATCGGTACCGCGGCGGCGTTGGTCGTCGTCATAGCAGCCGTGGCGATCTTCGCGCTGACCCGCAACAGTGACAAAGCCCCGACCCCGGCGGCGAGCTCGGCCGCCACGAGCAGCCTGCCACCGGTGACCGCCACGACGTGGGTCAACCCGACCCTCGCTGCCGGCGTACGTCCGCTGAAGGATGGCTGGCAATCACAACCGGGACACGGTGTTTTCGGGGTGTATGACGTGCCGAAGACCAAGGACTGGAAGGTCGAGTCCGACTCGATGACCCGCTTCTACGAGGACTCGAAGGGCAATATCCTCGCCGGGATGGGCGCAACGTCAACCTACGGCGTCGGCTTCTGCGACGCCAAGAAGGACCAATGGCTCGCCGTGGTGGGGATGCGCGGCGGCGGCAAGTCGGATCCGACCCAGCTGGGCGCGGACGAGGCGCAGAAGTTCGCCGACGCGATCAGCACGAGCAGCCACCACACACCGGGCACGGCGGGAAAACTCTCCGCCGCCAAGCAGCTCAAGGTCGACCAAGGGACGATCCCGGCGGTCGAATACACCATCACCGCTACGGCCGGCGACCCCACCAAGTGCGACAAAGGCAAGAAGTACGAGGTTCGCACCGTCACCTTCTCCGTGCAGGGCACGACCTACCAGTTCGTCACCATCCGCCTGCTCGGCGTTGGCAAGGAGCTGCCCGAGAGCACCCTGAACGACGTCATCAGCACCTTCCGGACCCGTGGCTGATCGATCCGCGGCGAGTGTTCGTCGGCGTCCCGGGCAGCAATAGGTAGCCTTTCAGCCGTGAGCAACCACGACGATGGCCAGGGGCAGCAGCCGGAGAACGAGCAGCAGCCGAGCGACCAGCAGCCGGGGCAGTCCGGGGGGCACCGGCTTCCGGGACAGTCGGGAGCCCAGCCGCGCCAGGACGCCACCGGCGGCCAGCAGCCGTGGACCGGTGGCCAGCAACAGCCCGGCAACACCGGAGGGCAGCAGCCGTGGACCGGCGGCCAGCCGCCGCAGCAGGGCAACACCGGAGGCCAACAGCCGTGGGCCGGGGGGCAGCCGCCGCAGCAGGGCAACACCGGCGGGCAGCAGCCGTGGACTGGGGGCCAGCAGCCGTGGTCCTCGGGGGGCCAACCCGCCCAACCGCCGTCGTGGTCGACGGGGGAGACCGGGCCCAATGTCGGCCCGACGATGAACAACCCGCAGAGCTCCTACTACGACCGCTTCTCGCAGGCGTCGGGCGAGGGTGTGGTGGTGCCGCCCAAGGGCAGCGGCACCGGCGGCGGCCGCGGGAAGATCCTGATCGGCATCGCCGCGGCGCTGGTCCTGGTCATCGCGGCGGTGGCGATCTACGCCTTCACCCGTAACAGCGACAAGACCCCGACCCCGGCCGCGAGCTCACCCGTCACGAGCAGCCTGCCGCCGGTCACCGCGACCACCTGGGTCAACCCGACCCTCGCCGCCGGGCAGCGCGCCCTCAAGTCCGGCTGGCAGGCGCAGTCCGCGAGTGATCCGCGCGGCGTGTTCGACGTTCCGGAGAACAAGGACTGGACGCTGGAGAGCAAGGACACCCTGTTCGGCTATGCCGACAGCAGTGGCAAGCCGCTGGTGGTCGCGAAGGCGCCCGCGCGCTACGGCGTCGGCTTCTGCTCCGCCAAGAAGACCGCCGAGAGCGCCTGGCTCGGGCTGGTCAATGTCGGCAAGCGCGATCCCGCCGATGCCGGCCCGGACCTCGCGCAGCGGTTCGCCGACGCCATCTCGTTGAAGAAGGACGGGTCGCACGCCAAGCAGGGCAAGATGTCGGCGGCCAAGCAGGTCAAGGTCAACCAGGACACCATCCCCGCGCTCGAATACACGATCACCACCGCGGTCGGCGACCCGGACGGTTGCGACAAGGGCCACGACTACGAGATCCGGACCGTGACCTTCCAGGCGGGTGGCAAGTCCTACCAGCTGGTCGCCATCCGGGAGCTCGACGCGCCCGGCGGCAAGACGCTGTCGACCAAGGTGCTGGACGAGATCATCACCACCTTCCGTCCGAGCAGCTGATCCGGTTCACCGGGTGATCGTGCTGATCGCCCACCAGAAGTCGCCCAGACCGCCCGGTGCCGTGAGCTCCGCGTGCGTGCCGCGCGCCGCCAGCTGGGTGAGGTATGCCGCAGGGTCGTCCCGCGCCAGCTCGATCGGCGGTCGGGGCGGCCGTAACCCGAGCCGCTCCAACAGGTCCCGCTGTTGCACGAGTTCGTCCGAGCCCAACGTGTCCATCGCCACGTGTGCCGTGATGTCGGTGCTACCGTCGGGCCGCGGCGCGCTCTGGACGCCGTCCCGGTAGCCGGTCAGCGTGCCCCCGACCGGCCGCCGCCCGCGCAGGTGACCGTAGTCGACGACGACGAGCAGTCCGGTGCCGATGCGCGCCCGCAGGTCGTTGTATGCCGCCTCGCGGCTCCTGCCGACCTCGGCTCGTCCCGTGTCACACCCGGCTGGCCAATTCCGCTGCAACCACTGCAGGTCCGGGCCTTCGACCACACTGCCGAGGCGCTCAGTGCCGTCGTCCGCGACCTCGACCTCGCGCCATACACCGTCGGCATATTCGACGATCGGGCACGGCACGACATCGAGCCACTCGTGCGCGACGACCAGCGCCCGGGTGAGGTCCCGGAGCCCGTCCGGGAGCCGCTCACCACCGGGTGCGACCAACCAGTCCGTCCCCGCGGGCAGCTCACGCGGCCGCTCCACGATGTCGACACCGGTCAGCCGGAGCCCCGGCGCGAGCGCGGCGATCTCGCCCAGCAGCTCGCCGCGACCCGCGCCGACATCGACGACGTCGCTGCACCCGGACCGTTCCGCGAGTGCCACCAGGGCGCGGGCGAGCAGCCGGCCGCCGCCGGGGATCCCCTGTGCGGAGGTCGCGAAATGTCCCGCAGGGCCCGCGGACTGGCGGTAGAACCCGTCCGGTCCGTAGAGCGCCTCGTGCCACGCCGTCTGCCAGGTCCGCCACACCACCGTCGCAGCCTACGTGGCCGGGGCGCTAGCGTCGTGCGGGTGAAGATGCGGACTCGCGTGGGTGAACCACGATGACCCGGCTGGAGCGACCGACCCTGCGGGTGGGCGTCGTGGGTGCCGGCCGGGTCGGGTCGGTCCTCGGCGCGGCACTGCGGGCCGCCGGGCACGAGATCGTGGCGGTGAGCGCCGTGAGCGAGGCCTCACTGGAGAGGGCGGCGCTGTTGCTCCCGGAGGTGCCGGTGCGGGACGTGCCGGAGGTGGTCGCCGCGGCGGACGTCGTGCTCCTGACGGTGCCGGACGACGCGATCGGTCCGCTGGTGTCGGGTCTTGCGGCGCAGGGCGCATGGGACGGCGGCCGACTTGCCGTGCACACCAGCGGTTTCCGGGGTCTCGACGTCCTCCAGCCGGTCGTCGACGTCGGTGGTGACGCGGTGGTGCTCCATCCGGTCATGACGTTCACCGGCCTCCCGAGCGACGTCGACCGCATCACCGGGACCCCGATCGCGGTGACCGCGTCGATGGGCGCCGACCTGGTCGCCGACGCGCTCGCGCTCGACCTGGGCGGTGAGCCGTTCCGGCTCGCGGACGAGGACCGGGCGCTCTACCACGCGGCCCTGTCGCACGCCGCCAACCACCTGACCACGGTGGTGGCGCAGTCGGCACAGATGCTGCGTGACGTGGGCATCGACGACGCCGATCTGCTGCTGCGGCCGTTGCTCGAGGCGGCGCTGGAGAACACCCTGCAGCGCGGCGACCGCGCCCTCACCGGCCCGATCGTGCGCGGCGACGTCGGCACCGTCGCGGCACACCTGGAGGCGCTGGAAGGACAACCCGACGACATCCGGCACGCCTACCGGGCGCTCGCCATCGCCACCACGACCCGCGCGGCGGCACGACGGGCGATGCCCGCGGAGACCGTGCAACCCATGCTCGACCTGCTCACCACGAAAGAAGACAGATGATCACCCCTCGAAGTTCTACGCTCGTACCTCGCTCCGATACTTCGCAAGGACACCGATGATCACCCCTCGAAGTTCTACGCTCGTACCTCGCTCCGATACTTCGCGGGGACCCCGATGACGTCACAACCGGTGGTCGCTCACACGCGCGAAGATCTGCTCCCCGCACGCAAGGCACTGGACGGCAGTGTCGCCGTCGTGATGACGATGGGTGCGCTCCACGAGGGGCATGCCGAGCTGATCCGGACCGCAAGGAAATCCGCCGATCACGTGGTGGTCACGATCTTCCTCAACCCGTTACAGTTCGCGGTCGGGGAGGACCTGTCGCGCTACCCGCAGACCTTCGACGACGACCTGGCGATCTGCGCACGCGAAGACGTGTCGGTCGTGTTCGCACCCACCCCGGACGTCGTCTACCCGCAGGGTGAACCCGGTGTCCGGGTGTCGGCCGGGCCGCTGGGCGAGGTGCTCGAAGGTGCCTCTCGCCCAGGGCATTTCGACGGTGTACTGACCGTGGTCGCCAAGCTGTTGCACCTGGTCCAGCCGGACTTCGCGTTCTTCGGGCAGAAGGACGCCCAGCAGCTGCTGCTGATCCGGCGGATGGTGCGCGACCTGGACTTCCCGGTCGAGGTCATCGCCGTGCCCACCGTCCGCGAAACCGACGGCCTCGCGCTCAGCAGCCGCAACACCTACCTCAGCGCCGCGGATCGTGAAGTGGCACTGAGTCTTTCGCGGGCCCTGCAGGCCGGCGCCGACCAGTCTGTCGCTGGTCCCGCGGCGGTGCGTCGTGCCGCCCGTGAGGTGCTGGTCCGCGAGCCGCTGGCGCTGGTCGACTATCTGGTGCTGGTGCATCCGGACTCACTCGAGCAGGTGCCGGAGTGGTACCGCGGCCCCGCGTTGCTCGCGGTCGCCGCCAAGGTGGGCACGACCCGGCTGATCGACAACCTGCCGCTGGAGATCGGCCCAGCCCACGAGGTGTGACCTCCCGGGCGGCACGAGTTCGTGACCGCCCGGGAGGTGCGTGACGTCACCGGGCCAACGAGCCCCAGCCGCTGGCGCCGCTGTAGCGGTTGGCGTTCGCGGTGCACTCGATCTTCGGTGTGCACCAGCCGTTGGTGCCGGCCCCGGTCACCGGGTTCGTCGTGCGCTGACCCGACCACAGTTGGCGCACCGACGGCTTGATGCCGCGGGCGGCATACATGCCTGCGGTGAGCGGTGACGCGAGGCTGGTGCCGCCGAGGACGAACCAGCCGGTCTGCCCTTCGTAACCGGTGCTGTCGTAGACAGCGGCCCCGGACGCGGGGTCCGCATCCGCAACGATCGCAACGGAGCTCGACTTCCCCGCGACACAGAACGACTGGCGCTGGAAGGCCGGTTTCGGCTGCACCGCCGAGCAGCCGCCACTGCTCAGCGACCACAGGTGTTCGGCCCACCCGCGCTTGGTGCCCGGTGTCTGCAGCAGGGTCGTGCCGCCGACGCCGACCACGGACGGCACCGTGGACGGGAAGCTCGGCTGCAGGCCGACATCCCCCGTGGAGGCCACGAGCGGCGTCCCCTTCGGCACCACGGTGGAAGTGCTCGACAGATCGGTCGACAGCTCCGAGCGGCCGAAACTGTTGGTGATCACGAACGACTTCCGCTTCGCGGCCTGGTGGTTGGCCGCCCCCAGATCCCCGTCGGACGGACTCTTGGCCTGCACGACCAGGATCTTGCAGGCCGGGCAGGTCGCGGAGACGGCCTGGACATCCATCGCCTGCTCGAGCGCCCAGCCCTCGTCGACATCGGTCGGTGGCTTACCGCCGTTCTGCCCGACGATCGTGAGGCAGCCGGACGCGACCGTGCACGCCGGTAGTCCGCTGGCCTTCCGGTAGGCCGCGAGATCCTTTGCCAACGTTGGATATCCGTATGCCGCAACAACAGCGACGGTGCGTCCGGACCCACCCGACTTCGGCAGGTGGTATGCCGCGCGGAAGTCCGTGGGACCGTAGCCCGCAGGTATGTCGGTGGCCGCAGCACGGACCGTGGAGCCGGTCCTCCGGGCGACGACCTTCGCCTGGCAGCGCATCGAATGCGGCTGTTTCGGCTCGGCGCAGGCATCGACCGCGACGTAACTCGAGGCGGTCAGCGTCCTGGGCTGGGCCGTGCGGAGCCGGTCGATCGCCGGGCCGTGCAGGGTCTTGCCGATGCTGCTGCTGGTGCCGCTGCCGGTGGTGGCTGCGGTCCGGTCCTCGGCGGGACGCGGCAGCCCGTCATACGCTCCGCTCGCCGGCTTGGTGTGAGTGCGTTGCACCCGCGGTCCGACCGAGGTGGTCGCAGGGCGTCGACCGACGGTGACCGGCGTGCCGGTGTCGCCGGTCCCCTTATCGGACAACGCGGTCCGCGGGCTACCGCAGATGCGCCATTGCCGGGATGCGAGGTCCTGGTCGTAGCCCACCAACCAGCCGTCGCCGCGCTTGTCCCCGTCCATCGAACCGGGGTGGTACCCGGCGAGGGCGGACAGCGAGTGCAGCGTGCTCCAGCCGGTGCCGTTCCATCGGGTGAGGCCGGTCCAGTCCTTGTCCCACAGCAGGTTGTCGTCCGCCGACCACACGTCGTTGCCGACCCGGGCCGCCACGTTCGTGTAGATCGCGCCGATGGTCAGCGCCTGTCGGGACTGCAACTTCCACTGGCCGTTGGTCGTCCGCGTGGACGAATACGGATAGCCGGTGAACGTGTCGTCGTTGCCCGTCCAGCCGCTCACGACCATCGTGCCGTTCGAGCTCCAGTTGATGTTCTCCGCCATCGTGGAGGCCTGACCGGGCACGGAGGGGAGCTCGACGCGCCGCATCCGGTTGCCCACCAGCTTCCCGGCGTAGGGCTTGCGGATGACGGAGACCTCCGCGGAGCTGGTGATGTCCTCGCCCAGCACCCAGAGTTCGCCCGTCGGGCTCACGTTCAACGACAGCGGCACCGACCACGGTGTGGTCGCGAGGTTGTTGGCCACGGTGTGCCAGGTGCCCCCGCTGTAGTGGGTGACGACCGCGGTCGCGCCCACCGCGGTGAAACGCGGCCCCACCGCCCAGAGGTCGCCCGGCTTGGTGGACACCATCGCATTGATGGCCCCGTCGTCACCGCCGAACGCCTTGGCCTCGGGGATCATCGACCATGTGTCGCCGTGCAGGTGGGCGATCATGCTCTTGCCCGATGGCAGTTCGGTCTCCACGAACAGGTCGTGGGAGGACGAGCCGGCGAGGTGGCCGCCGTACGTGCCGCGCGGAATGTTCGTCATCGTCCACCGGGTGCCGTTCCAGTGGGCAATGGCGGACTGGTCGTTCTTCGAGTCGTCATACGCGCCCGACAACACGACGTCGTTCGGGCCGAAGACCTTGACGTCCCAGGCACTGAACGACTTCGGTAGGCCGTTCGTCGGCGCGGGTTGCCACGTGCCGTTGCACAGTTGTGTGGTTCCGGCATTCGGCGCCGCCCCTGACGCCGTGGCACTGGCCGCCGCGGGTATCGAGCACGCCACGGCGCAGGCCGCGGCCACCGCCCATCCGGTGGTGCGCGCGCGTGAGCTGTTCATCGGACCTCCCCTGGTCGCGGTGCCTCGGCCGATCGCCGGGCACCTTCGTATTGGTCCTGACGCGGCGGGACGTTCGATCCGTTACGCGGGATCTCGGGATGCCGACTCCGACCTGCCGGACTGGCAGAAAATCGACACGTCGCTTTTCTGCGAGTCATTGTCGGTGGCGGAGCGCAGACTGGACCCGTGCTCACCGATCCGCAGACGTGCCTGACCGCCGTGCGGGCGCGGGATTCGCGCTTCGACGGCTGGTTCGTCACAGCCGTGCGCACGACCGGGATCTACTGCCGGCCGAGCTGTCCGGCGACGCCGCCGAAGGCGCGCAACATCACCTTCTACCCGAGCGCGGCTGCAGCACAGGCCGGCGGGTTCCGGGCGTGCAAGCGGTGCCGCCCGGACGCGAGCCCGGGATCCCCGGAGTGGAACGTCCGAGCCGATCTGGTCGCGCGTGCCATGCGGTTGATCGCCGATGGCGTGGTGGACCGGGAAGGGATCGCCGGACTGGCGCGGCGGCTCGGTTACAGCACTCGTCAGATCGAACGTCAGGTGCGTGCCGAACTCGGCGCGTCACCGCTCGCGCTCGCGCGTGCGCAACGGGCGCAGACCGCGCGCGTCCTCGTCGAGACCACGACCCTGCCGCTGACCCAGGTCGCGCACGCCGCGGGCTTCGGCAGCATCCGGTCGTTCAACGACACCATGCGGGAGGTGTTCGCCATGGCGCCGCGTGAATTGCGTGCCAAGGCAAGGATCTCCGCGGTGACCCCGGACGGCGTGGACCCTGCCTGGCATCACCTGCAGCTGCGGTTGCCGTTCCGCCGCCCCCTGTGTGTCGACAACCTCTTCGGGCATCTCGTGGCGACCGCGGTGCCCGGGGTGGAGGAGTGGCGGGACGGTGCCTACCGACGCACGATGCGGCTGCCGTCCGGGCCGGCGATCGTCGCGCTGCGCCCGCAGCAGGACCACGTCGCGGCCCGGGTTTGGCTGCGCGACCTCGGCGACCTGCCGGTCGCGATCAGCCGGTGTCGATGGCTGCTCGACCTGGACGCCGACCCGGAGGCGATCGACGCCGACCTGGGCCGTGACCCACGACTGGCGGCCATGGTGGCCGGCGCACCCGGGCGACGGGTGCCCCGGACCGTCGACGGCGCCGAGCTGGCACTGCGCCTGGTGATCGGGCAGCAGATCTCGACCCGTGCCGCCCGCACCCACGCCGGCCGGCTCGTGGCGGCATACGGGGTGCGCGTCGCCGACCCGGACGGCGGACTCACCGCGACGTTCCCCGACCCGGCCGTCGTCGCCGATGCCGACGACGCGACCCTCGCCATGCCGCAACGTCGCCGCGACACCCTGCGCGGTCTCGCGGTGGCGCTGGCGAGCGGTGACCTCTATGTCTCGACCAGTGCCGACTGGCAACGCGCCCGCGACGGCCTGCTCGCGCTGCCCGGCATCGGCCCGTGGACCGTCGAGGGCGTCGCCATGCGCGCACTCGGCGACCCCGACGCCTTTCCCGCCAGCGACCTCGGGGTCCGGCAGGCGATGGCCGCACTCGGCCTGCCCGACCGGGGCACCGCGCAGCTGCGGGCCAGCGCGCCGTGGCGGCCCTGGCGCGCCTACGCCGTACAACACCTGTGGGCCAGCGGCAGCCACGAGATCAATCGACTTCCCGATCAGGCAAGGAGCGACGGATGACGACACGGCACGCGGTGCTGGAACAAACACCGATCGGACCGCTCACACTGGTCGCGGACGGTGAAGAGCTGGTCGGCGTCTACATGGAGACCCACCAGCACGCGCCGGCCGCGAACGATTTCGGCGAACGGGTCGACGGCGACCCGGTGCTTTCCACGGTCGCGCAGCAACTGCGCGAATACTTCGCCGGCGAACGCGAGGAATTCGATCTCCCGGTGCGCCCAGCGGGCACCGAATTCCAACAGCGGGTATGGCGTGCGTTGCGCGAGATCCCGTACGGACAGACGTGGAGCTACGGCGAATTGGCGCAGCACATCGGCAGCCCGACCGCCAGCCGGGCCGTCGGGCTGGCGAACGGCCGCAACCCGATCTCCATCGTCATCCCGTGCCATCGGGTGATCGGCGCCAACGGCAGCATGACCGGCTACGGCGGCGGTATTCACCGGAAGCAGTGGTTGCTGGCGCACGAGAAGGCCGTCGAGGACCCGCAACAACAACTGTTCTGAAGCCCGGTGCCCGCACCGGCCATGATTCGGGCACTCGGTCGACTGGCTTACCATGGAAGACGTGTGGCCCTACATCGAGACTCTGATCCCGTCGATCGGGTTGCTCTATCTGCTTTACGTCATTCTCAAGCACATTGTGGAAGGCGACCGGCGCGAACGCATTGCGCACGCTCAGTGGGAGCGCGAACAAGATCGCCTCGCCGGGCAGGACTCCGAACATCAGGAGCACTGACTCCGGTCCGCGCCGTGCTGCTTAACGGCCGGACCGCCCGATCGCACGCACCGCATTAATCCCGCCGGAATTGCCCGTCTTGGTTTCGTGGCACCTAACTTACGTTGTGTTAGCGTTGCGTTGAAACCAGTGAATCCACGGTAGGAGAATGCACAATGGCTCAGCGTGTTCAAATTCTGCTCGAGGACGACCTCGACGGATCCGAGGCGACCGAGACAGTCAATTTCGCGCTTGACGGCAAGGCATACGAGATTGATCTCTCGGCCGCAAATTCTGCACAGTTGCGCGATGACCTCGCGAAATGGATCGGCCATGCCCGTTCCATTCGGGGTCGTCAGCGGCTGGCCCCGAGTCGGGTCGCCAGCGGACGCACCGATCTGAACAAGGTGCGGGAATGGGGCCGCAAGAACGGTTTCAAGGTCAGTGACCGCGGCCGGGTGTCGGCCGAGGTGCAGGAGGCATACGCGCGCGCCAACTCCTGACCGGTGCCCGCGGCCGCGGCCTTTCCGGTCACGGCCGCGCACTCGCGGTGAAGCCGCCCATTGCGTGAATTCCACGCGATGGGCGGTCTTCTGCTGTCTGTGAATAGTGGCTGTACTCGCCGGTTTTACCGACTGTCCAGGATCCCGTCGGAGAAGAGATCGCCAAGGTTGTCGAGCCGATCAAGGACCTCGTCGAACAATAGTTGACGCAGGGTGCCGGCTTTCTCCGCGCCCTGCTGGATCTCATCCCAGGTGCGCGGCGCGGCGACCGTCGGGCGTTCCTTGCCGCGCATCGAATACGGCGCGATCGTGGTCTTGGCGGCGGTGTTCTGTGACCAATCCAACAACACTTTCCCCGGGCGTTTCGACTTCGTCATCTTCCAGACGACCAGATCCGGGTGCTCACGGGTGAGTTGTTGCGCCAATTCGCGTGCTGCATCCCGGATCGCTTCGCTGGATTGGCTGCCGTCCAGGGCGGCATACACCTGCATGCCTTTACTGCCGGACGTGACGGGTACACAACGGTCCAGGCCGATGCCGGCCAACCGGTCCCGGACGATGAGGGCGAGGCGGGCGCAGTCGCCCAGTCCGGCCGGAGCACCCGGGTCGAGGTCGATAACCAACCGGTCGGGGTGTGCCGGGACCTCCTCGGCCAACCGCCACTGCGGCACGTGGAACTCCAACGACGCCAGGTTGACCAGGTAGAGCAGCTCGGCCAGCGACGCGATCACCGGGTAGGTCACCTGATCGCCGGTGCCGCGCGAACCGGACGACGGCAGGCTGACCCGGGGCAGCCAGGTCGGCGCGCCCGGTGGCAGGTTCTTCTCGAAGAAGGACAGGTCCGCCACCCCGTGCGGCCACCGGATGCGGGTGGCCGGTCGGTCGGCGACCACCGGGAGCAGGGCCGTGGCGACCTGCGTGTAGTAGTGCAGCACCTCGCCCTTGGTGGTCTCGGTGCCCGGGTAGAGCACCTTGTCCAGGTTGCCCAGTTTCAGCCGGCGTCCGTCGACCTCGGTGATGATCTGCCCGTCAGCCATCGGCCCCACCCCCCGGAGTTCTCCGCTCGTTCCTCGCTTCGATGCTTCGCGGGGACCCCGCGGTCTCCGTCCGCACCAGGTCCTGCGGCGTCAGGTCGGAGCGCAGCCCGCGCCAGGACGGCTGCCGCAGTTGACCGGCCTCGGAGATGCCGAGGAACTCCACGTCCGCGATCAGCTCCGGGCGCACCCAGTTGATCGCGCCACGATCGGCCTCGCCGACCGGCACCTCGTCGAACGGCGGTGTCTCGCAGGGGATCTCACGCAACCGGTCCAGCAGGTCCGCGCCCCGCCCGCCCGCCAGCCCGGATCCCACCCGGCCGCGGAACAGCAGCGGCCCGTCCGGGCTGGGCGTCGCCAGGTAGACCGACCCCAGCGCGCGGGCGTTGTCGCGCTCCGGCAGCCACCCGCAGATCAGGAACGAGTCGGTGCGCCGGTGCACGATCTTGCGCCAGTCGGGGCTGCGCCGCCCCGGCCGGTATGGCGAGCCGAGTCGCTTGGAGACCACGCCTTCCAGCCCCTGGGCGGCGGTCGCTTCCGCCAGCTGCGCGCCGTCGGTGAACGTCGCCGGCGTCTGCACCACGCCCGTCTGCAGGTCCAGCCCCTCCAGCAGTTGCCGGCGTTGCCGCAGCGGCATCGCCAGGGTCGGGCGGTTCATCGCCTGCAGCACGTCGAACACCAGGTAGGTGGCCGGTGCAGCGCTCGCCAGCCGCGCGGCCATCGCCGCGTCGGACACGTTGAAGCGCTCGGCGAGCGCCGCGAAGGACGGGACGCCGTCGGTCATCACCACCACCTCGCCGTCCAGGAGCAGATCGTCATACCCCTGTAGGCCGGCGCCGGGCCGCAGCAGCTCGGGGAAGGCGACCGACACGTCCCGCTCGGTGCGGGAGGTGAGACGCACCGACGAACCCGACACGTGGGCGAGCACCCGCATGCCGTCCCACTTCACCTCGTGCACCCACTCGTCGCCCTCCGGCACGGTGTTCGCGGGGGTGGCGAGCATGGGACGCATGCGGTCAATCTTGCCCTGAGAGGAATCCGGTGCGGATAATCGTTCGATGCGTGCGATGTGGAAGGGCGCAGTTTCCTTCGGCCTGGTCAACGTGCCGGTGCGGTTGTACTCCGCCACGGAGAACCACGACGTGCAGTTCCGGCAGGTGCACCGGGAGGACGGTGGCCGCATCAAGTACCAGCGGGTCTGCTCGATCGACGGCGAGCAGGTGTCGTACGACGACATCGCCAAGGGTTACGAGACCGAGGACGGCCAGATGGTCGTGCTCACCGACGAGGACCTGGCCGAGCTCCCGATCAGCAACAGCAAGGAGATCGCGGTCGACAAGTTCGTCCCGACCGACCAGATCGACCCGATGCTGCTGGACAAGAGCTACTACCTGGAGCCGGACAAGGGCGCGCTGAAGCCTTACTCGCTGCTGCGGGACGCGCTGCGGTCCACGGACCGGGTGGCGTTGGTCACGGTGTCGCTGCGGACCCGGTCCACCGTGGCGTTGCTGCGCGTCCACGACGAGGTGATCGTGCTGCAGACGCTGCTGTGGCCGGACGAGGTCCGCGCCGCCGACTTCGGGGTGCTGGACGAGAGTGTCGAGACCAGCGACGCGGAGCTGGCGATGGCGGGGATGCTCGTGGAGTCGCTGTCCGGCGACTACGAGCCGGAGGACTACACCGACGACTACGAGCGGGCGGTCAAGGCGGTCGTGGAGGCCAAGCTCGAGGGCCACGAGGTGCAGGCGGTGCCCGAGGAGGAGGACGAGGGCGGCGAGGTGCTCGACCTGCTGGCCGCACTGCAGCAGAGCGTCAACCGGGCCAAGGCGTCCCGGGGTGAGCCGGTGGACGAGCCGGATGCCGGTGCGAAGCCGGCCGCGACGAAGGCTGCGAAGAAGCCCGCCAAGAAGGCCGCGGCGAAGAAGGCAGCGGCGAAGAAGACGACCGGCGCGAAGTCGTCCGGTAAGAAGACCGCGACCAAGAAGTCGGCGGCCAAGTCCGCCGCGAAGAAGCCCGCGAAGAAGGCCGGCTGACCGACGGTCCGGCATGGGTATGGCACGGAGCGCGCGCACCGCCGTTGCGCTCTGCGCGAACACGCGTGACCAGCGCCCGTGGCTGGAACATGCTGACCGCCGTTGGCGTTGTTCGCGTCAAGACCAGCTGTGGCACTGTGTCGCGCTGTGGTCAGCGCTGCCCAACCCCAGTCGCTGCAGTTAGCATCGATGGTGGCGAGAGCTACCCGAGGAGTTAGAGATGTTCGAACGGTTCACCGACCGCGCCCGGCGAGTTGTGGTGCTCGCTCAGGAAGAGGCGCGCATGCTCAACCACAACTACATCGGCACCGAACACATCCTGCTCGGCCTGATACACGAAGGGGAGGGTGTGGCGGCCAAGGCTCTGGAGAGCATGGGCATCTCGCTGGACGCCGTTCGTGAGCAGGTGCAGGAGATCATCGGCCCGAGCCAGCAGACGCAGTCCGGACACATCCCGTTCACGCCGCGCGCCAAGAAGGTGCTCGAGCTGTCGCTGCGGGAGGGCCTGCAGCTGGGCCACAGCTACATCGGCACCGAGCACATCCTGCTCGGCCTGATCCGGGAGGGCGAGGGCGTCGCCGCGCAGGTGCTGGTGAAGATGGGCGCCGACCTGTCGCGGGTGCGCCAGGTCGTCATACAGCTCGTCTCCGGTTACCAGGGCAAGGAGCCGCAGGGTGCCGGTGTTGGTCAGCCCGGGCAGGAGACCGGCACGCCCGCCGGTTCGCTGGTGCTCGACCAGTTCGGCCGCAACCTGACGCAGGCCGCCCGCGAGGGCAAGCTCGACCCGGTCATCCAGCGTGACCAGGAGATCGAGCGGGTCATGCAGGTGCTGTCCCGACGCACCAAGAACAACCCTGTCCTCATCGGGGAGCCCGGTGTGGGCAAGACCGCCGTCGTGGAGGGTCTTGCCCAGGACATCGTCCGCGGCGAGGTCCCCGAGACGCTGAAGGACAAGCAGCTCTACACCCTCGACCTCGGGTCGCTGGTCGCGGGCAGCCGCTACCGCGGTGACTTCGAGGAGCGGCTGCGCAAGGTGCTCAAGGAGATCCGCACCCGCGGCGACATCATCCTGTTCATCGACGAGATCCACACGCTCGTCGGCGCCGGTGCCGCCGAGGGCGCCATCGACGCCGCCTCGATCCTGAAGCCGATGCTGGCCCGGGGCGAGCTGCAGACGATCGGTGCGACCACCCTCGACGAATACCGCAAGCACATCGAGAAGGACGCCGCGCTGGAGCGCCGGTTCCAGCCGATCCAGGTGCAGGAGCCGACGATCCCGCACGCGATCGAGATCCTGAAGGGGCTGCGCGACCTTTACGAGGCGCACCACCGGGTGACGATCACCGACGCTGCGCTGGTGGGCGCGGTCAACATGGCCGACCGCTACATCAACGACCGGCACCTGCCGGACAAGGCGATCGACCTGATCGACGAGGCCGGCGCCCGGTTGCGCATCCGCCGGATGACCGCTCCGCCGGACCTGCGCGAGTTCGACGAGAAGATCGCGCACGTCCGCCGTGAGAAGGAGTCGGCGATCGACGGGCAGGACTTCGAGAAGGCCGCCGCGCTGCGCGACGACGAGAAGAAGCTGATCCAGGCCAAGGAGCAGCGCGAGAAGGAGTGGAAGGCCGGCGACATCGACGTCGTCGCGGAGGTCGACGAGGAGTTGATCGCCGAGGTGCTGGCCGCTTCGACCGGCATACCGGTCTTCAAGCTGACCGAGGAGGAGTCCAGCCGCCTGCTGCGGATGGAGGACGAGCTGCACAAGCGCATCGTCGGCAACGACGACGCGATCAAGGCGCTGTCCCAGGCGATCCGGCGCACCCGCGCCGGGCTGAAGGACCCGCGCCGTCCCGGTGGTTCGTTCATCTTCGCCGGTCCGACCGGTGTCGGTAAGACCGAGCTGGCCAAGGCGCTCGCCGAATTCCTCTTCGGCGACGAGGACTCGCTGATCACCCTCGACATGTCGGAATTCTCCGAGAAGCACACCGTGTCCAGGCTGTTCGGTTCGCCCCCCGGTTACGTCGGCTACGAAGAGGGCGGCCAGCTGACCGAGAAGGTCCGCCGCAAGCCGTTCTCCGTCGTGCTGTTCGACGAGGTCGAGAAGGCCCACCCGGACATCTTCAACTCGCTGTTGCAGATCCTGGAGGACGGCCGGTTGACCGACAGCCAGGGCCGGGTGGTCGACTTCAAGAACACCGTGATCATCATGACCACCAACCTCGGCACCCGCGACATCGCCAAGGGTGTCTCGCTCGGCTTCGCGTCCGGCAACGACACCGCGACCGGCTACGAGAAGATGAAGGCCAAGGTCCAGGACGAGCTGAAGCAGCACTTCCGGCCCGAGTTCCTCAACCGTGTCGACGACACGATCGTCTTCCCGCAGCTGACCCAGGACGAGATCGTGCAGATCGTCGATCTGCGGATCGCCGACCTGGACAACCGGCTCAAGGACAAGGACATGGCGATCGAGCTCACCGCTTCCGCCAAGCAGCTCCTGGCCACGCGGGGTTACGACCCGGCGCTCGGTGCCCGTCCGTTGCGCCGCGCCATCCAGCGCGAGATCGAGGACATGCTGTCCGAGAAGATCCTCTACGGCGAGCTCGGGGCCGGTGAGATCGTGCTGGTCGACGTCGAGGGCGAGGGCAAGGAGGCCACCTTCACCTTCACCGGCAGCCCGAAGCCGCAGGCTCCCGACGCGTTGACCGTCGAGACCGCCGGTGGGATCGATCTCGGCAAGGACTGACGATCGGCGTAGCTGTCTGCCGAGGGGCCGCGCGGAGTTGATCCGCGCGGCCCCTTCGTCATACCCGCTTCGCGCGGGGTGCCGAGGTGGCGACGGTCGCTGGTTGGGTGCGCGGTTCGCGCCGGGACCCGTGCGCAGCCGGCGACGGTCGCTGGTTGGGCACCTGTCACGTCATACCCGCCGTTGCGGAAAGATGTCGTCATGACACTGCGCGACCCCGAGCTCACGATCCGTCCGGCCGTTGCCACGGACGTGCGTCGCATCCGCACCCTGGTGAAGTCGTACGTCGATGCGCGCGCGATCGTGCCGAAGCCGGCGGTGGCCTACTACGAGGGTGTGCAGGAGTTCCTCGTCGTCGAACGCGGCGACCGGATGGTCGGCTGCGGCGCGTTGCACGTGATGTGGGAGGACGTCGCCGAGGTCCGCACCCTCGCCGTGGACCCGATGGAGAAGGGGCAGGGCATCGGCAGCACGCTGCTCGCACAGCTGCTCGACCGGGCGCGCGAACTCTCGGTCAAGCGCGTCTTCTGCCTCACCTTCGAGGTCGGCTTCTTCGCCAAGCACGGGTTCTCCGAGATCGACGGTGAGCCGGTCACCCCGGATGTGTACGCCGAGATGCTGCAGTCGTATGACGAGGGCGTCGCGGAGTTCCTCGACCTCGACCGGGTCAAGCCCAACACCCTCGGCAACCACCGCATGCTGCTGACCCTCTGACCGCCGCGCCCTCCCGCCACCCCTTTGCCGACAGGCCCACAAACCACCGACAGGCCCAGTAATGCGGGTATTCCAGACGGCTATTCGCCCGCATTTCTAGGCCTGTCGGCATTTGCTGAGCCCCTCGGCGAGGCGGAACGCGCTAGCGTCGTGACGATGAGCGACAACACCAGCAGTCAGATCGACGTCGACGCCGCACCGAGCGGTACCGGGTGCGCGGACTGCGAGGCGAGTGGCGGTTGGTGGGTGCACCTGCGCCGCTGCGCCGCCTGCGGGCACGTGGGATGTTGCGACACCTCACCGAGCCAGCACGCCACGCACCATGCGACCGACACGGGCCACCGCTTCGTGCAGAGCTTCGAACCGGGCGAGGACTGGTTCTTCGACTATCAGACGAAGGAATTCGCCGAGGGGCCGGAGCTTGCGGAGCCGACCAGCCGGCCGGACGCGCAGAGCGTCCCGGGTCCGGACGGACGGGTCCCGGCGAACTGGGCCGAGCTCATCCACCGCTGACTCGTGCCCGTCCGCACCACCCGACGCCCTCTTGCCGACAGGACAACAAACTCCCGAGAGGACACGAAAAACCCCTCGGGAAGTCGCTTTCCACGGCGTGTTTCGTGTCCTGTCGGTGCGTATGTTGTCCTCTCGGTGGGTTGCTGCGGGCGTGGACCGGCGAGCGTGGTTTGGTGCGGGCGGGGCGAGCGAGGGTGCGTATGCCGGCCGGGTGTCAGCGGCGCGCCTGGTAGATGCGCCGCACCACGTCCTCGATGTCCGGTTCCTCGATGGACAGGTCACGCAACTCCGCCTGCTGACCGACGGCGGCGAGCACCGCCGCGGCCGTGGTCCGCTCGGAGTCGAAGGCGAGCCGCTGACGTGCTCCGGCGACCTCGCTGCCGAGGTGGGTCGTGTGCGGTATGCCGGTCAGATCGGGCGTGGCGTCGACGAAGTCCAGCACGAGGGTGCGGTCCGACCCGGCAGCGCGGGCCAGGCCGTCCAGGCTGCCGTCATACACCGTCGCGCCGTGGTCGACGACGAGCACTCGCTCACACAGCCGCTCGATGTCGCCCATGTCGTGGGTGGTCAGCAACAACGTGGTGCCGTGGGTCTGGCGTTCGGTGATGAGGAACTCACGCAACCGCTGCTTGGACAGCACGTCCAGGCCGATGGTCGGCTCGTCGAGGATCACCAGGCGGGGTCGGTGCAGCAGCGCGGCCGCCACCTCGGCGCGCATCCGCTGACCGAGGGAGAGTTGCCGCACCGGGGTGAGGAGGAAGTCGGTCAGTTCGAGTTGCTCGATCAGCTCGGCGGTCCGACTCCGCGCGTCCGACCCGGGCAGCCGGTGGATCGCGGCGAGGATGTCGAACGACTCGCGGACCGGCAGGTCCCACCACAGCTGGGACCGCTGCCCGAAGACGACCCCGACCTCGGCCGCGAGGCGGCGGCGATCCCGGTGCGGATCCAGCCCGCAGGTGCGGACCGATCCGCTGGTCGGCACCAGGATGCCGACCAGCATCTTGATCGTCGTCGACTTCCCGGCGCCGTTGGCACCGATGTAACCGAGCGACTCGCCGGGTGACACTCGCAGCTGGAGTTCGTCGACCGCACGCAGTGTGTTGCGCCTGAGGGCAGCAGCACCTTTGCCACGGACGCGGAATTCCCTTGTCAGTCGGTCAGTTTCGATGATCATGTCTAGGTTGTCCTCTCAAGTACTGCGCTGTCACGAGAGTCGGGGTCCCCACGAAGTATCGGAGGAGCGAAGCGGGGGAGAACTTCGTGGGGTGACTAGCCGCCCCCTCCTTGGTAGTGCCGCACACCCAGGCGCCACATCAGCAGCGCGAAACCCCAGATCCACAGCGCGGCCAGCGGGGTGCACCACGCCAGCCAGGTGGGCAGTCCGGCCGGGCCGGGCAGACCGAGCAGCCGCAGCGCCGGGACGTATGCCGACAGCGCCATCGGGAAGACGAACCCGAACAGCACCTTCAGTGGTGTCGACCAGACCGCTGCGGGCTGGGTGGCGGCATACCGGCCGCCGTACACGAAGGCATTGGTGAATTCGGCGCCCTGGATCAGGAAGAACTGCACCCCGGCGGCCCAGACGTACATCGCCGCGAAGATCGCGACCGCTGAGACGATGGTCAGGACGAGCAGGCCGACCGCGCCGACCGACCAGTGGATGTCGTTGATCGACAGGCCGATCAGCAGGGACGCCAGGGCGACGCCCGCGCGGGTGAGTCGGCGCAGCGAGATGTCGCTGGTCATCAGTTGCAGCAGGAGCGGTTGCGGACGTAGGTAGAACACGTCGAGCGTGCCGGCCCGCACGTATGTCGGCAGGGTGTCGCAGTGCCCGACGAAGAGGTCCGCCACCGCGTTGCACAGGTCCGCGATGCCGAAGACGAGCAGCACCTGCTGGAAGGTGAGGCCACCCAGCACGGTCACCTGGTGGAACAGCAGCCACACTTCGGCAAGCTCGATCAGCCCGACGAATCCGGAGCTGGCCAGGTCGAAGGCGAAGTTGCTGCGGTAGCTGCGCTGGGACCGGATCCGGGATGCCAGCACTGCACGGTAACCGGCGAATTGACTTGGTGCGCTGACAGTTTCGGCTGGATTTCTCATTCGGGGCCCCCGCGAAGTGTTCGGGGGACCGGGGCGGAGGAGAAACTTCGTGGGGTACGGATCATCCGCCCTGCACCTCCAGCTTGCGGCGGCCGGCGACGGTGAGCAGATGACCGGCGAGCAGCGTCACGGCCAGCCAGCCCAGCTGCGCGCAGACCAGCCCGTAGGACGCGGCACCGGTGACCCGGCCGGTCAGCACGTCGATCGGGTACATCATCATCGACGGGAACGGCGTCGCCTGCGCGACCACCAGCAACCAGGTCGGGAAGAGCGAGATCGGCACGTAGAGGCCGGCGAAGAAGCCCGAGATCACCATGTAGAAGATCTGGATCCCGCGCGTCTCGATCAGCCAAAAGCCAACGACGGCAACCAGGTAGACGGTCGAGAACGACACGGTGATGCCGATGAGCAGGCTCACCGCCCCCAACAGGTATGGCGCCGCCGTGCCCGGCGCCGACATACCGACCACCAGGGCGCCGATCGCCACGCTCGGCACCCCACGCGGGATCAGCGCAAAGACGGCCTTACCGGCTTCGGTTGCAACTGTTGCCAGTTGGACGTTGATCGGACGCAGGAAGTCGACCGCGACGTCCCCGGTCTTGATGCGGTCGGCGAGGTCGATGCGGCCGTTGAGGTTGATCGATCCGAGCATCCCCTGCGAGATCCAGATGTAGGCGCTCATGGCGCCGATGTCGTAACCCTGGACCGTGCCACCTGCCGCACGCACGGTGGCGAACAGCATGGCGACCTTCAGGAAGCCGAAGGTGACGTTGGCGACGAGCCCGCCGAACATCGCCAGCTGGTAAGCGGCCTGCTCCCGGAAACCGGCGACGAAGAGGCGCAGGTAGGCGCGGGCCGCACCCCCTGCACGGGCGCGGCGCAGGAGTGATGGGGATTCAAGACCGGCCGCGCGCACAAACGCAAGAACTTACCAGCCGTCCCGAGGCGCGGCAACGGGATATGTCAGTCGGTCACCGCGGCGGTCAGGCCGAGCTTGTCGAGGGCCTCGCGCACCGAGTCCTCCGGATTGTCGTGCGCGTGCACGACAACACCCGGCTCGTCCGGCTCCAGCGGCTCGAGGGTCGCCAGCTGGGACGGCAGTAACGACGGCGGCATGTAGTGGCCGGTGCGGTGGGAGAGTCGGTCGCGCAGGATCTCCTCGGGGATCTCCAGGTAGACGAACCGGATGTGCTCGCGGCCTTCGCGCAGCAGGTCCCGGTAGACGCGCCGCAGCGCCGAGCACGTCACCACTGCGCTGCGTCCGTCGCGCTCGTGCTCGTCGATCCAGGTGCCGATGGCACGCAGCCACGGCCACCGGTCCTCGTCGGTGAGCGGGGTGCCGGAGGCCATCTTGTCGACGTTGGCCTGGGAGTGGAAGTCGTCGCCCTCGGCATACAACCAGCCCATCCGCGCGGCGATCCCTTCGGCGAGAGTCGTCTTGCCGGAGCCGGAAACCCCCATCACGATGAGGAACTGGGGCCGGTCGGCGGCACTCACCGCGGGGTGCTCAGTCATGCGGTCACTCTAACCGTGCCGTGGGCTGTTTCGTCGGGCGAACGTCCGCTCATATCGGCAGGCGGAACAACTCCCGCGGCAACGGTTCCACGAGGCCGTCCTCGACCAGCGACGCGAGGCAGCGATCGCGCTGACCCTCGTCGTGCCAGACCACGTCGAGCGCCGCCCGCGGGACGGGCGCGGAGGCGTCCCGGAGCACCTGCAGCAGCTTGCCGCGCACCTGCCGGTCGGTGCCGTGCCACTTCTGCGGGGTGCGCCGTGGTCCGTCGTGCGCGGGCCGGCCGGCGAGCACCCAGGCACACTGCGCCTGCACCGGGCATTCGCCGCAGGCGGGCGTGGACGCCTTGCACACCAGGGCACCCAGCTCCATCACCGCGACGTTCCAGGTTGCTGCGTCGGCGTTGTCCCGGGGGAGCAGCTCGTTCGCCAGCCGGGTCTCCGCGGCGGTCAGGCTCGGCGCCGGGTGCTGGGCGCCGGTCACCAGCCGCGCTTCGGCCCGCCGCACGTTCACGTCGACCACGGCCGACCGGATGCCGAAGGCGAACGCGCCGACCGCCGCCGCCGTGTAGCTGCCGATGCCCGGAAGTGCTTGCAACTGCAGCAGATCCGCAGGTATGGCGCCACGGTGGTCGCGGGTGATCGCGGTGGCCGCAGCATGCAGCCGCAACGCACGCCGGGGGTAGCCGAGCCGGCCCCACTCGCGGACGGCGTCCCCAGGAGCGGCCGCGGCCAGCGCCGCCGGTGTCGGCCACAGGTCCATCCAGCGGTGCCACACCGGCTCGACCCGGGCGACCGGTGTCTGCTGGAGCATGACCTCGGAGACCAGCACCGCCCAGGGCCGGTCGACGCCCGGCCACGGCCATTCGCTGGCCGGGATGCGCCAGGGCAGGTGGCGTGCGTTGGCGGCATACCAGGTGAGGATGCGGGAGTGGAGTATCTCGACGTCGCTCATGCGGGGGTTCGGTTCAGACGTAGCGTTCGAGGATGCTGCTCTCGGCGAGACGTGACAGGCCCTCACGCACGGCGCGGGCCCGGCTCTCACCGACGCCCTCGACAGCCATCAGGTCGTCGAAGTCGGCCGCGAGCAGCTTCTGCAGGGTGCCGAAGTGGTCGACCAGCCGCTCGACGATGGTGCCGGGCAGGCGCGGCACCTTGGTGAGCAAGCGATAGCCGCGCGGGCTCACCGACAGGTCGAGCAGGTCGCCGACCACCGAGAAGCCGGCGGCGCGGGCGCCGGCGGCCAGGTCGAGCAGCTCGGTGGAGCTCATGTCGCCCAGCCGGGTGAGCGCCTCCTCGACGGTCATGTCCGCCCGGGCCGCGCCCACGTAGTCGCGCACGACCAGTTCGCGGTCGTCGGTCAGGCCGCCGACGAGCTCGTCGAGCTGCAGTGAGATGAGCCGGCCGTCGGTGCCGAGTTCGACGACGTACTCGCTGATCTCCTCGCTGATCCGGCGCACCATCTCCAGCCGTTGCAGCACGCTGGCGACGTCACGCACGGTGACCAGGTCCTCGATCTCCAGCGCGGACAGGGTGCCGGTTACCTCGTCCAGGCGGGCCTTGTAACGCTCCAGGGTCTGCAGCGCCTGGTTGGCGCGGGACATGATCGCGTTGGAGCCCTCGATCACGTGGCGCACACCTTCGACATACAACGCGATGATCTGCATGGACTGGCTGACCGAGATGACCGGGAAACCGGTCTGTTTGGCGACCCGTTCGGCCGTGCGGTGCCGGGTGCCGGACTCCTTGGTCTCGATGCTCGGGTCGGGCACCAGCTGGGTCGCGGCGCGCAGGATGCGGGTGACGTCGCTGTTGACGACGATCGCGCCGTCCATCTTGGCCAGTTCGCGCAACCGGGTGGCGGTGAACTCGATGTCGATCGGGAAGCCGCCGGATGACATGGCTTCGACGACCGAGTCGTGGCCGATGACGATCAGCGCACCCGTGCGGCCGCGCAGGATCCGCTCGAGGGCGTCACGCAGGTCGGTGCCCGGCGCGACGGCGGCGAGGGTTTCGCGGAGGACGACTTCGGGGGTGCGGGTCACGCGGTCAGTCTAAGTGGGGGCGATGACCGCGCGGACCGCAACGCGCGGCGGTCCGCCTGTCCGAAGGCTATGTGTTCGAACCGGGTCGGTGCGGTATGACGTGCCGCGTCAGCGCGCGACGCGCATCGCGATCGCCCGGGTCGCAGCGTGGACGTCGCGCACCTCGAGGACGCGCATGCCGTCGGGAGCGGTCTCGGTGCCCATCGAGCCGGCCGGCACGATGGCCCGTTTGAAACCGATCCGCGCGGCTTCGGCGAGCCGGCGCGGCACGCCGCCGACGGCACGGACGTCACCGGCCAGGCCGACCTCGCCGACCGCGAGGGTCCCGGGCGGCAGGGGACAGCCGTCCTTGGCAGACGCCAGGGCGAGCGCGATCGCGAGGTCGGCGGCCGGCTCGGACAGCTTCGCGCCGCCGACCGTCGAGACGTAGCAGTCGTCGTCGCGCAGCCGCACACCGGCGCGCCGGTCGAGCACGGCCAGGATCATCGCGGTGCGGGAACTGTCGACGCCGTTGGTGGTGCGGCGCGCCGACCCGCCGTTGCCAGGCACGAGCAGGGCCTGGACCTCGGTGACCAGCGGGCGGCGGCCCTCCAGGGTGACGGTGACGCAGGTGCCCGGGACCGGCTCGTCCATGCGGGACAGGAACAGTCCGCTCGGGTCGGGCAGCCCGGTGATGCCCATCTCGGTCAGGTCGAAGCAGCCGACCTCGTCGGTAGGGCCGTAGCGGTTCTTGATCGCGCGGACCAGCCGCAGCCGGGAGTGCCGCTCGCCCTCGAACTGCACCACGACGTCGACCAGGTGCTCCAGCACCCGCGGGCCGGCGATCGAGCCGTCCTTGGTGACGTGCCCGACCAGCAGGGTGCCGATGCCCTCGCGCTTGGCGACCTGGATGATCGCCGCCGCGACCTCGCGGACCTGGCTGACGTTGCCGGGCGCGCCGTCGACCTCGGCGGAGGCGATGGTCTGCACCGAGTCGACGATCAGCAGGTCGGGGTGCAGTTTGTCGATCTGCGCCAGCACGGTGGCCAGGTCGGTCTCGCTGGCCAGGTAGAGGTCGCGCGCGAGTGCCTCGATGCGCTCGCCGCGCAGCCGGACCTGGGCCGCCGACTCCTCGCCGCTGACGTAGAGCACGGTCTGCCCGTCGCGGGCGGAGCGCGCGGCCACGTCCAGCAGGAGCGTGGATTTGCCGATGCCGGGCTCGCCGGCCACCAGCACGACGCCGCCGGTGACCAGCCCGCCGCCGAGCACGCGGTCGAACTCGCCGACACCCGTCGGCCGGGCCTGCGCCCGGGTCGCGTCGACCTCGCCGATCGGCCGGGCGGGGCGCTCGATGGTGGTAGCCGGCGCGGTGCGCACCTGCTGCTGTCCGACCTCGGTGACGGTGCCCCACGCCTGGCACTCCCCGCAGCGGCCGACCCACTTGATCGCCTGCCACCCGCACTCGGTGCAGCGGTAGGTCGGTGCGGGTGCCTTCTTGCGGGTGCTGCTCGCCATACCCCGGACGATAGACGGCGCCTCCGACACACCCCGGCCCCACTCGCCGACAGGCCCACAAAGTCGCGAAAGGCTCAGTAATTCACGCCCGAACGAGCGGAAATGGGGGCGTATTGCTGGGCCTCTCGGCGCTAACTGGGCCTCTCGGGAGAAGGTGCGTCCCCGGGGAGGTGGACGCCGGCGAGAACCTGGGGTCGTGGACTCGGCCGGCGCCGGCGCCGGCGGGGACGTGGGGTCGTGGACTCGGCCGGCGCCGGCGGGGACGTCAGTAGCGGCGGTGGCGCACGAAGACCGCGTAGTCGACGCCGGTCCCGGGGTGCTCGGCGAGGATCCGGTCGGCCTGCCCGGGGGTGAACTCGATCCGCACCACCGCCTCGAAGTCGGGACGCGTCGCGAACTCCCACCGCATCATCACCGGCTCGGAGGTGAAACCCACCCGCCGCCAGAACCGCTCCACGCCGACCGGGTCGTATGACGGCAGCGCCTGCCGGAACCAGCCGCCGAAGGTGGACCGGGACGCGTCGTTGTCGATCACGAACGCGACGCCGCCCGGTCGCATCACCCGCTCGAGCTCGGCAAGACCCGGTTCGCAGCCGGCGCCGAAGAAGTACGCCCACCGGGCATGTGCGACGTCGATCGAATCCGGTTGCAACGGCAGGGATTCCGCGCCGCCGGACCGCACGTCGATCGTGTCGGACAGGCCGCTTTCCTGCACGCGCCGCCGCGCCATACCCACCAACGGCTCATAGGGTTCGACGCCGACGACAGACCGGGCCGAGCGCGCGAAGAACGGCAGGTGGAAGCCGCTGCCGCAGCCGATGTCGAGCACGTCGGCGCCGCCCCAGTCGCGCACCCGACGCATGGCGGCCCAGATGGCGCCGTCCGGGTCGGCGCCGCGGTTCTCGATCTCGTAGGACGTCGGGTGGTACCAGATGTTCGGCGACGGAATCGCGTCCTGCGCCGAACCC
The DNA here is from genome assembly GCF_014190805.1 of Flexivirga oryzae. NCBI lineage: Bacteria > Bacillati > Actinomycetota > Actinomycetes > Micrococcales > Dermacoccaceae > Flexivirga > Flexivirga oryzae. Next base: position 315,633 of record NZ_JACHVQ010000002.1, on the reverse strand, counting down.
CCTTCCGTCACTGCGATTTCCGTGCGTCGTCCTCGGCCAGCAGCGTCGCCGGGTGGACGAACAGCGGCAACAGTCTCCGGCCGGCCGGGCCGGCCTCCCGCAGGGCCGTCGCCTGCAGCAGGTGCGCTTCGCAGTGGCGGGCCAGCTCGTCATACGCGTTGTCGCCCATGAGGTGCCGCAGCTCGCCTTCGTTGGACACGTAGACCGGCGAACTCCCGACGTGCGCCTCGGGATTGCCGGAGCAGTACCAGTCGAGGTCGTGGCCGCCCGGTCCCCATCCGCGCCGGTCGTACTCGCCGATGGAGATCTCCAGGTATGACGTCTCGTCCGGCAGTTCCACGGTGCGGTAGGTCCGGCGGATCGGCAGCTGCCAGCACACGTCCGGCTTCACCGTGTGCGGCGCGATCCCGGTCAGCAGCGCGTGCTGGTGCAGCGCGCAACCGGCCCCGGCCGGGAACCCCGGGCGATTGTGGAAGATGCACGCACCGTCGACGACGCGGGTCTTCCAGTCGCCGTCCTCCTTCTCCCGCCAGCCGTCCTTGGAGTGACCCTCGTCGTAGTACTGCCACTCGTCGGGCCCGAGTTCGCGCACCGCGGCCCTGACGTTCTTCAGGTCGTCCTTGTCGGAGAAGTGCGCACCGAGGGTGCAGCAGCCCACGTCCGGGGCGTCGGCGTAGATGCCCTGGCAGCCCGCGCCGAAGATGCAGGTCCAGGACGACGTCAGCCAGGTGAGGTCACACCGGAAGCGCTCCTCGGCGTCGTCCGGGTTGTCGAACTCCACCCAGGTGCGGGGGATCTCCAGTGCTGTCTCGACCACGCGCACATCGTAGGTCGCGGTGCTCCGGTCGGGTCGACGCACGGTCGTCGGATAGCGTGAACCCATGCGGCTCGGCGTGATCGACGTGGGATCCAACACTGTGCATCTCCTCGTCGTCGACGCGCACCGTGGCGCGCATCCCCTGCCTGCGATGTCCCACAAGCGCGAGTTGCGGCTGTCCGAGCACACCACCGACGACGGCTCGATCTCGGCCGAGGGCGTCGAGCAGCTGACCAGCTTCGTGCGCGAATGCCTCACCATCGCCGACGACCAGGGCTGCCAGGACCTGCTGACCTTCGCGACCAGCGCGATCCGGGAGGCGCCCAACGGGGACGCGGTCCTGGCCCAGGTCCACGACGCTACGAACGTCAAACTCGAGGTCCTGGAAGGCCCGGACGAGTCGCGGCTGACCTTCCTGGCGGTGCGGCGCTGGTTCGGCTGGTCCGCCGGCCGGCTGCTGGTGGTCGACATCGGCGGCGGGTCGCTGGAGTTCGCCGCGGGCATCGACGAGGAGCCGGACGTCGCCCTGAGTCTGCCGCTGGGTGCCGGGCGGCTGACCCGTGACCTGGCGGGTGACCCGCCCGGAGCCGCGGACCTGAAGGTGCTGCGCAAGCAGATCCGCTCCGACATCGCGCGGGTGATCCGCGAGCTGCACAAGGTCGGGGAGCCGGACCGGGTGGTCGGCACCAGCAAGACGATCCGGTCGCTCGCCAGGGTGCTCGGTGCAGCACCCCGCGCGGACGGCCCACGGGTCGAGCGGGTGCTGGAGCGGGATGCGCTGGGGGACCTGGTGCCCCGGCTGGCCGGTATGACGGCCGCGCAGCGCGCCGAGTTGCCGGGGGTGTCGGTGAGCCGTGCGCGGCAGCTGCTCGCCGGCGCGATGGTCGTGCACGGCGCCATGGAGCTGCTCGGGGTGGACCGGCTCGACCTGTGTCCCTGGGCGCTCCGTGAGGGCGTCATACTCCGGCGCCTGGACTGGCTGGACACCTGATGGCCGCGCGATTGACCCTCCCGGAGGGTCGCATCGCACTGTCCACCTCGTCGGTCTATCCGCTGGGCATCGTCGACGGTTTCGCGATGGCCGAGCGGCTCGGCTACGACGGGGTGGAGGTCATGGTGTGGACCGACCCGGTGAGCCAGGAGGCCGGGGCGCTGCGCAAGCTCATGGACCACTACGGCATCCCGATCGTCTCGATCCACGCGCCGACCTTGCTGCTGACACAACGTATTTGGGGACCGGAGCCGTGGCCCAAGGTCGACAATTCGGTGGCGCTCGCCGAGGAGGTGGGCGCGGAGACGGTCGTGGTGCACCCGCCGTTCCGCTGGCAGCGGGAGTATGCCGCCGAGTTCGTCGAGGGCATCGCCGAGCGGAACGAACGCACGGGGGTGCGCATCGCGGTGGAGAACATGTTCCCGTGGCGCGCCCGCGGCCGGGAGATGCAGGCGTACCTGCCCGGCTGGGACCCGGTGGACCTGGGCTACGAGCACGTGACGCTGGACCTGTCCCACACCGCGACCGCCGGATCCGACGCGATGGGCATGGTCGAGGCGCTCGGCGACCGGCTCGCGCACCTGCACCTCGCCGACGGTTCGGGGTCGTTCAAGGACGAGCACCTCGTCCCGGGGCGCGGACACCAGCCGTGCGCCCAGGTGCTGGAGTCGCTGGCCGGACGGGGTTACACCGGCGACGTCGTGCTGGAGGTCGGCACCCGCAAGCTGTCGCGGGCACAGCGCGAGCTCGACCTGGCCGAGGCGCTGGCGTTCGCCCGGCTGCACTTCGCGGCGCCGTTCCCGACCGGCTGAGGCCGCCGGACACGGTCGACGGCTTCCGCCATACGCTCAGGTCGTCATCGACCAAGCGGAACACCCGAAGGAGACCACTGCCGTGATCGACCCCAGCGCGGCGCTGCGACAAGGACTGCTCGGTCTGGGCCGCAGCGATTCCGTGCGGCGTGCGGTCGAGCGCACGCCGGTCAGCCGCTCGGCGCTGCTGCGCCTCGTCGCAGGGGAGGATGTCGTGGCCGGGGTCGGTGCCGCCACCGGGTTGCTGGCAACCGGGCGACTGGCGACGTTGAGCCACCTCGGTGAGGAGACCGTCGACGTCGCACAGGCGAGCCGTAACCGGGACGCCCACCTGGCGATGCTGACGGCGCTGCGGGAGGCGGGCGCGACGGACGGCGGAGCCGCCGAACTCAGCATCAAGCTCAGCGCGCTCGGCCGCGGGCTGCCCGAGGACGGCGAGAAGATCGCGCTCGACAACGCCCGGCAGATCTGCGAGGCGGCCGCTGCCGCCGGCACCACGGTCACCGTCGACATGGAGCACCGCACCGTCGTCGACGCGACGCTGGAGGTGGTGCGTGACCTGCGGGCGGACTTCCCCTGGGTCGGTGCCGTGTTGCTGGCCGACCTGCGTCGCACCGAGGCCGACTGTCGTGACCTCGCGACCCCCGGGAGCCGCGTCCGGCTGTGCAAGGGATCGGCTGTGTCGCAGCCGGGATCCGTTGCCTATCAGGGTAAACAGGAAGTGCGCCTGTCCTACGTGCGCTGCGCCAAGATCCTGCTGGAGGGTGAGGGCCACCCGATGCTGGCCACGCATGACGCGGACCTCGTCGACATCGCCCGTTCGATCGCCGACAAGGAGCTGCGGTCGCCCGAATCTTTCGAGGTGCAAATGTTTTTCGGCATCCGACCCGAGGAGCAGCTGCGTCTCGCCCGCGCCGGCGTCACGGTGCGTGTCTACGTCCCGTACGGCGATCGCTCGCGGTGGTACCGCTACGCCATGCACCGGATAGCCGAGCGCCCCGCCGACACCAGGTTCCTGTTCCGCTCCGGTACGACGAAAGGATGACTCAGATGTCCGAAACCAGTGGAGCCCCAGCAGAACCCGATGCGCGCCGGATCGCGTTCCTCGGTGTCGGCATGATGGGGGAGGCACTGCTGTCCGGGCTCGTCCGGGACGGCCGGGTGCTGCGGTTCGTCGTCTCCGACCGGGACGAGGAGCGTGCCGCGCAGATCGCCGAGAAGTATGGCGCCACAGCCGCACCCGCGGCCGAGGCGGTCGCGGCCGCCGACACCGTCCTGCTGGCGGTGAAGCCGCAGAGCATGGCCGAGCTGCTCGACGAGATCGGCGCCCACCTGCGGCCCGGCGCTCTGGTGGTGTCCATCGCCGCCGGCATCACCGCGGCATACCTGGAACAGCGGCTGCCGGAGGGCACCGCCGTGGTCCGCGCCATGCCCAACACCCCGGCCCTGGTCGGTGAGGGGATCACCGCGGTCAGCGCCGGCACCCACGCGTCGCACGGCGACGTGCAGCAGGCCCAGGAGTTGATGCGCACCTGCGGCAAGGTCGTCGCCGTCCCGGAGAGCCAGCTCGATGCGGTCACCGCGGTCAGCGGCAGCGGCCCGGCATACGTCTTCTACGTGGTGGACGCGATGGTCGAGGCGGGTGTGCTGCTCGGCCTGCCACGGACGACCGCGACCGAGCTCGCCGTCCAGACCATGTATGGCGCGGCGACCATGCTGGCCGAGACGCAGGACCACCCCGTGCTGTTGCGCGAGCGGGTGTCCAGCCCCGGAGGCACCACGGTCGCGGCGCTGCGGCAACTGGACGACCACGGTGTCCGCGCGGCGTTCCTGACCGCGATGGAAGCCGCGGCACGACGCTCCGCGGAACTGGCGTCCGGGCAGTTGTGAAGCCGATCGTTTTTCCGTCGGCAGCTGCGAGTTCACCGCACCTGATGACCACGGCGCATCGATACATGCGAGAGTTGTGCCCATGACTGACATCACGGTGCGCGCCCTCGGGGAAGAGGAATGGCAGGTTTACCGCGACGTTCGACTGGCTGCTCTGCGTGAATCACCCGACGCCTTTGCTGCGACGGCGGCGCAGGAGGAGGCCTTCGACGAAGAACTCTGGCAGGCCCGGGTGAAGCGTTCCCGTCGGCTGGTGGCCCAGGACGGCGACCAGATCGTCGGCGTCGTCTCCGTCGGGCGGGTCCCGGAGGGCGACGACAAGGTCAGCGAGCTGTTCGGCCTGTGGGTCAGCCCCGACCTGCGCGGCAAGGGTGTCGCCTGGAAGCTGGTGGACGCCGGTGTGCGGCAGGCCCGCGAGGACCGCTACGGCTTCGTCCTCTACTGGGTCGGCACCGACAACGGCCGTGCCGTCGCGTTCGCGTCCAGTTACGGCTTCCGGCCGACCGATGGCCGCCGCGCGATGCACAACTCGACCGAGGACGACCCCGAGGACGAGATGGCGATGATCTACCCGCTCGGGGACGACCCGGGCGCGGTGCCGAGCTCGGTTCTCTGATCGGCTGACGCTGGTGGCCGCCGACGCACCCCGCGTGCGAGTCGTGTGGGGCGAGGCCCTGACCGGTTACAACTTCGGTCCCCAGCACCCGATGAACCCGATCCGGCTCGACCTGACGGCCCGATTGTGCCGGGAACTCGGCGTTTTCGATGTTCCCGGCGTGCAGGTCGTGGAGCCGTCCATGCCGGATGACGTCGACGACTTCCTGTCCTGGGTGCACACCGCCGACTACGTCGACGCGGTGCGTGCCGCCTCGGCGGATCCGGCTTCGGCCGACACGGCATACGGGCTCGGGACGGAGGACGACCCCGCGTTCGAGGGCATGCACGACGTGTCGGCGCTGATCGCGGGCTCGACGGTCGGGCTCGCGCAGGACCTGTGGCGTGACGAGATCGACCACGGCGTCAATTTCTGCGGCGGCCTGCATCACGCGATGCCGGGCAGCGCGTCCGGGTTCTGCATCTACAACGACGCGGCGCTGGGCATCCAGTGGCTGCTGGACAACGGGGCCGAGCGGATCGTCTACGTCGACGTGGACGTGCATCACGGCGACGGCGTCGAACGTGTCTTCTGGAACGACCCCCGCGTGCTCACGATCTCCATCCACGAGACCGGGCGGGTCCTGTTCCCCGGCACCGGTTTCCCGGGTGACATCGGCGGCCCGGACGCGGAGGGGACCGCGGTCAACATCGCGCTGCCGCCCGGCACCCGGGACGGCGCGTGGCTGCGCGCCCTGCACGCGGTCGTACCACCACTGGTGCGGCAGTTCCGGCCGCAGGTGCTGGTGACCCAGCAGGGCTGCGACTCCCACTACGCCGACCCCCTCGCGCACATGGCGCTGTCGGTCGACGCGCAACGCACCGCCTACGCAGCGTTGCACGATCTGGCGCACGAGGTGACCGGGGGCAAGTGGCTGGCGCTCGGCGGCGGGGGTTACGAGCTGATCGACGTCGTGCCGCGCGCCTGGACCCACCTGACCGCGATCGCCGCGCACCGGCCGATCGACCTGGACACGGAACTGCCCGCCGTATGGCGAGAGCACGTGCAACGCACCTTCGACCGGCCGGGTCCGCCGCGGATGGGCGACGGGCAGGCCGAGAACGGTCATGTCTGGTGGCGTTCCTGGGAGTCGGGTGTCGACCCCGACGACGCCATCGACCAGTCGGTGCTGGCCACCCGGACCGCGGTCTTCCCCCTGCACGGACTGGACGTCTGGTTCGACTGACGGTGCTCTGGGGTGGCCCGGCCTGGCGCGCGTCGGAGTCCCCACTGGGGCGACCTCGGGGCGTGCCGGAGTCCCCCAGTGTCGACATATGCGCGGGTATGGCGTCCGGAGCGTGCCGGAGTCTCCACTGGGGTGACGTATGCGCGGGTATGGCGTCCGGAGCGTGCCGGAGTCTCCACTGGGGCGACGTATGCCCGGTTTTGCGGCCGGCGGCGTGCGGGAGTCCCCCCGGTGTCGACATATGCGCGGGTATGGCGGCCGGCGGCGTGCGGGAGTCCCCCCGGTGTCGACATATGCGCGGGTATGGCGTCCGAGGCTGTGCCGGAGTCCCCACTGGGGTGACGTATGCGCGGGTATGGCGTCCGGAGCGTGCCGGAGTCCCCCCGGTGTCGACCTACGCGCGGGTATGCGGCCCGGGGCGTGCCGGAGTCCCCACTGGGGCGACGTATGCCCGGTTTTGCGGCCGGCGGCGCACCGGAGTCCCCACTGGGGCGACCAACGCCCGCCCGCGACGCCCCACAGGCCCCGAACCCCAGGAAAATCTGGTCCCACCCGCACCGCCCGGAACATGCGGCACAGCGCGCCATACGCAACATTTTTCTCACCCGTATCGGCGTGTCAGGTGGACATTTCATCGTCTCGGACTTTCCAGACAGCGCCTCGACCCCCTAAAGTTGCCCAGCAGTACACCTGTGTCGACCGGTTCCAGCCGGCCGCAGGGGGTGAAACCGTCGTGGGAGAAGGGTTGGCACAAGCCATGGCCGAAGAGCGTCAGCCAGGCGACGTCACATTTATGACCGTCGCCGAGGTAGCCGCCATCATGCGGGTGTCGAAGATGACGGTTTACCGGTTGGTGCACTCCGGTGAGCTGCCGGCGGTGCGCGTCGGGCGGTCCTTCCGGGTCCGTGAGGACGCCGTCACCGAATACCTCAGCCAGTCCTACATGGGCACTGCCTGACCGAGAGGGGAGGGCCCGCGGCCGACTCGATTCGTCGGCCGTCGGGGCAATGGCGTAGCCTTGGACGTCGATCGTGTCCCACCTCCGGGCGGGGTCAACGTCAAGGCTTCGCGTGCCGGATGGGGCGCAGCCCACCGGTTCCACATCAGCGATTTTCAGGAAGAGCGTACGCATGGGTTCAGTCGTCAAGAAGCGCCGTAAGCGGATGGCCAAGAAGAAGCACCGCAAGCTGCTTCGCAAGACGCGTCACCAGCGCCGCAACAAGAAGTAAGGCGCGACGACCGCTACGAGCCCCGGACCGCAGGATCGCGGCACCGGGGCTTCGTCATACCCCTGAGCGGGGTGATTAGGATCGTGCTGCAGGTGAATCGGCGTCGAGGAGGGCATGTGGGTCGGGTTGTCCTGGTCACCGGTGTGTCCCGGCTGGTCGGTGGTATGACGTGCCGCGCGCTCGCCGCGGACCCCACCCTCGACCGGGTGATCGCGGTCGACACGGTGCCGCCGCTGCACAGTCTGGGTCGCGCCGACTTCATCCGGGCCGACATCCGCAACCCGATCATGGGCAAGATCCTGGCCCAGGAGAAGGTCGACACCGTCCTGCACCTGGGCGTGATCATGACCCCCAAGCAGGCCGGCGGACGCACCCTGCAGAAGGAGATCAACGTCATCGGCACCATGCAGCTGCTCGCTGCGTGCCAGAAGGCCGACTCCGTGCAGCGGTTGATCGTGAAGTCCTCGTCGGCCATCTACGGCTCCTCCCCGCGCGACCCGGCGATGTTCACCGAGGACATGAGTGCCCGCCGCAACCCGACCGGCGGCTTCGGCCGGGACTCGGTCGAGGTCGAGACCTACGTGCGCGGGCTGGCCCGCCGTCGCCCCGACATCGACGTCACCCTGATGCGGATGGCGAACCTCGTCGGCCCCGGCCTGCGCACGACGTTCTCGGAGTACTTCTCGCTGCCGGTGCTGCCCGTCCCGCTCGGGTATGACGGACGCTTCCAGGTCCTGCACATCGACGACGCCGTCGCGGTGCTGCAGCGCGCCGCGCACGCCGAGGGCCTGTCCGGCACCGTCAACGTTGCCTGCCCCGGCCTGCTGACGGTGCGGCAGGCTGCCCGGATCGCCGGCAAACCGGTGCTGCGGGTGCTTCCGAAGACCGGCGGCCTGATGCAACAGCTGAGTGGGTTGCTCGGCGGCGCGGGATCGTTCGACGCCGAGCAGATGCAGTTCCTGCAGTTCGGCCGCGGCATGGACACCACCCGGATGCGCGAGCTGCTCGGTTTCGAGCCGGAGCACACCACCCGCGATGCGTTCCGGGAGATCTTCGGGGCCGCCCGTTCGGCCACCGCCAACCTGGGAGAAGCACGTGTCTGAGGAGCAGCCGACCGGCACCGGCGAGACCGGCGGCACGACACGCAAGCGGACCGCTGCCAAGTCCGCACCGGCCAAGAAGGCCGCTGCAGCCCGGAAGGCCCCGGCCGCGAAGTCGACGACCCAGAAGACCCCCGCTGCGAAGTCTGCGGCGAAGAAGGCCACCAAGAAGGCCACCACCAAGAAGGCCACCGCGAAGAAGCCCGCGCCGAAGAAGGCCGCGGCCACGAAGGCACCCGAGCAGCCCCCCACCGCGACGCCGGAGCGCCGTACGCCGGAGCGCCGTACGACGGCCGAGGCACCGACAACCCCGGCGGGACGCCCCTCCCGCCGCAGCATCGGCGCGGCGGCACGACACAGTGCGGGTCGCCGCCCGGACCGACCGGCGTATGACGCGGCGACCTCGCCGTTGCGGGTGGTGCCCGACCCGCCGGAGGCCCCGGAGCAGAACACCGCAACACCCGCGCTGCGGCCGGGCGACTTCGAGGGCCTGGTCAACCTGCTGATCGAGGCGCTGCGCAAGGCGGGTTCGATGGTCGGCATCGAGGGCGAGGACCTCGAGCAGCGGATCGCCGCGGCGCTGGCGTTCGTGCGTCGCCGGCTGACCGGCGACTACGAGATCGACGACTTCGGGTTCGACCCCGAGTTCACCGAGAAGGTCTGGCTGCCGATCCTGCGCCCGCTCTACAAGCGCTGGTTCCGTGTCGAGGTGCGTGGCGTCGAGAACATCCCGGACGACGGGCCGGCGCTGGTCGTGGCCAACCACTCCGGCACGCTGCCGGTCGACGGGCTGATGACCCAGGTCGCCATTCACGACGAACACCCCAGGCACCGGCACGTGCGCATGCTCGGTGCCGACCTGGTCTTCGAGTCGCCGCTGATCGGTGAGTTCAGCCGCAAGGCGGGCACCACGTTGGCATCCAACCCGGACATCGAGCGGCTGTTCGCCCAGCGTGAGCTGGTCGCCGTCTTCCCCGAGGGGTTCAAGGGCGTCGGCAAGCCGTTCGCCGAGCGTTACAAGCTGCAGCGTTTCGGGCGCGGCGGGTTCGTCGCGGCTGCGCTGCGCGCCGAGGTCCCGATCATCCCGTGCTCGATCGTCGGCGCGGAGGAGATCTTCCCGATGATCGGCAACCTCAAGGGCCTGGCCCGGTTGCTCGGCTTCCCCTACTTCCCGATCACCCCGCTGTTCCCGCTGTTCGGGCTGGCCGGGCTGATCCCGTTGCCCAGCAAGTGGATCATCGAGTTCGGCGAGCCGATCGCGACGGACTCCTACGGTGCGGCCGCCGCCGACGACCCGATGCTGGTCTTCGACCTCACCGACCAGGTCCGCGAAACGATCCAGCAGTCGCTCTATTCGCTGTTGCTGCAACGTCGTTCGGTCTTCTTCTAGGTATGACGACCCCGCGCATCACCCTCATCGGCAAGCCCGACTGCCACCTGTGCGACCAGGCGCGTGCGGTGATCGAGCGGGTCTGCGCGGACACCGGGGAGAGCTTCACCGAGCGCAACATCCTGGAGGAGCCCGAGCTGCTCGCGACATACGCCGAACAGATCCCGGTGACCCTGGTCGACGGCAAGCAGCACGACTACTGGCGGGTCGACGAGCAGCGGCTGCGCAAGGCGCTCGCCCGGCGCGGGATCTTCGGCAAACGCTGACCCCACCATGCCGACAGGCTCAGCAACGCACCGAGGGGCCCAGAAAACCGCCCATGCACGGCCTCGGAGTCGCGAATTTACGTGTCCTGTCGGTCGTTTGTGAGCCTCTCGGCGAAATGGGTGCGGGGGACCTGCGGGACGGGCGGCGCGAACGGCTACTCGACGGTAGATGACGACCGGGTGCGGTCCGGCGCCGCGGCTGCCCGAACACGGCCGAAATCGTTGTGCCGTGCGGAGTTCCGCTATCACGAGCGGCTCTCGCGGCACGACCCGACCCCCGCCTAGCACTTTTGCCGGGAATTTGCGACTTTGTGCCCGCGTTCACAAAGACCTAGAGTCAGGGGGTCATTGATCCTCTGTGGCCGGCGTTTGGTATACGCCTGCCCGAGACGCATGAGGAGTCGAAGCGCCAGTGAGCACCGCATCGGCCGCCCGTCGGGAGATTCCCGAAGCCACCGTGGCTCGGCTACCGCTCTACCTGCGTGCTCTGGCGGCCCTGGACTCCCGGGGCGTCGAGGTCGTCTCCTCCGAAGAACTCGCCGAGGCGGCCGGCGTCCGCTCCGCGGGACTGCGCAAGGACCTCTCCCACCTCGGATCGTATGGCGTGCGCGGTGTCGGCTACGACGTCGAGCGCCTCTCGGAGGAGATCTCCCGCGAACTCGGCCTGCACCACGACTGGTCCGTCGCGATCATCGGGATGGGCAACCTGGGTCACGCGCTCGCGGCCTACGGCGGCTTCGCGACCCGCGGCTTCAGCGTCCGCTGGCTGGTCGACGAGGACCCGGCGATCATCGGCACCGAGATCGCCGGACTGCAGGTGATCGACTTCGCCGAGCTGGCCCAGCAGGCGCCCGAGAGCATCATCGCGGTGCTGGCGACCCCGCCGCACGCCGCGCAACAGGCCGCCGACCAGGCGATCGCACTCGGTGTCCGATCCATCCTCAACTTCGCGCCGTGCATGATCACCGTCCCGCCCGGGGTCGAGGTCCGCAAGGTCGACCTGGCCACCGAGCTGCAGATCCTCGCCTTCCACGAACAGCGTGGCCGGGACGACGAGTTCGGCAAGTGGGGTGACGCTCGATGAGCCTGATCGTGATCGGTATGTCGCACCGCACCAGCGGCGTCGAACTCCTCGAGCAGGTGGCCCTCAGCGCCGACCGGATCGACGACTTCGAGGTCGCCCTCGAGCGCAACGAGCACGTCAACGCCACGGTCGTGGTGTCCACCTGCAACCGGGTCGAGATCTACGCCGACGTGGAGACGTTCCACGGTGCGGTCACCGGCATCACCGAATCCCTTGCCGTCGCAACCGGACTGGCCGTGCCGCAGCTGCGCGAGCACCTCTACGTCCACTTCGAGGACCGTGCGGTCGCACACGCCTTCCAGGTCGCGTCGGGTCTCGACTCCGTCGCCGTCGGAGAGGCGCAGATCCTCGGCCAGTTGCGGGACGCCCTGCGCGCCGCCCAGGAGGGCGACCACCTCGACCCGTCCCTGTCCGCGCTCATGCAGCACGCACTGCGGGTCGGCAAGCGGGTGCACACCGAGACCGACATCGACTCGGTCAGCCGGTCCCTCGTCGAGCGCTCCCTCGACCTCGCGCAGTCCACCCTCGGCGAGCTCAGTGCGCAACGCGCCCTCGTCGTCGGGGCGGGCGCGATGAGCGGGCTGGCCGCGCACACCCTGGCGCGTGCGGGGGTCGGCAACCTCACGATCATCAACCGCACCCCCGCCAAGGCCGCCCGGCTCGCGGAGGCGACCGGCGGTGTCGCGGGGGACTGGACGCAGCTGACCGCCGCCGTCGCGGAGGCCGACCTGGTGATCTCCTGCACCGGCGCCGTCGGCCACGTCCTCGACCTGGACAACGTCGACACATCCGAGAAGGCCACCCTGCTGGTCGATCTCGCCCTGCCGCGGGACATCGACCCGGCACTCGCCGACCTGCCCGGCATCACCCTCATCTCGCTGGAGGACCTCAACGCCTCCGTCACGGACGACGCCGAGAAGACCCAACTGGCCGCCGCGCACGACCTGGTCAGCGCGGAGGTCGCCGAATTCCTCGTCGCGCGCCGTGCCGCAGCCGTCGCACCCGCGGTTGCCGAGCTGCGCGCCCGCGCCGCCGACGTCGTCGCCGCCGAACTGACCCGACTCGCCCAGCGGGTCGAGCTGTCCGAGCACGACGAGGCACAGGTCCAGATGACCGTGCACCGCGTGGTCGAGAAGATCCTGCACACGCCGACCGTCCGCATCAAGCAGCTCGCGGGGGAGGAGCAGGGCGGCCAGGACTACGCCGCGCTGCTGCGGACCCTCTTCGACCTGAACCCGCACGAGTCGCGCGTCTCCCAGATTCCCCACGGCGAAGCCGCTGGAGGTGGCCGATGAGGATTCGTGTCGGCAGCCGCCGCAGCAAGCTGGCGTTGACGCAGACCGGCCTGATCGCCGACCGGCTGCGTGCGCTCGGCCACGAGGTCAAGATCGTGGAGATCGTCACCGAAGGGGACACCAACCGCGCCTCGCTGAGCCAGCTCGGCGGCACCGGGGTCTTCGCCACCGCGATCCGGAACGCCCTGCGCGACAACCGGATAGACCTCACCGTGCACTCGCTCAAGGACCTACCGACCGCACCGGCCGGTGGTCTGACGATTGCCGCCATACCGCCGCGCGAGGACGCACGTGACGTCCTGGTCGCGCGTGACGGCCTCACCCTGGGCGAGTTGCCGCAGGGCGCGGTCGTCGGCACCGGCTCGCCGCGCCGCGTCGCGCAGCTGGCGGCCCTCGGTCTCGGGCTGACCTTCCGCGACATCCGCGGCAACGTCGACTCACGCATCGGCCTGGTGCGCAGCGGCGAGGTCGACGCGGTGGTGCTGGCCCGCGCCGGCCTGGCGCGGCTCGGCCGCCTCGACGAGGTCACCGAGGCCATCGACCCCCTGCAGATGCTGCCGGCACCCGGCCAGGGCGCCCTCGCCCTCGAAATCCGCGCGGACGACGCCGCGTTGCACGACGTAATACAGCAGCTGGACGACCCCGACACCCGCGCCGCCGTCGCCGCGGAGCGCGCCGTGCTCGCCCGGCTCGAAGCGGGCTGCTCGGCACCACTGGGAGCGCTCGCCGAGGTCAGCGAGGACGTCGACGGCGGCCTGGAGATCTCGTTGCGGGCGTTCGTCGGCCGCACCGACGGCAGCTTCGACCTGCGCCGGTCCAAGACCGGCCCGTTCGAGGATGCCGAGCGACTCGGTCACGACGTCGCACAACTACTGCTCGACGACGGGGCTGCCGAAGCCTTTGCGTCGAGTGACAGCCCACCGGATCCGGCACCCGGCGGGCACTTACCAAGGGGCGCAGATCCCGTCACCGACAACCACCCCCCAGCGCCGCGGAGCGTGAACACGTGAGTACAACCAGAACACCCAAGACACTGCCCCAGGTCGCATTCATCGGATCAGGCCCGGGGGACCCGTCCCTCGTCACCGTCAGGGCGGCGAGGCTGCTCGAGGCTGCGGACGTGGTCATCATCGACCAGATCGCCCGTGAGGACTTCGTCGCGGCGTTCACCCGCCCCGACGTCGAGATCGTCGACGCCGGGCACGGTGAGACCGGGCAGAAGCTGACCACGGCGTCCAGGGCCAAGCTGGTGGTCCGCACCGCGAAGGCCGCCGCCCGCACCGACGGCACCCAGGCGCTCGTCGTCCGGCTGATGGACGGCGACCCGGCGACCTTCAACGGTCTGGCGGAGGAGTCACTCGCCTGTCACAAGGCGGGTATCGCCTTCGAGATCGTGCCGGGCGTGAGCGCGGTGACCGCCGTGCCGTCATACGCCGGCATCCCGCTGGTCGGCAGCGGTGCCCGCACCGTGCACGTGCTGTCCGCGGCCGACGAACGGACCGACTGGAGCAGCGCCGTCGCCAAGGACGCCACCGCCGTGGTGCTCGGCACCGCCGAGACCGTTCCCGTCGGCCTCGCCAAGCTGGCCGCCGCCGGCCGCGACCCGGAGACTCCGGTGGCGCTGAGCACCGACGGCACCACCATCCGGCAGCAGACCCGGGTCACCACGCTGGGTGAGGTGAGCGCCGCGCTCAAGGGCCACCCGCTGACCAACCCGGTCGTCGGCGTCGTCGGTTCGGTGGTCGGCCTGCGCGACCAGCTGTCCTGGTGGGAGACCAAGCCGCTGTTCGGCTGGAACGTCCTGGTGCCGCGCACCAAGGAGCAGTCGGGCACGATGACCGACCGGCTCGCGTCACACGGCGCGTCCAGCGACGTCGTCCCGACGATCAGCGTCGAACCGCCACGGACCCCGCAGCAGATGGAACGCGCCATCAAGGGTCTGGTGACCGGCCGCTACGAATGGATCGGCTTCACCTCGGCGAACGCCGTACGTGCGGTGCGCGAGAAGTTCATCGAATTCGGCCTGGACGCAAGGGCGTTCGCCGGTCTGAAGATCGCCGCGGTCGGCGGAGTCACCGCCGAGGCGCTGCGCGTCTGGGGCCTGGAGCCCGACCTGGTGCCGAGCAACGAGCAGTCCGCCAAGGGGCTGCTGGAGGACTGGCCGCCGTTCGACGAGCTGCTCGACCCGATCAACCGGGTCTTCCTGCCGCGCGCCGACATCGCGACCGACACGCTCGTCGCCGGGTTGCAGGACATGGGCTGGGAGGTCGACGACGTCACGGCATACCGGACCGTCCGCGCCGCCCCGCCGGCGCCCGAGGTGCGCGAGGCGATCAAGACCGGCAAGTTCGACGCGGTGTGCTTCACCTCCAGCTCGACGGTGCGCAACCTGGTCGGCATCGCCGGCAAGCCGCACGCCACCACGGTGATCGCGTGTATCGGCCCGGCGACCGCCAAGACCGCCGAGGAGCACGGCCTGCGGGTCGACGTGCTGGCCGCCGAGCCGAACGCCGAGGCACTGGTCGACGCGCTCGCCGACTACGGCCGCAGCCTCGCGCTGTCGGCGCAGGAGGCCGGCGAACCGGTCCGTCGCCCGAGCGAACGGAAGGCTTCGTCGCGGCGCAAGGCCAAGGCGTCTCGATGATCGACAGCAGCGGCGACACCGCGCAGACCAGGGCGGCCGCCCGGCACCGCGCGGCGATCGGGAACCCGTGGGCACTGCCCGCGGGTTCCCCCCGTCCCCGCCGCCTGCGGACCACCCCGGCGATGCGCCGGCTGGTCGCCGAGACCCGGCTGCACCCGGCCGATCTGATCCTGCCGATGTTCGTCAAGGAGGGCGCGCAGGACCCGATCGCGCTGCAGTCCATGCCGGGTGTCCAGCAGCACACGCTCGACTCGCTGGTGAAGGCGGCCCGCGA